>CAZLGP010000123.1:0-9021 GCA_964558905.1 uncultured Thermoanaerobaculia bacterium | reverse complement strand
ACCACCGCGAGCACGATCGCACCCACGGCGATCGCCACCCACACCCACCACGGGATCCCTTTCTTCTTCGGCTCCGTGGCCCCGACTTCGAACGCGACGGTCGGTCCCGCGTCGCTCGACTCACCGCTCTTCACCGCGGTGACGACGTCGAATCGCCACGTGTATCGTCCCGCCGGCGTGCCCGGCGGAATCTCACCGGTGACGCTGAACTGATGCACACCGGCCGCGGGGAACTCGCGCTCAACGTCGGTCATCGTGAGCCACTCCGGGGAGGTGTTACCGAGCGGCGCGATCTTCGCCAGGCCGCGCGTCGGGAAGCCGCTGACGTTCGTCACCGTGAACGTCATCTCTCCGCGTCCGTCGGGTCCGACCCGCACGGTTTCCGCGGGAGTGGTGATCGTGAAATTGCGAGCCATCTGTTCCTCCTGGATCTCCTCGTGGATCCGAGTCTCCGAGTCTCCGAGTCTTCGAGGAGTCAAGTCTTCCAGTCTCCGAGGAGTCAGACTCGACGACTCGAAGACTGGCGACTCGAAGACTCCGGCGCCGGCCGGCCCGGCTAGCGATTGAGCGTCAGCGCGTACTTTTCAGCAAGGTAATCCTCCACCTTCCGTCTTTCCTCATCCTCGAGTGCCCTCGAGTACACGATCACCTCCGCGATATCGCCACGCCACGGCTCACGGTAGACCGGACCCGTTCCGCCGATGTAGAGCAGGTCGAGTGTGTTCGTGTCGCTGTTGATCTGCTGGCGGTCGATCATGAGGCGGCCGTCCACCCAGCCGCTGAAGGAGGTCCACTGCCAGAGGTCGCTGGTGAGGTAATAGCGGCCCGCGGCGAGCACGAAATAAGGATGCACGCCCGAGCCGGTGAAGACGGCGTAGTTCATCGACGCGCGGGTGTCGAGACCGACGGCGGGATCGAAGCCGCCGTTGTCGCAGCCGTACAGCTTGCGCAGCGGCGAGGTCGCCGCCGTCGCGCTATTGAAGACCGCGAACACCGTAGCGGCGGACATCCGCCCCCGTCCGAACTCGACGTTCGTCCTCAGCATGTCGTCGACGCCGTCGAAGCGCGCGACGGCGTGTCCGTTCAGCGCGTTGGGTACGAAGAGCGGCTGGCCGGCGATGTTCAGTACGCTGGCGCGAGGCCCTGCGATCTCCGGGTTCTGCCAGAAGTCGATGCTCGTGCTTCCCGGATTCGGCTGGGCCTCGTCGGCGGCAAGCCACAAGGCGACGCCGTTGCGCGGCACGGCGGCCTTGCGGTCCACGCGCTCCGGCTCCTTCGGCTCGTCGTCACCACTGGGGCGCCAGATGAGGAATCCGACGATGGCGAGGATCGCGAGCAGCACCGCGATCGCGATCCACAGCCACCAGAGGCTCTTCTTCTTAGGCTCTTCCGCCGCGGCCACTTCAAACGCCACGCTCGGGCCCTCTTCGCGATCCTCGCCGGCGCGGCTCGCGGAGAGGACGTCCGGACGATAGGGATAGCGTCCCGGCGGCGTGCCCGGAGGGAAGTTCGCGGAGACGGTGAACTGCTGCACGCCGCCGGCGGCGAACTCACGCTCCGCCTCGCCGGCGACCGACAGCCATTCGGCGCGCGTCGTGCCGAGCGGCATCGCCCGCACGAGCGCGCGCTGGGGCGCGCTCGTGGCGTTGGTGACGGTGAAGACCATCTCGGCGCGTCCCGTGGCACCGACGCGGACCATCTCCGTGGGAGTGGTGATCGTGAAATTCCGGGCCATGCCGATCCTCCTGGGACGCACTCAAGTGGCGATGATGGCGATGCCGCCGGCGATGAGCGCGAGGCTGATCACCCCGCCGGCCACGCGCAACGCGGTCTGCTTCGGCGACGACTGCCCCGTTACCGCGTGCCCCTGCACCAGCATGGGGACCCAGAGAAAGATGCTGTTGAGCAGGCCGAAGGTTCCCAGACCCATGGTGATGATCCCGGCGATGATTTTGACGACGTTCATTGGACTCGTCTCCTTTCACCAACGTAGTGACGGGCACGCCGGAAACGTTTCATCCGAAAACCACGTCCGAGGTCACATACGCCGGCTTCTCGGTCAGGACGATGCGTCCGATGAGCTCCTGCCAGGGCAGGGCGGCGAGTGGCGCGTGCAGGACGAAGTGAAATGGACGCGGCTCCTCGACGCTGAATCCACGCAAACCGGTGGCGATCTCCACGAACAAGATCAGTCCCGTTGCCGTCCCGCGCCACTTGGCGAGGACGCTCGACATCGCGATCAGCTCACGCAGCCGGGACAGATCGATCGGCGTTGCTCCTTCGGACACGAAATCGAGCCCGGTCCACGAGGCGAGGAACGGCACGAAGCGGTCGGAGGCGGTACGCGGATTCAGCGCGTCCCCGAAGTGCGCGAGCGCCTTCTCCGAGGGGCCGTGCATCGCCTCCATCACGCCGAGGACCGCCGCGAGCGGCGGAGAGTGAGGGAGCGCGCGGCGAAAAACGGTCGGCAGGAGCTCCGCGATGCGCTCGCGTTTCATGGGAGGGCTCCAATGGCGCGCCTCTGAGCAGAGCCGTCGGCAAGCCCTCCTGTCATCCTGAGCCGGCACGGCCGGCTGCGCTGTTTGGCCAAGCCTCCGGCACGCTGTACTGCCTTCGCCGGCCTCGATGACACCGATGACGTCTTCGACGTCATTAGCAGCCGCTTCACAGCGTGCGCGCTGCATGTGAGGGAATGACAGGGAGCCCGCCCGACGCCGGAGGCGTCACAGAGGGTAGCCGGTGGCAAGCCGTGAAAGCGGCGCCGCCACCGGTTCAGGATGGTGGGAGGATTTGCACCCCGGCAGGGGTGCCAGAGTGGTCTTGCGCCCCTGCCGGGGCGCGATGGGTTGCGCGCATCATTCCGGTGGCTGCGCCGCTTTCGCGGCTTGCCACCGGCTACCCTCTGTCGTCCCTCCGGGACAGTGTTTGTCATGAGAAGCCGGCGAAGCGCGGCGAAGGACCCCCTGCTTCGTGCGCGCTCGTCGCATACCGCAGGGGGTCCTTCGCCGTCTCCGCGGCTCAGGATGACAGGCTGGGAAATGCGGCCCAGGGCGCGCCGCTGACCACAGCGGCCGCCAACCCATGCTGTCATCCTGACAGGCTGGGCCCTCACCTTCGCTCCCCTTCCACGAGGACTTCGATCTCGTGTGCGCCGGAGGTGAACAGCCACGTCTCCGGCAGCGTCACCTTGTCCGTGAACTCCGGTGACGACACGTGCGCGTAGCGCGTCGTCGGATCGCCCGTGCGATACACGCCTTGCGGGCCGCCCGCGAGGATCACGGTGCCCGATGGCGATGTGGCGAGTCCGTTGACCGGCTCGAAGCGCCCGAGCTCCTGGATCGGAAGCAGGGCCGACGCCTCCGGCGCGGTCCACTCCGAATCCGAGCGCGACGTATCGAGCCACAACACCCCGGCGCGATGCGATGCGGCCAGCACGCGCGATCCCGTGAACGCGATCGCCAGACAGCTCCCGCCGTCCCATCCTTTCGACAGCAGCTCCCATTCCGGTTGCGCGTCGGGCGCGTCCCAGATCCGCCAGCGGTAGCAGCCCTTCCCCACCTCGCCCGGCGCGGCGACGCCGGCGAACAGCAGATCGCTGGGGCCTTCGTGCTGGACCGCCAGGACCCGGATGTCCTCGCCGCGCATGCCGATCATGCGGAACGATCCCGGACGCGCCGCCTCCCTCGAGAGATACACGCCCGCGGTACCGCGCGCGGCGACGGCCACGCTGATCGCGCCGCTCGCGGTGATCGTCGACGCCACGGCGTAGAAGCCGAGGTCCTGATTGGCCGGCTCGACGAGCACCTGGATCGGCACCGAGCCCGCCGCGACGGACAGCTCATACAGGCCCTGGCTCGTCGCGAGCAGCAGCATCGGTACGCTGTCGCGCACCATCCAGTCGAGATCGTCGATCGCCAGCGCGATCGGCATCGTCACCGACCACGACTCGCCGCAGTCGCCGGAGATGTGGATCGTCGACGTCGTCCCCTCCTGCGTCGTTTTCGTCGTGATCGCGGCGAGGAGTCCCGGCACCGTTGCGTGCGCCTTCACCAGGGTCACCGACTCTTCCTCGAAGCGGCGGATGGACTCCCAACCGTCGCCGTTGTCGAACGTCCGGAAGAGCGTGTCGCCGGCGGCGGCGTAGAACGTCCGCGCCTGGAACGCGTCCGCGGCCAGCGAGGTCACGTCGCGATCGGGCGCGCGGTCGACGATCAGACGCACGTCGTCCGCGTAGCGCACTCCCGGCTCGGCGAGCAGGAGGTCGTACACCTGACCAATGCGCAGCGACTCGCCGAACTCCCACCCTGTCGGGTCGAGAGTGCTCGGCAGAGGCGTGATGAGCGCGTGCAGCCGCTCGAGCAGCCGGCCACCGACCTGTGCCCGATCCTCGCCGCGGCGAATGACCACGCGAGCCTTCACGCGCACGCCTTTGTAGCGCACCCAACCCGCGACGACGTTCGTCCCCAGCGGACGGCGCTCGTCGAGCGATGCCTGCGCCCGACCGAGAGCATCGGCCGTCGCGTACTGCGTCACCAATTGTTCCGTCACGGCGCCGCTGCGCAGCTCCTCCGGCACGTGCGGCACCATCAACACTTCCACGGTTCCCGGCGAAGCGTGACGCCAGAGATCCATCCCCGTGACCGCGCGAGCACGCTCGATCGCGCCGGTGGAGCGGATCGCGACCCGCTCGAAGTCGCGCGCGGTGACGGCGCGCTCGAGTGAGTACAGCTCGTGCGGCGCGCGGATCATGGCGTTCTCCAGCGTCTCCGCCGCGCGGCCGCCCGAGGCGGGCTCCGGATTCGTGACGGTGATGCCGGGGATCGTTTCCTTGAGGACGGTCAGCGAATTCGCGACGACGTTCCCTTCCGCTCCTCCGCCGCGCCGGTACCAGAGGCGGATCTCACGGCCCCCGGTCGGGATCGCGGCGAGCTCCGCGGGAGCCATCTCCAGCATGCCGTCCGCTCGTGGCAGACGCGCGGCGGACGCGAACTCGATCGTGCCGCCGGCCCGATCGGCGACGTAGACGTGACGCGCGTCCCCCGCGAGCGCGAAGCTGTCGACCTCACGCCAGACCCGATAGCGCTTGCGGTCCCACGAGACGATCACCGCGTCCGCGTCGACCGGATCGTTCGCGCGCATCTCCACGCCGACGACGAGGTCGAGGTCGTCGCCGGTCCTGGCGATGATCGGCGCGCGCTTGGCCGTGACGCGGAATCCGGGCAGACCAGTGGACACATCCGCCGCCTCGCCCTCGACGAAGTCCGCATGGATGGCCATCACCTCGGCCGACGTCGCGCCCGGCGCGAGCCGTACGGCGTCGATGGTCGAGAACACCGGCGCCGCGGACGACGATGCGTTGCGGGCGATGGTCACGCGGGTGCCGCGCGGGATCTCGATCGCATCCGTGGCTTTCTCGCGCGAGAAGCGCAGCCGCACCGTCGCCGCGGAGGGCGCCTGCAACTTCACGCCCGCGAGGCGCAGGAACTCGACGTAGGCACCGAGGGGCAGTCGGTTGAGCCGGTACAGCATCACGTCGGTGAGGTGCGCGAAGACCTCGACCAGGACCATCCCCGGATCGTTCGGCGAGCGGTCCGTCCAGTCCGGCGCGAGGCGCTCGATCACCTGCCGCGCGTCGGCGACGAGATCGGCGAATCCCCGGTCGTCCAGTTTCGGAGCAGCGATCGGCATCAGTGCGTCTCCTCGTGCAACGCCACCGAGATCCGCAGCTCCTCGGCCCGCTGCGTCGCACGCAGGCGGTACTCGAGATGGATGTCCAGGCGCGCGGCGTCGTACTCGTTCCGGGTCGCGTCCAGTCGGGTGATCTGCACGCGCGGCTCCCAACGCTCGATGGCCTGTCGCACGTAGTGCATCGCCAGCCCCGCCGTGGTGTGGTCGTTCGGCCAGAAGAGAAGGCGATGGAGATTGCAGCCGTAGTCCGGACGCATCACGCGCTCGCCGGGCCGCGTGGAGAGCAGCAGCAGGATCGACTGCCGCACCGCGGCGTCATCTTCCGTCATCGCCACGCCGCCGGTCGCGGAGACGTGCAGGCCGGGCAGATCCTGGTCGAAGTCGGGATGGACGAATCTCCACGCGCGTTCCATTCATGTGCTCCTGAACTGGGACCGATCACCACAGAGAGCACAGAGGACACAGAGAAGCCTCTGTGCTCGCTGTGTCCTCCGCGGTGAATCGGCTCCCATCATTTCTTCTTCTCCGAAACGAAGTTCTGTCCCGGCCAGCGCACCACGTACTCCACGGCGCCCGGAGGCGTGCCGTCGGTGAATCCGCGTACGGTGTCGAGGCAGATGCGGCGTCCCTCGATCTTCATGAACGGCGAGTAGCCGCGCTGCACCTTCAGCGTGAGCGTGCACGGCTTCATCGCCGGTCCGGTGTTCGGGCATCCGCCGATCGGACGCTTCTCGGGATCGACGGCGACGAGCACCGGCCGTCCTTCGACCTTCACGAGGCTCTGCGTGGCGATGAGATCGACGTGTCCGATCTTGTGCGTGCAGACGACCACGGCGTCGAGCGTCATCAGCAGCATGGTCAGGCCCTCTCGAAGTTGATCAGCTTCCCGCGGATCGTCACGGTGCGGCCCGGCGCCTCGACGTCGAGGTCCGTCGCCGCGTGAATCGTCAGTTTGTCGGGAAGCATCTCGATGAAGCTCCCCTGCTTGTTCTCGATGCGGATCGCATCGCGGGCGTCGTCGAGCGTCAGCTTCTGGCCGTTGGGTGTGAGGAAGCTGTACCGCCTGACGCGGCCCCCGTCGATGCCCGGGTCCGGGTGCGCGTTCGTGTAGAGACTGCCGATGACGAAGCCGAGCCCCGGCTCGCCGCGGGGAAAGACGGCGACGACGGAGTCGTCGACGTCGGGAATGGCCACGAAGCCTTTCGCGGCGCCCGCGCCCGCGGTGACGACCGGGAGCCACTCGGTCTCGACGTCGCCGTACGCAGGAAGCGAGAGCTTCACGCGGCCCATGCTGTCGGGATCCTCCACGCTCGTGACAATGCCGAGTGCGGTGACGGCGGCGCGGTCGCGGGTGCGGATGCGCGGCGTGGGATTGGAAAACTCGCTGCGGAAACCGGTCGGTCGCTCGATGGTGTGATCGACGGCGGTGATGACCGCGCTGCGCGGCTCATCGGCGATGCCGGTCAATTTCACCGTGGCGCCGGGTCGCAACTTCACGTCGCCTTCCGCGATGCCCCAAACGTCGACCAGAGCGTGATCGCGCCGCGCGAGCTCCGCGTGAGCGATCGCCTCCGCTTCGGCGTCGTCGGTGAGCAGCTCGTCCGTCAGCGTGCGCTCGACGTCGACGGCGTCCGACAGGTCCTCGGGGGTGTCGTCGCGGTCGATGCTCGCCTCGTGCGATGCCGCGCGCTGCGGGTTCCATCCGCGGATCGCGACGGACTTGCAGAGCGTGTCGGCGTTCAGATCGATGCGCCCCTCGATCAGCGTGTCCCCTAGCTCGAGCTCGACCGCGTCGTCTTCGTCTTCTTCGAGCATCACCAGAGAGAGCGTGTCGCCCTCCACCACCAGGTAGAGCCCCGACCGCGCGCACACCTCGGCCAGGAAATCGAGATCGTTCTGTCGATGCTGGACCCACCGGGCGATCGTGCGTCCCTCGTCCGCGGCGTCGACCTCGAGGTCGAGCGGCCCGGCGAGCTCGCGCGCGAGATCGGCGGCGGTGAACCGCGCGTGCGCCTTCACCGGCTGTGACTTGCGCAGGCGGTGCAGTGCATCGTAGGCGCGGACGCGCAGCACGCGTCCCGTGTGCATCCGTGACGAGTGCTCGACCGCGGTGACCTCCCCCTTGAAGAGAAGGGCGTCGTCTTCGACGCGCAGCTCGAGAGTCGTTCCGACACGCGGGAGTCCTTCGATGGTCTCCGCGCGGAGCGAAAACGTGAGCTCGCAGAGCGAGGGCAGCGAGAGTCGCTGCCGGACGCGCACGCTCGCCAGCGCGGCCGCGGCCGTTACCGTGATGGCCTCGCCGTCGACGAGCAGCCGAACCTGCGGGAGAACGCCCACGCTCTTCATCGCGTCTCCTCTTTGAGATTCGTCAGCGGAGGAAAGCGCAGCGCCAGCCCGGCCGGGATGTGGAATGGATCGATGACGCCGTTGATGGAGGCGACGAGCTTCCAGAGCGAGGGGTCGCCGTACATCTGATACGTGAGCTCGTCGAGGCGCTGCGGCGGCGGCTCAGGTGCCGCCTCCTCCTCCGACTCGGCTGCCGGCGTCTCCGCCGTGGCCGGCGGCGGCGGCACTTCGACGACCTGCGTCTCCGCACCGGGCTGTGCCTGTGGTGCGGCGACGGCGGGTTGCTGCTGCGGATCGGGCTCGTCGACGCGCAGCATGCGCATCCGCAGCCACGAGCGTCCCGGCGCGCCGTCGGCGTCGAAGTACTCGAGCCGTTCCGCCAGCGCCGCGATCACGGCGCGGATGTTCCAGGTCTTCCCCCAGACGAAGCGCACGATCCCCGATCCCGAGCGCGCCGGATCGGAGTGCTCGGTGAGTCCCCAGAGAGGGAGCGTCAGGGTGCGCACGTCCGTTACCGGCTGTGTACCCTCGGCCACCGGCGTCTCGATGAGCGAGACGTCGAACAGAAGATCGACCACGATCTCCGTGGTGCCGCCGCCGGTGTGCAGCAGCGGATCGTCGGCCATGGCCCGCGCACCCGCGAGACCGCCGACGCTGCGCAGGGAGCGCACGCCGCTCGCCCGCCGCAACACGACGCTCTCGGGATTGAGCAGGCACGGAATGCGCGCCCCCGACTGCTCGACGAGAAACGCTACTCGTTCCACGCCGCCCCCCGCTGTTCCGCATCGATGCGGCGGAGATGGTCGTCGTCGTCGAGGCTGACGATGAGGTCGGAGTCATCCGGAAGCTCAGGCCACAAGTTGACGGTGTCCTGGGCGCCCTCGGTACCCTCGGCGCGCCGGCCGCTGGCCCGCAGGTCCCCCGGCGGCCCGCCGGGACCACCGGCCAGCGGCCGGTGGACCGGCCGGCCAGCGGCCGGCGCGCCAT
>CAZLGP010000122.1:0-6133 GCA_964558905.1 uncultured Thermoanaerobaculia bacterium | reverse complement strand
ACCGACAGGCTCGCCTTCCGTTGCTCTCCACCCCGTCTTGCGACGACGCAGTTACGGTCGGCTTTCAACCAGTCGAGCATTTGGTTGAGAGTGTTCTCACCTCCTCTTCAGATGCGCTCTCGGGCGCACTAGCCCCCGGCTCTCAGCCGGGGTGGGGCGCGGTGTCTTGGTCAGCCCGCGAAGCGGGCGAAAGAGTCGTCCTGTCGCCCGCTACGCGGGCTGGACTCTAAGGTCGCAATTCCCCCGGCTGAAGCCGGGGGCTATTTCCTTTTGCCCGCTACGCGGGCGGTAGCGTCCGATGACGCGGTGCGGCGGAGCGGACCGAAGAGCCGTGATACGAGGGCTCGCGTCTTGCGTGCGCGCTCCTGATTCGCATCGCAGCTTTCCTCTGCCTCGCCCCTCCTCGTTGCCGCATGCCAGCGGGAGGCGTCCGGCGTCTCCCAGAGCACCCCGTCGCAGTCGTCCACGACGACCGACGCGTCACCGCAGGCGACCTCGACGACTCGACGACTCACCAATATCCCATCTCGCTCGAGAACATCACCTCGTACACCTTGCGCGCCCAGCTGCGCTTCCCGAGCTCCACTCTCCCTTCCTGGCGGAGCCACTCCTTGATCGGCAGGGTGAAACCCGTTTTGCGGCGCGTGCGTACTTCCGCGGGCAGGGGCGGACGGGGTGCGGTGGCGAGGATGCCTTTTCCGCGGCCTTTGCGTGTGACGAGGGCGGGTGCGAGCCTGCGTAGCAGATGCGCGTCGACGAGGGGCACGCGCACTTCGAGCGAGTGGGCCATGCTCGCCCAGTCCATGTCCCGCAGCAGCTGATTGCGAAGATAGAGCGACGACTCGAGCGCCGCAACGCGGGTGTAGGGCGTTCCCGGATCGGGGCTCACCGCGCGCTCGAGGATCTGCATCAGGTTCAGACGCTCGACCCCCTCCCGCGCAATCTCGCTCCCCAGCACCTCGGGCAACTCCGAAGTCAGGAGGCGCCCTCGCTTCACGAGATACGCGCCGGCGTAGGACTTCCCGTGACGCAGGATCTCGCCCATCTTCGGGCTGATGTGGCGGCTGCGCTTCGCCAGCGCGGTATTGAGCCGGTAGACGCCCTCGCCTAGGCCGGGGACGCGGGAGAGGACGGAGGTGAGCGGCATCCAGCGGGGGATGTCGCGGAACGACGTGTAGCCGCCGAACAGCTCGTCGCCGCCCGTGCCGCTCATGGCCACTTTCAGGCCGAGCTCCGCGGCCGCCTTGCTAATGAAGTAGCTGTTGAGACCATCGACGGTCGGCTGGTCCATTGCCGCGAAGATGCGCGGCAGCTCGGCGCGAAAGTCGTTCAGCGTGAGCTCGCGGATCGTGTGACGGACGCCGTACTGCCGCGCGACGAGCGTAGCCAGCGGCGCCTCGTCGTTGTCGCGGCCGCGATATTCCTCGAAGCGCAGGGTCATCGTCTGCAGGTCCGTCGCGCCAGACTCGCACGCGAACGCCACGATGGCGCTGGAGTCGATGCCGGCGGAGAGGAAGGCGCCGACCGGCACGTCCGCGACCATGTGGTAGCGGACGGACTCGAGAACGGCGTCGTGGACGAGCTCCTCGCGCTCGCCGTCCCTGATCCGCTGCGCGCTGTCGAGCGCATCGCGAAGGGTGGCGGCGATGGAGAAGTACGCGTGGGGCTCGCCGACGCCGTTCGCATCGACCCAGCAGTACGAACCGGCAGGCAGCGCGCGGATCGCGCGGTACATCGTGAACGGCTCGGGTACCGTTCCGCGGAGAAAGAACCCCGCTGCGGCGGCGGAGTCGAAGCGCTTGTCGACGCGGCCTCCGGCGACGAGCGCCTTCACCTGCGACGCGACGCGCACGGTGCCGCCATCATCCGCGTAGTAGAGCGGCTTGATGCCGTAGGGATCGCGCGCGAAGAGCATCCGCCGCTTCGCGCCGTCCCACAACGCGATGGCGAACATGCCGCGCAGCTCGCCGAGCATCTCCTCGCCCATCTCGTCGTAGAGCGCGAGAAGGACCTCGGTGTCCGAATGCGACGTAAACGCCCGTCCCTTCGCTTCCAGCCGGGCGCGGAGCTCGCGGTAGTTGTAGATCTCGCCGTTGAAGATGATCACCCGCTCGCCGCGCCGCATCGGCTGCGCGCCGGCCGCCGAGAGATCGATGATGGCCAGCCGCCGGTGCCCCAGCCCGACCCGCGCATCGTCGGAGATCCAGAGGTCCGCGGCATCCGGCCCGCGCGAGCGCATGCACTCGCGCGAGCGCAGCAACTCGTCGGGATCGACCGGCGGCGCCCCGTCGCGATACGCAAAGACCCCGTTGATGCCGCACATGGGGTGGGGAGTGTAATCGCGGGGAGTAAGATGTGCCTATGAGCGACGAGGTATTGCTCGACCGGATCACATACAACCCGGAGATCTACGGCGGGAAGGCGATCATTCGCGGACGGCGACTGGCTGTTTCGCACGTCCTGGGGATGATGTCCGCAGGCTCGTCGATCGACGAATTGCTCGAGCACTACCCGTGGCTGGAACGTGAGGACATCCTCGCGTGCCTCAAGTACGCCTCGCGCATCACGGGCCGCGAGTACTTCGCCCCTCTGCTGGTCACGAGTGAAGCTGCTGATCGATAGCTGTATCTCGCACCTGCTGGCGTCCGCTCTGCGCGAGCAGGGCCATGATGTCGACAGTGTCAGCGACTGGCCGGCAGATCCGGGAGATCGGCGGGTGCTCGCTGCGGCTGCGCGCGCGGAGCGGGTCTTGATCACCGCGGATCGCGAGTTCGGGGAGCTCGCGGTGTTCGAGAGGCTGCCGAGCGCGGGCATCATCGTTCTCGACTCCAGCATCACCGCCGCACGGCATGAAGAGGCGTGTGTTTCGGGCGATCGCGATGCACGGGGTGGAGTTGCTCGCCGGAGCGGTCGTGATCGTGAGGCCTGACCGAATGCGCGCGCGAACTCCTGATCCGGACGCGTAGAATCGCACGACCATGCGCCGACTCATCGCCGCCGCGCTTCTCCTCACCACCACCGCCCTCCCCGCTCAACCGGCGCCAACGCCGATCTACGGCTTCAAGGATTCCGCGAAGCAGCACGCGCTCGAGAAGCAGTTCGACGCGAAGCTCAACCGCGACAACCTCCGCAACTGGATGAAGCGCATGACGGCGCGGCCGCATCACCTCGGCTCCGCGTTCGGCAAGGAGAACGCGGAATTCATGGCGGCGTTGTTCAAATCATGGGGCTACGAGACGAACATCGAGCGCTTCGATGTGCTGTTCCCGACGCCGAAGACGCGCGTCGTCGAGCTGGTCGCGCCGGAACGCTACACGGCGAAGCTGATGGAGCCGGCGCTGAAAGAGGACGCGACCTCCGATCAGGCCGATGAGATTCTCCCGCCCTACAACGCCTACTCCATCGACGGCGACGTCACGGGCGACCTCGTGTACGTGAACTACGGCGTGCCGCGGGACTACGAGATCCTGGCGCAGAACGGCGTCGATGTGAAAGGGAAGATCGTCATCGCGCGCTACGGCGGCTCGTGGCGCGGGATCAAGCCGAAAGTCGCGGCGGAGCACGGCGCGATCGGCTGCATCATCTACTCCGACCCCCGCGACGACGGCTATTTCCAGGGGGACGTGTACCCGGGCGGTGCTTACCGCAGTGAGCAAGGCGCGCAGCGTGGCTCGGTCGCGGACATGCCGGTCTACTCCGGCGATCCGCTGACGCCCGGTGTCGGCGCGACGAAAGACGCGAAGCGTCTCGACCTCGCTGAGGCGACGACGCTGACGAAGATCCCGGTCCTCCCGATCTCCTACGGCGACGCGCTTCCGCTCCTCCGCAACCTCGGCGGGCCGCGCGTGCCGCAGGAGTGGCGGGGCGCGCTGCCGCTGACTTATCACATGGGTCCCGGCCCGGCCCGCGTGCATCTGAAAGTGGAGTTCGACTGGAACCTTGCGCCCGCGTACGACGTCATTGCGCGTCTTCGCGGAACCGATCTCGCGGACCAGTGGATCATCCGCGGCAATCATCACGACGCCTGGGTGCACGGCGCGAACGATCCGGTCAGCGGGATGGTGGCACTGCTCGAGGAGGCGCGTGCGATCGGCGAGCTGGCGAAGAGCGGCTGGCGTCCGCGCCGCACGCTGGTCTACGCCGCCTGGGACGGCGAGGAGCAGGGACTCCTCGGATCGACGGAGTGGGTGGAGGCACATCTCGCGGACCTGCGCGAGCACGCGGTCGTGTATCTCAATTCCGACTCGAACGACCGCGGCTTCCTCGAGGCCGCGGGCTCGCACACGCTCGAGCGTTTCGTGACCGAGGTTGCACGCGACGTGGAGGATCCGCAGAGGGGCGTGCCGGTGCTGGAGCGGTGGCGAGCGCGCCAGCTCCTGGAGGCGGAGGACGCCGCGGAGAGAAAGGAGATCCGCGAGCGGCCGCTGATCCGGTTGCGCGCCCTCGGATCGGGCTCGGACTACACGCCGTTCCTGCAACACGCGGGCATCGCCTCGCTGAACATCAGCTATGGCGGCGAAGGCGAGTACGGCGTCTATCACTCCGCGTACGACTCATTCGACCACTACACGCGGTTCGGCGATCCGACGTTCGCGTACGGCATCGTGCAGGCGAAGACGACCGGGCGGATGATGCTCAGGCTGGCGAACGCGGACTTCCTCCCGTTCGAGACCTCGACGCTGGCGGCGACGGCGGCGACGTACCTCGACGAGGTGACGAAGCTCGCGGAGAAGACGCGCCGGGACGTCGAGGAGCGAAACCGCCAGCTGCGCGAACGGACGATGGAGCTGGCGGCCGATCCGACGAAGCCGTTCGTGGCGCCGCCGGCGCTTCCGGCCGCACCGTTCCTCGAATTCGCGCCGCTGCGAAATGCGCTCGAGCGGCTGCAGAAGAGCGCCGCGGCATATGACCGCGCCGATACGCGCGACGACCGCATCGCCATGCGCCTCGAGCGCGCGCTCACACGCGATGAGGGACTACCGCAACGTCCCTGGTATCGCCATCACGTCTACGCCCCCGGCCTCTACACGGGCTACGGCGTGAAGACCTTCCCCGCCGTGCGCGAGGCGATCGAGCTGAGGAAGTGGGACGAGGCCAACGCGCAGATCGTGGTGCTGGCAAAGGTGATCGAGGGGTACGCGAAGCTGCTGGAGTGAGTTGCCGGTTTCGAGTTGCGAGTTGGGAGTTGAGTTGCGAGTGCGAGGGCCTTGGGGTTCTTGCGCGACAGCTCGCAACCGGCAACCCGCAACCCGCAACTCACTTCGCGGGCAACATGTACACGGTCTCGCCGGGCCTGGACATCCCCAGGTCCTCGCGCGCGATGCGCTCGATCGCGTAGGAGGACTTTTTCACGCTCTCGATCTCGGCCCGCAGGCGCGCGTTCTCGTTCTCGAGGTAGGTAATGTCGGCGTGCAGCTCGGCCACGCGCGTCCGCGCGTCCTGCAGCTCGGGCAGCCCGCGGTCGCTGAAGGCGAAGGAGATGGCGAAGACCACGCACAGCACGCCGGCGAGCAGAACCACCGCCCTCAGCGTGACCTGGGTCGCTCGACGCGACTCGTGCGTGGATACGGAGGAGGACACTGGGCGATATTCTACGGCTCTTCGTGGTACGCGGCGTCGAAGATGTCGCGGCTGGAGTTCGGCCCTTTCGCGGTGCCCCAGGGCGGATCGTCCCGGAGGGACATCAGAAGGTAGAGGGGATGGAGGGATGACCCCCCATCATCAGGAATTGAGGGCGACCCGCGCCTCATTTTCTGCCGACCAGCTCGGTTCCCGAGCGGGTCGCCCTCCATATCAGCCGGTGGCAAGCGCAAAAGCGCGCAGCCACCGGAAGGAGCACAGATCAAACCGCCCCGGCAGGGGCGGAAGAGGCGTCTGCCGCCCCTACGGGGCGGAGATCGAGCAACAAACGCCCGTCCGGTGGCGGCGCTCCGCGCTCGCCACCGGCTACCCTCTGCCGCGCCTCCGGCGCAACCAAGCGCGTAGCGGGCAGGCCCCCGGCTTTCAGCCGGGGGTCTGGAGTTTGGACGTTTCGGCAGGCTCGGGGCTGTGGGCTGGACGTTGGGAGCGGTCAGGTGTAGGCGGCGCGGCGGAGATTTGCGGCGATGGAACCCAGATCGAGCTTCGAGTCGAC
>CAZLGP010000121.1:0-50181 GCA_964558905.1 uncultured Thermoanaerobaculia bacterium | reverse complement strand
GGTGATCGGCGGCAATCCCATCACGGCCGCCGTGACGCTGGCCGAGGCTGCGCCGGAGGGCGGGGCGGTGGTGATCATCACCGCGGAACGCGAAGAGGTTGCAAGCGGAACGATCACCATCGCCGCGGGAGCCACGAGCGGAACGACGGTGCTCAATACGTATCCGGTAACGTTCACGGTCATCGTGCCGCTTACGGCGAGCCACGGCGGTGCCACGCTCGCGGCGAGCGTCGAGGTCCTCCCGGAGACGGCTGCCGGTGACAGCCTGGTTCTCGTCCCCGACGGCGTTTTCGGAGGCGAGAGCGCCAGCGGCTCGATCACGCTGGCCGCGCCCCCGCCCGCCGGAGGGCGAATCTTCATGCTCACGAGCTCCCATCCTTCCGTGGCCCAGGTACCTTCGTCGATTCAGATCGGGGGCGATTGCGACGATGGCGACGGAGGCGGCGGGAACTGCCCGACATCCACCTTCGCGATCACGACCTACCCCGTGACGGTGGCCACACCAGTCACGATCACGGCGAGCGACGGAGTCGTGACGCTACAGGCCACGCTCACAGTCGTCTGTCCGACCGGTCCGACGCCGCCACCTTCGTTCCCGGTGGGGCAGACGATCCTCATCGACGACGTCCTCCCGCCGGGTGCGGCGATGAGCGGCACGATGAACTGGGATCTGACGCAGAAAGCCAGCGGCGAGTACTCGCTGGTCGCCCCATACGCCGGCAGCGGCGTGTACCACACGACCATCACCGGGCTGTCCCAGGCGGTGTCCGAAACCGACAAGCTGTTCGTCTACGCGCGCGTGGCCGATTGCGCCGTGCCGCGCCAGATCGTTCTTCGCGCAAAGGTGGGCGGACGGTGGACGACCGCGTATTGGGGCGCGCCGATCTGGGGAGTCACCGCCGAGAGCATCCACATGGGCGCCGTGCCGCCGAGCGGCTCGTGGCAACGCCTCGACATCCTGCTGCGCGATCTCGCCGGCGGCGGCGACCCGGTCATCACCGACCTCGAGCTCGCACATGTCGACGGTCAGGTGTGGTTCGATCGAATCGGACGCATGGCCGACTGCGTTCCGGCCACGGCGGCGCAGCCGACGGTGCCGGGCGACGAAGACGTATTGATCGACGACGACGCTCCGGCCTGGATCACCTTCGAGAACGGCTCGAACGGCCCGCTGGCCTGGACTTCGGCGCAGGCCGCGAGCGGCTCACTATCGCTCGTTCACCCCTATCGAGGATTGGGGACGTATGTCACCGGCCTCGCGAATCTTGCGCACCCGTTGACGACGGGAGCGAAGCTGAGCCTCTACGCCCTCGTCGATGCCTGTTCCCCGCCCGTGCGCCAGATCCATCTGCGGATCACGACCTCCGCCGGCTCCGGCACGGTGTCATGGGGCGAGCCGGTGTGGGACGTCGAGCCTTCGACGTTGAACAAGGGAACCGTGCCGCCCAGTGGATCGTGGGCACGCCTCGAGGTTCCCCTCGACACACTCGGCCTCGACAGCGGAACCCTGACCCGCATCGACATCGCGCACGTGGACGGCCGGGTGTGGTTCGACCGCATCGCTTTGTGGCCGCTCACGCGCGCGCAGCTCACCAGCTTCGTCTCCGATCACGAGTCGACGGTTTCCGTTGGCACGACGGTCACCTGGACGGCGACGGCGACCGGCACGGTCCACCCCCTCCAGTACCGCTTCGAGCGTCGCGATGATCTGGGCAACTGGAGTATCGTGCAGAATTACGGAATGGCGAACAGCTACACCTGGACGACGACCGCTGCCGACGTCGGCACCCACGCCGTAAGGGTCTTGGTGCGCAATGGCGGCTCGTTGGCCGACTTCGAAGACACAGCCACGCTGCAGGTGCGCGTGGTCGAGGGAGGCGAGGGAGGTCTGTGGCTGCACGACCCGGACATACGCCTGGCGTGGTGGAAGAGATGGGTGACGCCGAGGGTCCCGGTGTCACTCGGCGTTCAACACGGCGCGATCGCCACGACGTCCGAGCTCCCCGCCCGGCGCCACTCTCTCTACACCCCCGAGCTGCAACTCCTCGCCGAGACCGAGATCACGACCAGCGCAACGCCGGCCATCGCCTACGAATACGTCTGGTTCGCCGGCCAGCCGCTCGCCCATATCGCCACCGCCACAGGAGCAATCGACTGGTACTGCAACGACCACCTCGGGACGCCCATCCTCCAGACCGACGCCGACGCCGGAGTCGTGTGGCGTGTGGAGAACGACCCCTACGGCACGGTCTTCTCCGTCCGCACCGGCGAAGAGAAACACCAACCGCTGCGGTTCCCAGGGCAGGAGAATGACGGGAGCGCAGAGCTGTCGTACAACATCTTCCGATGGTATCGGGCGGCGTGGGGGCGGTATACACAAAGTGATCCCGCGCAGCTTAACGGCGACCCGCACCCATACGCATATGCAGAAGAGAGCCCCTTGCGTTTCGTGGATCCCTATGGTCTCAAAGCTGAGATCGTCTGCGCATCGATTGGCATATTTGGCTTGAAGAACACACCCGCCAAGCACTGCCGCCTACGAGTGACTTGTGATGACTGTGAACCAGGTAACTTTGGCGGCCCGTACGACACATCCGTTGGGCTAGAGAGGAACCGCAACACCGGGAAGCTTCAAATCACGGAACAGAAGATATCAGCGTCTTATGGGGTTGCCTACCCAATCGAGGGTGTTGATCAGCAGAATTCCTGCGAATTCGGCAAATGCGTCAGATCCCATAACGCGCTCTTCAACAAACAGGGCAAAGCGGCTCAATGGGAACCCCAATACAGCATTTTCGGACCCAATAGCAATACCTACGTCGCTTACCTAGTTTACCTGTGCGGTGGATGGGTCTCGTTCCCACCAGGTGCCGCGGGAGGTGATTCAGGGTGGTTCAAATGAATAGATACGCACGCATAAGTGTCGGACTGCTCCTCTCGGTGTTTATGTTAGCGTGTCGCGCAGCACAGGTGAACGTGTACGCGCCGCCGGAACTCGCCGGAGCTTCTATCAAAATCGACGGGACAATTGTGGGGACACTATCGACAACGACACGAAATTACCGATGGGTCGGGTGGCGCGGATTGCGGAAAGAGCTAAACGCCCCACCGCGTAGCGAGACGTTTGCGCACTTCGAAGTGTCGCCTGGAGATCATGTGCTGCTTGTCGAGAAGGACGGATTCGGACCGATCTCACGGCGCTTTACGTTCTCTGGTCGCGAACCATTAACCATTGACATCAGCTCCGAGGTGCCACGCGCCGTTCCGGTTTCGCCGAATGTAACTCTGGAACGGCCCGCCAGCCGCGATGCAGACCAGAGGGTCCATGCAACGAGTGCAAGGACGACGATGATGACGACGACTCCGACGCTCAACTGGCAGATGAGCAGGCACGATGCTTCAACTGATGGGCGGATCAAGGAAGAACTACTCGAAGCTGAAAGCCTGCAACCGATCCGCGATGTGGCGGTGGTTCGAGTGTAAGAGCGGTGGGGTCCCCCACACGCCTTTGTCACCGACACCGTTCCAGTACATAAACCTATGCAACCACCTTCGGATCGAGGGAAGCGCGGTCACCTGGCAGTAGCAATCTCGATCGTCGAGGAAGGAGACGCTTACCTCCGACGAGGCTACTCCGATGCGAGTGTCTAGACTAGATCTAGAGCGGGCTACGTAATACTGTGCGCAATCCTGCTTATCGTCGCCGGAGTCACTATCGAGGTTCTGCGCTGCGGTCGCGCCGCTCTTCCACGGACCGTCGCTGCCAGCGACCTAGCGACTTACGCCGGCGTTGTTCGCGCCTATGGTCGTCCCGATTACGAGATCACGCTCGAGTCCGCGAACGTCCGTACCGGGACTGACGAACGAGTCTCGAGATCGGTGACGGGACAAGCGGCGCTGAAAGCTTCGATCTGGGAGCGCAAGTGTTTCTGCGTCGCCAGCCAACGTCTACTTGTCGTCTCGGATCCAGGCAGCGGTCGCGTTGTGTTCATGGGCGGACACCCGCGGCACGTCTTCCCGACGCTCGTATTGAGCAGGCTACAGTAAGACACCGTTACCCATAGTTATCAATAGTTATCGTATACTTAAATTTAAGAGCCAAAGACCTGCTGATTGATGACGACGTCCCGAGCTGGATCACCCTGGAGAACGGCATGAACCGCCGTCTACTCGCGCCACGACTCCGCGCCCAACGGGAGCTCGTTCAGTTCCGCCCTGGCCTCGCGCCATGAGGGATAGTGTTTGCTCAGCAGGCTGAGAAACTGCTCGCTGTGCGTGGGCGCGATCAGGTGGAGCATCTCGTGGACGACCACGTACTCCAGGAGGTCCTTCGGCTTCTTCACCAGTTCGGTGTTGAGGCGGATGGTCCGCGCCCGATGGTTGCAGCCGCCCCACTTCGTCTTCATCCGCTGCAGGAAGTAGGCGGCCACGTCGACGCCCAGCTTCCGCTCCCACTTGCGGATCAGTTCGGACACGGCGTCGTGCAGCAGCGATTTGTGCCAGTCATGGATGACTGCCTCGCGTCTCGCCTTGCTGCTGCCGGGGCGTACGGTCAGAGTGATCCGGCGATGGCTGAGTCTCACAGAGGGTTTTGCGTCATGCTCCCTGATCGTGAGCAGATAGCGCCTTCCCCAGAGGAAATGGCTCTCGCGCTCGACGAACTGACGTCGTGTTTCACGCGCTTGTCCGCGCAGCCTGCGTTGCTGGTTCCGGATCCAGCCGAGCCTGGACACGGCATAGGCGCGAGCTACCTCTGGACGTGTGCTCCTCGGCGCGACCAGGGTGACGCGGCCGTCCGGCGGATGCACCGACAGGTGGACGTGCTTGACGTCCTTGCGCGTCACCGCGCCAGCGTGTTGCCCGAGAGGATGTTGGCCGTCGGGAAGTCGTGCAGGATCATGTTCATGCGCGCGAGGCCCGCGGTGGTCACGTCCTTCTCCTGCCCTTCCAGCGTGATGTGCTTGCCCGCCTCGGCGGCCACCTTCAAGAGAAGTGATCCCGAGCCGCACGTCGGATCGTAGGCGGTGGTGGAGGCTTTGGTGTTCTGCGGCGAGATGCCGATCACCTTGGCGATGACGCGGCTCACCTCGGAGGGCGTATAGAACTGCCCCTTGGACTTGCCTGATTCGGTGGCGAAATGCCGCATCAGGTATTCGTAGGCGTCGCCGAGGATGTCGTCGTGCTCGGCGCGGTTCTGCGAGAAGTCCAGCTCGGGCTTCTGGAAGATGCCGATCAGGTTGGTCAGGCGGTCCACCATGGCCTGGCCTTCGCCGAGCTTGTTCGGGTCATTGAAGTCGGGGAAGTCGCTCCGGGCGAGCCGCGCGTTGGCGTCGATCAGCGGCTGGATGATCTGGGTGTTGATTTTGTCGCCGATGTCGGACTTGCCCTTGAGGGCGATCATGTCCTTGAAACCCGCGCCCTTCGGGATGGTCACGGGCGGCGCGAAGTCGTCGCTGTTGCCGTACTTGTCGCTGATGTACTTGATGAACAGCATGAACAGGACGTAGTCCTTGTATTGGCTGGCGTCCATGCCGCCGCGCAGCTCGTCGCAGGACGCCCAGAGCGAGGAGTAGAGGTCCGATTTCTTGAGGGCCATGGGTTCTGATCAGGTGTCTGTCCGGGACGCCGGGCTGATGCCGGTCCTCGGTTGGCCAGATAGTAGCGCCCCCCGCAACCCCCACCCCCGCCCGCCCGTACAATACGCCTGCCCTGCGCGCTGACGCTCGGGGCGGAGAGGGGGTACGGTGGATATTCTTGCGGTCCGCGATGTGACGAAGACGTTCGGGGAGGTTCGGGCGGTGGATGGGGTGTCGTTCACGGTGCGGCAGGGGACGATCACGGGGCTGCTCGGGCGCAACGGCGCGGGGAAGACCACGACCATCCGCATGATCACCGGGATCTTCATGCCGGACTCGGGCGACATTCGCTGGCTGGGCGGCGAGGACGGGGTGCCGTTTCGCGACCGCATCGGCTATCTCCCCGAGGAGCGCGGGCTGTACAAGCAGATGAAGGTGTGGGAGCTGCTGGTCTTCCTCGCGGAGATCAAGGGGCGCCGTCCCGCCGACACGAAGAAGAAAGTCGACGTCTGGCTGGAGCGCTTCGAGCTCACGGACAAGCGCGACGCGAAAGTCGAGGAGCTCTCGAAGGGGAATCAGCAGAAGGTCCAGCTGATCGGCACGCTCCTCCACGACCCGGAGCTGATCATCCTCGACGAGCCGCAGTCGGGTCTCGATCCGGTGAACATGGTCATCGTCCGCAACCTCCTCCGCGACCTGCGCCAGGAGGGGAAGACCATTCTCCTCTCCACGCACATGATGGCCGAGGCGGAACGGATGGCCGACGAGATCATCCTCATTCATCAGGGACAGGTCGTGCTCGAGGGGACGCTCGATGAAGTTCGCGGCTCGTTCGGACGCAACACTCTCCACATCGATTTCGACGGCGACGGCACTTTCCTCGGCGAGCTTCCGCAGGTCCGGAAAGCTTCCATCCACGGCAGCAGCGCGGAGTTGAGTCTCCACGAAGGGGCCGATTCACAGGAGATCCTCCAGGCCTGCGTACCGCGCATGCGCATTCAGCGGTTCGAGATGGCCTCTCCCTCCCTCGAGGAGATCTTCATCGCCAAAGTCGGGGCCGAGACCCTCGCGCAGGAAGGAGCTCACGCATGAAGAAGATGTTCGCCGTGATGAAGCGGGAGTACCTCCAGGCCGTCCGCAAGAAGACGTTCATCATCATGACCCTGCTCCTGCCGTTCCTGATGGCGGGCTTGATGATTCTTCCCGGGTACATCATGGCCAAGGGGATGGGCTCGAAGCGGATCGCTATCCTGGACGGCACCGGAGAGCTGGAAGCCGCGTTCTCGAGGCCGAATGCGCCGGAGGAGGAAGAGGCGAAGCCGACCGACGTGCGCGCCGAGGCGCGGAAGGCGATGTCCGGCCGTCAGCGGCGGCCCAGCCTGCCGGCGAACATGCGCGTCGAGTACGTGAACCAGGCCGGCGTCGACGACCTGGAGAAGGCGGCGGGTCCGTATCTCGAGCGGCTGAACCGCGGCAAGGATGCGGTCGACAAGCTCGAAGGCGTCTTTCTCATCCCCGGCTCCGCGGTGGCCGATCCGAACACGCGCCTGATCCTGTACAGCCGTTCGTCGACGGACGTGATGACGCAGGAGCGGATGGCCCGCCTCGCCAACAAGTCGCTGCAGCGGATGCGGCTCACCGCGAACGGGATCGACCCCGAGCTCGTCGGCGATCTGCTCGAGGACCTTTCCGTCGAGGGCGTGCAGCTCTCCCGCTCCGGCGAGAAGAAGACCGGCGGCGAGCTGAACTTCATCGTGGCCTTCCTGTTCGGCGCGCTGCTCATCCTGCCGTCGCTGGTGTACGGACAGGAGACCATGCGCGGCATCGTTCAGGAGAAGACCGACCGCGTCGTCGAGGTCCTGGTCTCCTCGGTCTCCCCGCTGCAGCTTTTGAGCGGCAAGATTCTCGGCGTGGCGGCGGTCGGCCTGACGCAGATCTTCGTCTGGCTGACGATGATCGGGTTGATCGGAGCGTTCGGCGCGGCGACGCTGATGATGGCCGACGTGAACCTGACCCAGTTCATCCGCCCGGTGGTCTTCGTCTACTTTTTCATCTTCTTCGTGCTGGCCTATCTGACCTATGTCTGCGTCTACGCGATCGCGGGCGCGATCTGCAACTCGGAGAAGGAAGCACAGCAGTTCATCATGCCCATCATGCTGCTGATGATGATGCCGTGGTTCCTGATGATGCCGATCGTCCTCAACCCCGACGCGCCGTTTGCGGTCGGCTTCTCGATGGCGCCCGTCTTCGGCCCCATCACCATGTTCGTGCGCGCGCTGGTCACGGACGTGCCGGTGTGGCACATCCTTCTTTCCATCGCCATCTCCATCGCCACGATCGCGGCGTTCTTCTGGGTGACGGCGAAAATCTTCCGGATCGGCATCCTTTCCTATGGAAAACGGCCGACGATCCCGGAGCTCCTGCGGTGGGTGCGCGTGGCGTGAGTGCTTGCGTTATGATCCCCCGGCGTTCCATTCCGCACAGAATTCGGGGCAGGGGGTCATATGCAGGAGCCCAAAACGCTCAACGACATCTACGCGACGACGGTGTCCATCGACCGTCCCGCGATCATGAAGTACAAGAGCGGCGACCGGTGGGTCGACGTCAGCGTCCCTGAGTTTCGCGACTCCGTTCACGGCCTTGCCTACGCGCTGCACGACCTGGGCGTGAAGTCGGGCGACCGGGTGGCGATCCTCTCCGAGAACCGGCCGGAGTGGACGATGAGCGACTTCGCCATCCTCTGCGCGTCCGCCGTCAGCGTGCCGGTCTATCCGACTCTGCTCGGGTGGCAGATCGAGTACATCCTCAACGACGCCGGGACGGTGGCCGTGATCTGCTCGGACAAGGAGCAGCTGGACAAGATCCTGGAGATCCGCTCGCACGTCCCCTGTCTGAGCACGGTCATCGTGTGCGATCCGCCACAGCCGCTTCCGGACGGAGTGCGTACTTTCCGGGAAATGGTGGAGACCGGGCTGAAACTGGAAAAGTCGAACCCGAACTGGTTCGAGCAATCGCGCACCTCGCGGCGGCCCGACGACCTGGCGACGCTCGTCTACACGTCGGGGACGACGGGGAATCCGAAGGGGGCGATGCTGACGCACGGCAACATCACCAGCAACGTGGCCACGGTACGGGACGTCGTGCCGATCGGCCCCGGCGACACCGCCCTCTCGATCCTGCCGCTCTCGCACATCCTCGAGCGCATGGTCGACTTTCTCTACTACTACAAGGGCGCGACGGTCGCCTACGCGGAGAACGTCACCAAGGTCGCGGACAACCTCCAGGAGATCAAGCCGCAGTATTTCGCCGCCGTGCCTCGGCTGTTCGAGAAGATGCGCGCGCGGGTGATGGACAACGTCGCCGCCGCGCCTCCCGCGCGCCAGAAGATCTTCCACTGGGCTCTGAAGGTTGCCGAGGAGCGTCTGCCGTATCGCGTCGACCGGAAGCCGATGCCGCTCGGTCTCAAGGTCAAATCCGCCGTCGCGGACAAGCTCGTCTTCGGCAAGATCCTGGCGCGCCTGGGCGGCAACGTGAAGTACGTCGTCTCCGGCGGCGCGCCGCTCTCCGCCGAGCTCGCGGCGTTCTTCATCGGGGCGGGCGTCGAGATCCTCGAGGGCTACGGTCTCACCGAGACCTCGCCGGTCATCGCCGTCAACCACCCGGACAAGCGGCGCATCGGAACGGTCGGCCCGGTGATTCCGGGCGTCGAAGTGAAGATCGCGCCCGACGGCGAGATCCTCTCGCGCGGGCCGCACATCATGAAAGGCTACTGGAACAACCCCGAGGCGACCGCGCAGGCGATCGATGAACAGGGGTGGTTCCACACCGGAGACATCGGGGAGCTCGACAAGGACGGCTTCCTCAAGATCACCGACCGCAAGAAGGACATCCTCATCAACGCGTACGGCAAGAACATCGCGCCGCAGCCGCTCGAGGCGCTGCTGAAGTCCTCGCCGTACGTCGGAACGCCGGTTCTCATCGGCGACCGGCGTAAGTACCTCATCGCCCTCATCGTTCCGAACTTCGAGAAGCTCGAGCGCGACGCCGCGGCCCTTGGCGTGGAATTCAAAACGAAAGAGGAGCTGGTGGGCCACGAGAAAGTGGTCGCGCTCATGCAAAACGAGATCGACCGCTTCAACCAGAACCTCGACCGCCAGGAGAAGATCCGCCGCTTCGCCCTTCTGCCGCGCGACTTCACCATCGAAGACGACGAGATCACGCCGTCGCTGAAGGTGAAGCGCAAGAACATCGACAAGAAGTACAAGCACGTGATCGACACGCTCTACGCGGACGAAAACCTCGTCGAAGGCACGGCATGACCTCTGTCGCAGAAGCACCCGCCGCCTCCGCGTTCTCGATCGAGCGCGAAGGCGACCTGGCCATTCTCTGGTTCGATCTTCCCGGCGAGAAGGTGAACAAGCTCTCCTCGGAAACCCTCCGCGAGCTCGCCTCGATGCTCGATTCCATCGCGGCCGGTGATGCGAAGAAGCTGATCATCGCCTCCCGCAAGCGCGGCATCTTCATCGCCGGCGCGGACATCATGGAGTTCACGACCGTCAGCGGCATCGAGGGGGCGAAGGCGTACGTGAAGCTGGGCCAGGAGGTCTTCACGAAGCTGCAGAACCTCAAACAGACCACCGTCGCCGCGATCGACGGCGTGTGTCTGGGCGGCGGATGCGAGCTGGCGATCAGCTGCGACTGGCGCGTGATGTCCGACTCGCCGAAGGCGCAGATCGGCCTCCCCGAAGTGAAGCTCGGCATCTTCCCGGCGTGGGGTGGCACCAGCAAGCTCCCGCGCCTCATCGGCCTTCCCGCGGCACTCGACATCATCCTCAACGGCAAGGCGCTCGACGGAAAGCGCGCGAAGCGCGCGGGCCTCGTCGATGAAGTCGTGGAGTCCGGCATCGTGCTGCAGGTGGCGAAGAAGTTCGCCGACCGCGGCAAGCGCAGGGGCCGCGGGCGGACGAAGTTCTACGTCGAGGGCAATCCTCTCGCCCGCAACGTCATCTTCGGCAAGGCCCGCAAGGCCGTCCTGCAGCAGACCAAGGGCCACTATCCGGCGCCCCTGAAGGCCATCGAGGTGATGGAGTACGCGATGTCCGCCGGCGTCGAGCGGGGTATGCAGCGGGAGGCCGACGAAGCGGCCTCGCTGGTGAACAACGACGTCGCCAAGAACCTCGTGCAGCTCTTCTTTCTCATGGAGGAATCGAAAAAGGATCCGTACGTCGCGAAGCCACGCGACATCTCCTACGTCGGCGTCCTCGGCGCGGGGGTCATGGGCGGAGGCATCGCCCAGATCGTGGCCGACAAGACCGACGCCGAAGTGCGCATGCGGGACATCCACTGGAAGGCGATCAGCGGCGGCATGAAGGCCGCGTCGAAGGTCTGGCGCAGAAAAGTCGAGCGCCGCCACATGACCCGTGGGGAGATGGCCCGCAAGCTGGCGCGGATCACCGGCGCCACCGACTGAAGCGGCTTCCAGCGCGCGGACGTCGTCATCGAAGCGGTCGTGGAGAGCATCCCCATCAAGCGCCAGGTCCTCGCCGAGCTCGAGGCTCTCGCGAAGCCGGACGCGATCTTCGCGACGAACACCTCCACGATTCCCATCACCCAGATCGCGGCCGAGGCGCAGCGGCCGGAGAACGTCGTCGGGATGCACTTTTTCAATCCCGTGGACCGGATGCCGCTCGTGGAGATCATCCGCGGCGAGAAGACCTCCGACGTCGCGATGGTCACGACCGCGGCGCTCGCGCGGAAGCTCGGCAAGACCGTCGTCTACTGCAACGACGGCCCCGGCTTCGTCGTGAATCGCATCCTCGGTCCGTACATGAACGAATCGGGGTTCCTGCTCGAGGAGGGGAGCTCGATCGAGTCGCTCGACGAGGCCATGGTCGACTTCGGGATGCCGATGGGACCGATGGCGCTACTCGACGAGGTGGGCATCGACGTCGCGGCGAAAGTGGCCGGCATTCTGACCGAGGCGTTCGGGAGTCGGATGCAGACATCGACGGTGGTCGAGAAGCTTTACGCCGACGGACGCCACGGCAAGAAGAACGGCAAAGGCCTGTATCTCTACGAGGACGGCAAGCGCAAGGGGCCGGACCCGTCGGTCTACAAGGTCCTCGGCATCCGGTCGCCCCAGCCGGCGGACGCGAAAGCGGTGGTCGAGCGGATGGTGTTCTCGATGATCAACGAGGCGTCGCTGATCCTCGACGAGAAGATCGTGGCGTCGGCGGGGGAGCTCGATCTGGCCATGATCATGGGCACGGGTTTCCCGCCGTTCCGCGGCGGCCTGCTGCGTTACGCCGATTCACTGGGTGTGCCGTACATCGCCTCGCGCCTCGACGAGCTGTCGTCGAGCGTCGGCCCGCGTTTCCGTCCGAACGAGCCGCTCAAGCGCCTCGCCACGCGCGACGGGAAGTTCCACCAGGCGTACACGCGTTCGTAGCGCGAAGTGTTCAGCACTCCGCCTGAGCCGCTGACCCCACACCAACGCGCGATCGTCATCGCCGTCGCCGCGGTGTGCGCCGTCACCCGCCTTCTCGCCATCGCCCGTTCCCTCTGGGACTGGGACGAAGCCCTCTTCACGATGGCGATGCGCGACTACGACGTGACGATGCACCATCCGCATCCTCCGGGCTTCCCGGTATTCATGGCCATGGCGAAGCTGGTGCGGTTCGCCGTGCACGACGACTTCCGCGCGCTGCAGACCGTGAACGTCGTCGCGGCGATGCTCTTGTTCGTGGCGATCTTCCTGTTTGCACGCGAGCTGCGCCTCCGCTTTTCGACCTGTGTCTCCGCCGGGGCGCTCTTCGCGTTCTTTCCGAACGTCTGGTTCTTCGGTGGGGGGGCGTTCAGCGACATCCCCTCGATCGTCCTGGTGGTGTTTGCGGTCACGTTCCTGTTGAAGGCGGCGCGTGACGGCGCGCCGGCCAGCGGCCGGCGCGCCTGGTACTGGCTCGGAACGCTGCTGCTTGCGTTGGCGATCGGCATCCGTCCGCAGAACCTCCTCGTCGGTCTGGTGCCGGGATTCCTCGCCACGCGCAACCGGCGGTGGTGGGAGATCGTCGTCGCGCTCCTGATCGGCGTCGTCATCGTCGGCGCGGCGTTCGGTGGTGCGATCCACGCAACCGGCTCACTACCCGAGTATCAGCGCATGGTTCGGGAGCACGCGGACTACATCGCGCGCGTCGATTCCTTCCGCAGCGAGGCCCGTCCGCCTCTGTGGCGCATCTTCGACCGGTTCTTCATCAAGCAGTACCAATCGCCGGTGCTGAGCATCATCGCCTCGCTGTTCGTCGTGATCTCCGTTGCCGGCGCGATCCGCGAGCGCAACCGGTCGCTGCTGGTGAACGCGATGACGTTCCTGCCGTTCGCGGTCTTTGCCTGGCTGATGCTCGATCGCTACAGCATCAGCCGTTTCTCGATCGGCTATCAGCCGATGTTCGCGCTCTTCGTCGCGGATGGGATCGCGCGTGTAGCGAAGAAGCGGGAATGGATGCTCTCCTCCGCGCTGGTGGCCGCGTTCATCCTCTACACCTTCCCGGCGCTGACGCCGGTGAGGAACGAGGTCGCGCCGTCGCTCCGCGCCGCGTACGCCGCGGCCGAGCGCGTGAATCCCGAGCGCGAGCAGCTCTTCGTCGGCCACACGATGGTGGTCTTTCTCGACCTGGTTGCGCCCGGTCTGCCGTACACGCACGTCGAAGACGACCGGGTCATGCCGATCGCGGCGCGCGAGAGGGCATGGCTTCTCGCCGAGGTCACGACGACGGAGGAGGAGGGACTGATGTTCCGGCGCGAGCGCGGAAGCCTCTGGAACATCGCCCGGCGTCACTACTTCGAAGTGAAGCTCGCGCCGCTGACCGCGCGTCCTCGTTTCATCTCCGGTTGGTACGCGCCGGAGTCGACGGAGAGATACCAGTGGCGCTGGATGGGCCGCGAATCGGTGACGCTTCTCCCGCCGGTCCGGCAGGAGGCTACGCTACGCATTCACGCCAGCGTTCCGGCCGAGCTGATCCCAAGGAGCCCGACCATCACCGTCAAGCTCAACGGCCGCGTCATCGGCCGCGTGCCGGTTCGCGGCCATTCCATCGAGCGCGAGTTCGATGTGGCCCCCGCGCCGCGCGGCCTGCCGAACGTGCTCGAGCTTTCCACCGATCAGACCGTGTTGTCGCGGCACGAGTCCCGCGAGCTCGGCCTGCGACTCCGTTCCCTCGGGTGGGGGCCGGCGTGAGCCGGGCGCAGAGGGCAGGCGCAGAGGGCAGAGCGCAGAAGGCAGGGCGCAGAGGGCAGGGCGCAGGGCGCAGGAGGACGGTCGAGATCTCCTGCGCTCTGCGCCCTGCGCCCTGCGCCCTGACTTGTGATATTCACCCGCCGACGGAACGTACCTGGAGAAACCCGAATGACCATGACTGCTGAAGATCGACTGGTCGACCTCGTCGATCGGCTGGTGGCCGAGGCTCGCCGCCGCGTTTCTTCCGACGAGGCCGGAAGCGTCGAGCATTTCGTCCGCCGCTACTTCGCCCACGTCGCTCCCGACGACGTGATCTACACGAGCGCGGACACGCTCCTCGGCGGCGCGCTGTCGCTCTGGGAGCTCGGCGCCGAGCGCATTCCCGGCAAGCCCATCATCCGCCTCTTCAACCCCACGCTCGCGAAGAACGGCTGGGGCCTCGAGCACACGGTGATCGAGATCGTCAACGACGACATGCCGTTCCTCGTCGACTCCGTCAGCGCGGAGATTCATCTGCGGGAGCGCAAGATCCACCTTCTCCTGCACCCGGTCATCCGCGCGATCCGCGATGCCGGCGGCAAGCGCGTCGAGATCACGGACACGTTGCACGCGCCTCCCGACGCGGTCGTCGAGTCGTACATGCACGTCGAGATCGATCAGGAGACCGAGCCCGAGGAGCTCGAGTCCATCCGCGCGTCGATCGAGAGCATCCTCCGCGCGGTGCGGCTGGCCGTGCAGGACTGGCGGGCGATGCGCGGTCGTCTGAAGGAAGACACCGACGAGCTGGAAACGGCCAGGCTGCCCATGCCGGCGGAGGAAGTGATGGAAGCGAAGGCGTTCCTTCGCTGGCTCGACGACGGCAACTTCATCTTCCTCGGCCATCGCCGCTATGCCTTCAACACGCGCGACGGCCAGGACTATCTCGAGCCGGTGACCGAGACGGGCCTCGGTATCCTGCGCGACATCCGTCCCGAGTCGGTCGATCGTGCCAGAGAAGCGCTCTCGCCCGCACAGAGCGCCTATGCCCGCAGGAAAGACCTGATCATCATCACGAAGGGCAACAGTCGCAGTCTCGTGCATCGCCCGGTGCCGATGGATCGGATCGGCATCAAGCGGTACGACGTCGACGGGAACCTCATCTTCGAGGACCGCTTTCTCGGACTCTTCACCTCCGCCGCATACAGCCGCAGCGTGCGCGACATCCCGATGCTGCGCCTCAAGTCGAAACGCGTTCTCGACCGGGCCGGCCTCGATCCCTCCTCGCACAACGGCAAGGCCCTGGTCGACATCCTCGAGACCTTCCCGCGCGACGAGTTCTTCCAGATCACGGACGCCGATCTCTTCGAGATCGCCCGGGGCATCATGCTGCTGCAGGAACGCCAACGGGTTGCGCTCTTCACGCGCATGGACGTGTTCGAGCGTTTCGTTTCCTGCTACGTCTTCGTTCCCCGCGACCGCTACACGCCGGAGTTCAAGGAGAAGGCGAAGGCGGTCCTGGAGGAGGCGTTCCACGGCCGCGACACGCACGTGTACGACCACGTGACGTCGTCTGCGCTCGCGCGGGGACTGTTCGTCATAGGCACGACACCCGGCAAGATCCCCGCGGTCGACGTCCGTCGTGTCGAAGCCCAGCTCGGCGACGTCGCCCGTACGTGGACGGACCGCCTCCTCGATGCCCTCACGACCAAGCAGGGCGAGGAGGTCGGCATCGACCTCCATCACCGCTACAAGCGCGCCTTCCCGATGGCGTACGCGGAGCGTTTCAGCGCCGATGCCGCGCTGTTCGACATCGGCCATGTCGAGCATGTCCTCGCGACCGGCGAGCTGGTGGTCGATCTGTATCGACACCGTACGGAGCAGCGCCAGTTCCACTGCAAGATCATTCATTCCGGACCAGCCGTGCCGCTCTCCGAGATCATGCCCCGCCTGGAGAACATGGGCCTCAAAGTGCTGGACGAGATCCCGTACGAAGTGCGTCCCCTCGGTGCGAATCAGGCCGTACGCATCCGCGACTTCAACGTCGACGGGGAGGGCATGCCGGACGATGTCGCGCCGGTGAAGGAGAAGTTCCAGAACGCGTTCATTCGAGTCTGGACGCATCAGGCCGAGAACGACGGTTTCAATCGACTGATCCTCGGCGCCGCGCTCGAGTGGGACGAGGTGGTCGTGCTGCGTTCGTACGCGAAGTACCTCCGGCAGATCGGCGTCGCGTTCAGCGAGCAGCTCATCCAGCAGACCCTGGCGAAGCATCCCGCGATCACGCGCTCCATCCTCCAACTCTTCAAGAACTACTTCGATCCGTCGATCGGCGACGTCGGCATGGGTCGCAAGGGCGCGGGTCTCGGCATCCGCTCGCAGATCGAGGACGCGCTGAACCGCGTCACCAACCCCGACGAAGACCGCATTCTCCGGCTGTACGTGAGCCTCATCGAGGCCACGCTGCGCACCAACTACTACCAGCGCGACGCGGAGGGGGAGCGAAAGCTCTACGTCTCCTTCAAGCTCGACTCGCGCACCGTGCCCGACCTTCCGCTCCCGCGGCCGATGTTCGAGATCTTCGTGTACGCGCCGTGGATGGAAGGCATTCATCTGCGCGGCGGCAAGGTCGCGCGCGGCGGCATCCGCTGGTCGGATCGCCGGGAGGATTTCCGCACGGAGATCCTGAGCCTGATGAAGGCGCAGATGGTGAAGAACGTGGTCATCGTGCCGGTCGGCTCGAAGGGCGGCTTCGTCGTGAAGAACGCATCCTCCGATCGCGCCGTGCTCCAGCAGGAGGGCATCGAGTCGTACAAGACCCTCCTGCGGGGCATGCTCGACATCACCGACAACCTCCGCGGCGACGGCGTCGTCCCTCCCCGTGACGTCGTCCGCCGCGACGAGGACGATCCCTACCTCGTCGTGGCCGCCGACAAGGGCACGGCCACGTTCTCCGACATCGCCAACACCGTCTCGGCGGAGTACGGTCACTGGCTCGGCGACGCTTTCGCGTCAGGCGGCTCGGCCGGCTACGACCACAAGGGCATGGGCATCACCGCCCGCGGCGGATGGGAAGCGGTCAAGCGTCACTTCCGCGAGCTCGGCCTCGACACGCAGAGCGAGGACTTCACCGTCATCGGCGTCGGGGACATGTCCGGCGACGTCTTCGGCAACGCCATGCTCCTGTCGCCGCACATCCGACTGATCGCTGCGTTCAATCACTCGCACATCTTCGTCGATCCGAACCCCGACGCCGCCCGGAGCTGGGCCGAGCGCAAGCGGATGTTCGACAACCGGCTGAACTGGAACGGCTACAACCCGGAGCTGCTCTCGCCGGGCGGCGCGGTGTTCGAGCGCAGCGCGAAGAGCCTCACCCTTTCACCGATCATTCAGGAGCTGTTCGAGCTTCCCAGGAAGAAGGTGACCCCGGCGGAACTGATCCGCGCGATTCTCCTGGCGCGTGCCGATCTGCTCTGGCTCGGCGGCATCGGAACGTACGTGAAGGCTTCGTACGAAGATCACGTCGAGGTCCGCGATCGAGCGAACGACGCCATCCGCATCGACGGCGAGCAGGTGCGCGTGCGCGTGGTAGGGGAGGGTGCCAACCTCGGCTTCACCCAGCGAGGGCGCATCGAATACGCGTTCACGGGCGGCCGGATCAACACGGATGCCATCGACAACTCCGCCGGTGTCGACACCTCGGACCACGAGGTGAACATCAAGATCGCGCTCTACGACGCGCTCGATCGCGGCGAGCTGGCGAGCATCGACGAGCGCAACGACATTCTCGCCGAGATGACCGACGACGTGGCCAGGCTGGTGTTGTGCGACAACTATGAACAGACCGAGGCAGTTTCCATCGTGCAGGCGGTCGGAGAGGCGGTGCTCGACGTTCAGGCGCGCTTCATGCGCGGCCTGGAAAAGGCCGGCAAGCTCGACCGCTTCCTCGAAGGACTCCCGGACGACGAGACCATCGCCGAGCGCCATGTGCAGGGCATCGGCCTCACCCGTCCCGAGCTCTCCGTGCTGATGGCGTACGCGAAGCTGGTGCTTTATGAGGATCTGATCCAGTCCGATCTTCCGGATGATCCGCAGCTCGCCGACGATCTGGTTCTCTACTTTCCCGAGCTGCTGCGCGAGCGCTTCCGTCCCGCGATCGACCGCCACCGCCTGCGCCGCGAGATCATCGCCACCGGGGTCACGAACACGCTGGTCAATCGCGTGCGGCCGACGTTCGCCTGGCAGATGTGCGACGAGACGAACAAGCCCTACAGCGACGTCGCACGCGCGTTCATCATCATGCGCGATTCCTTCGACCTCCGCACGGTCTGGTCGGACATCGAGGCGCTCGACAACAAATTGCCGGCGGCGGTCCAGCTGGACATGATGATCGCCGTGGCCCGGCTGCTCGAGCGGGCGATGCTGTGGCTCCTCCGCAGTGGCTATGAGAAGCTCGACCTCGCCGCCTACACGAACGAGTTCCGGCCGCGCATCGCCGCGATTCAGAATCAGCTCACCCGGATCCTACCGGCGTCGATGCTCGGCACCGTGCGCGTCCGCCAGGCGGAGTTGATGGAGGATGGCATTCCCGAGGAGCTCGCGAAGCGCGTGGCCAGCCTGGACGTGATGAGCTCCGCGATGGACATCATCCGGATCTCGCGGATGGATGCGGATCACGGCGTCGAGGAGGTGGCGCGCGTCTACTTCGGCGTCGGGTCGCGATTCGGTCTCGACCGTCTGCGGGCCGCGACGAACCACGTCGCCGCCGAGACGCCCTGGCAGAAAACGGCGCTCCAGGCGCTCGTGGAGGACCTGTTCAGTTACCAGAGCGCGCTGGCCTCGCGCGTCATCAGCGAGACCAACGGCGCCGGCGATCCGGTCGATGCGTGGCTCGCGCAGCGTTCGCGCGTCGTCGAGCGCGTCGATCAGACGATGCACGACTTCCGTGCGAGCTCGACCGTCGACCTCGCGATGCTGACCGTCGCAAGCCGGCAGTTCAGAGTGCTGGTCGAGTCGTAGCAGACATCCACAAGAGGGGTGACGTTGATGTCGGAGTGGATCGCGGAGCTTCGAAGCGCGTGCACGGGAACCTCCTTTCCTCGTTCGACACACGACTCGGCGCAGAGTTAACCTCTAACCCTCGGCGAACGTCATTAGCGGTATGCACCTCCGCGAGCTCGTTTACGCGCCGGCGTTGCATCAGGCCGCGCACGCCCACGACTCCACGTCCGTCTCCTTCGTCGGACGTGGCGGGTTCGAGGAGAGCGCGGGCGGCATGAAGCGCACGGGGGTCGCGGGCGACGTGATCGTCAAACCCGCCGGTGTCCTCCACGAGGACATCTACGGGCCTGCCGGAGCGAAGATGTTCACGCTCGTTCTCGACGAGGACATCGGGTCGTATCGCTGGTTGTTCGGCGGTGCGCCGGCAGCGCTGTTCACACGGGCGATCGTCGAATGGCGCGCGGGCGCGGCCTTCGGGGAAGTCGGCGTCGATCTGCTCGCGGCGATTCATGATGGCCAGCCGCAGGTGCGCAGTCCACGCATGCGCGAAGTGGCCGAGCGGGTCGCGACGACCGACGTCTCGGTCGACACGCTTGCGCGCGAAGTTTCCATGCATCCCGTCGCGCTGGCCCGCGCGTTCCGGCGCGAGCACGGCATGTCCATCACCTGCTTTCGGCGCCGGGTGCGCGTCCGTCACGCCACCTCGCTCCTCTCCGCCGGCAATCTCTCGCTCGCGGACGTTGCGCTCGAGAGCGGGTTCACCGACCAGAGTCACTTCTGCCGCATCTTCAGGACCGAGATGGGCGTGACGCCGTCGGCATTCCGCGCGCTCGCGGTTTGAATCGTTCAAGACGGACGGCACCTCGCGAGCCGATCATGAGCCCATGTTTGCCGCACTCGTCCTCGCCGCCACCCTCCAGCAGAATCTCGACGCGCGCATCGAGACGGGCATGCGCGCCACGCAGACGCGCGCTCTCGCCATCGCGGTCGTGAAGGACGATCGCGTCGTCTATCAGCGTTCCTTCAACGCGGACGCGAACACGCGTTTCTATCTCGCCTCGGCACCGAAGCCGATGACCGCGCTCACGGCAAAGCTCCTCTCTCAGGACAAAAAGCTCGACCTCGATGCACCGCTGACCATGACTTTGGCGCGGCTGAAGCTCCCCGATCCTCTCGACCCTTCCCGGATGAGCGTCCGCGATCTCCTCACGCACCGCCTCGGCTTCGAGAGCGACGGCGTCGGCTGGCGGACGTCGTACTCCGGCGACTGGACGGATCAGCAGCTCTTTGCGCTGCTGGAGCGCCATACCACCGTCACGCCGAGGCAGTTCCGCTACGACAACCTCGGCTTCATCCTCGCGTCGTACGCGGTCGAGCAGGCGGCGGGTGAGCCGTGGCAGACCACACTGAAGAACCGCGTGTTCTCTCCCCTCGGCATGAGTGGCACCGACAATCGACCCTGCATCGACACGAAGTCCGCGAAGACGATGAACCGCGGCGCCGGAGGCCTCTGTTCGACCCTCGGCGACATGACCCGCTGGCTGCGCGCGAACATGACCGACGGGATGCTCGACGGAAAGCGAGTGTTTCCGCTCGCCGTGATGCGCGAGGTGCATGCGCCGCAGATCAACCTCCAGCGGAAGTTCGGCCGTCTCCAGCGCTATGCCTATGGCCTCGGCTGGTATCACGCCGACTATCGCGGCGACGTCGTCATCCATCACTTCGGCAGCTATCCTGGCGCGTGGGCACACGTCTCGTGGATGCCCGACCGGAACATCGGGGTGGTCGTCCTCGGCAGCGAGAGCAACCCATTCCCCGACTCCGTGGCCATGCTCGCGTACGACACGCTCCTCGGGCGTGACGACGCAGGCGAGACCTTCCACGCCGAGGTGCAGCAGATCGCCGGATTCCTCGGGAGGATCCCGGCGATGATCGACGACTTCGCGAAAAAGTTCGCCGCGGAGTCGAAGGACAGCGATCGCACGCCGGCGTCCTATGCCGGCACATACACGGACGAGGAGCTCGGGACGCTGGTGATCGAAGCCGATGGCAGGGCGACGATCGGCGACCGCACGGCGACTCTCGTCCGCGTCCGCGGCGATGCGTTCTACGCCCGCTGGTTTCCCATGGAGGCGCCGGAGCGCATCGTCTTCGGCGACGATGCGCTCACCTGGCGCGGGCGGACCTTCGTGCGCTCGCCGGGCCGAGCTCCGTAGGGTCAGACCCGGAAACTCTACTGAACGCTCCACCGCCCACCCGTTGAGCAGAGTTTCCGGGTCTGACCCTACGGAGCTCACTCCTCTTCCATCGCGTTGGCGAGGACTCGGGCGAACGCCTCGGCGGGGGTGTCGCCGACGCGGTAGACCTCGTCGGGGAGTTGGTAACGGAACACCACCCGGCCGTTCTTCGTCACCGTCGCCGTCGCGGCGCGGCGCTTCAGCGCGCGCGGGCGGCGCTCGAGCGTGCCTTCGAAGCGGATCACGACGTCGGCGTCCGCTTCGAAGCGGAGGTTCGGGAACTGCTCGCGTAGTGCGCGCGCCAGCTGGGGCGTCATCCCGCCCGCGCGTAGCGCGACGGTGTTCGTGCCCCGCAGCGCCCTGCGCAGCGAATCGAGCGCGCGCTCGTTGCGGGAGTCGTCGTCTCCGCCGTCGACGTACGTCGGCGCATTGAACGACGCGGGTGGTTCGGCGTCATCCTGCGGCGCTGCCTCTTGCTTCCGAACCGGAGGCTTCGGCTTCTCGACGACTTCCGCTTTCGGCCTGCGCGGCTCCACCGTGGTCGTCGTCACCACCGGCGGCGGCGCGACCGTCTGCGTATTCTCGACGATGACCGGAAGGGGATCGGCGGTGGTGGACGTGACGACCGGCTCATCCACTCCGGAGGTGACGGTCAACGAGGATTCGGCAACGTTGGACGGCGGTTGCGTCGTCGTGGTGGACTGCGTGGTCGTCTGCGCAACCTGCGTTTCGGTGTTCTCCCTGCCGAACGGCCAGTATTTGTACACGGCGAACGCGGCCGCTCCGGCGAAGAGCAGGAGCACGCCCGCGATGAGGAACAGGGGCAGCATCGAGCCCTGCTTCGGTGCCTGGGGAGGAAACTGTGGCTGGGGGAACGGCGTGAGGATGGTGGGGGGCGCGTTTGGTTGCGGTGCCGGGAAGGGAGTTGCGACCGAGGGCGGCGGAGGAGCCGGCCCGGCGCCGGTGATGACGGTCGATCGATGCAGCGTGTCGGCGGTCTTCCGTCCGACCCTCATCGTTTCGTCGCCGTCGTACGGCATCGCCATCGTGGCCATGTCGTTCGGGATCGGGAGCGCCTTCTCGATCTCCTCGAGCGCGCTCGCGAGCTCGCGCGCGGTGGAGTAGCGCTCATTGCGGTTGCGCGCGAGCGCCTTCGCGACGACGGCCTGCAGCGCCGCGCTGCCGGGGAGGTCGGCCGGGAGCTCGACCGTCTTCATCGGAGCCTGGCTCGCGTGGAGGATGAAGTACTCGTGAGGCGATTTCGCCTCGTATGGCGGGCGTCCGGTGAGCAGCTCGACGAGCACCATCGCCATGGCATACACGTCCGCGCGCGCGTCGATCTTTTCGTCCTCGGGCATGAACCCGAGTTGCTCCGGCGCGGCGTAGCGCAGCTTGCCGACGAAGATGCCCGTGCGCGTCTGCGAGACGTCGGAGTCCTCGACCTTGGCGACGCCCAGATCGATGATCTTCACCGTGTCGTCCTCGCGGGTGATCATCAGGTTCTCGGGACTGATGTCGCGGTGAATGATGCCCGCGCGATGGATGGCCTCCAGCCCGTGAAGGGCCTGGATCACCAGTCGCACCGCCTCGCGCGGCGGAAGGATTCCCCGAGCGCGGAGCTTCTGGGCGAGGTTCTCTCCCTCGATGTACTCCCAGACCATGTAGTGAGCGCCGTTGGGAAGCGTGGAGAAGTCGTGCAGCGTCGCGACGTTCGGATGGTGCACCTTCGTCGCGGCACGCGCCTCACGGAGGAAGCGGTCACGGGCGTCGGTGTTTCCGGAGATGTGCGGATGGACGACCTTGATGACACGCGAGCTGCCGAGATGGGTGTGCGTCGCCAGGTAGACCTCGCCCATGCCGCCCGCCCCCAGCCGCTGCACGATTTCGTAGCGATTGTCGAGGATCTCGCCGGGGTTCATTGGCGCGTAGTTTAGGACGAATGGGACTCATGGGACGAATGGGACGAATGCGACGAATGGCTCCCATGGGTCCCATTCGTCCCATTCGTCCCATGGGTCCCATCCGTCCTTATTCGTAGACCTTGATCTGCTCCCTCACCGAGGGATCCCCTACCACCACGATCGCCAGACTCGCCGGATCGATGTAGGTATCGGCCAGACGGCGGATGTCCTCGGGATCCAGCGCATAGACGCGCTGCACGTAGGTCCGGAGGTAGTCCTCGCTCAAGCCGTATAGATCGAGGAATGCGAGCTGCGTGGCGATCCCGGGCCTCGACGAGTTTCGCAGCACGAACGTGCCGGCGAGATAGTTCTGGATCCCGAGCAGCTCCGCCTCCGTGGGTGCCTCGGCGCCGAGACGTTCGATCTCGGCGAGGATCTCCTTGATCGAGGCGCCGGTGACGTTTGTCGTCACGTCCGCAACCTCCGCCCACGTCGCTGCGCCGAGTCGTGTAGTCACGGTGCCGCTGGGGGAGTAGGTGTAGCCCTTCTGCTCGCGGATGTTGGCGGTGATGCGCGACCCGAACGAGCCGCCGAGAAGCGCGTTCATCACGGTGAGCGGCAGGAACTCGGGATGTGCGGCGTCGATGGTGGGGATGCCGATGGTCACCGTCGATTGCACCGCGCCGGGGCGCTCGATGAAGTAGAGGCCACGCCGTTTCACCGGCGAGACTGTCACTGTCGACGGCGTGCTGCCTCTCTTCCAGTCGCCGAGAGCGGTCTCGATCGCGCTCTCGACCGCCGCGGCGTCGAACCGTCCCACGACGTAGACGAACGAGCGCGCCGCGCCGAAGTTCCGCTCGTGGAATGCGCGGGCCTGGTCGAGCGTGTACGCCTGGAGCATCGCCTCGGTCGGGTAGTGACGGCCGTACGGGTGGTCGGGAAACGTCACCTCCGCGAATTTCTCCGCCGCGGCCGCCTGAGGCTGACTTCTGGAGAGAGCGAGGTTGCGCGCGAGGTCGGTCTTGAGCCGCGCGACCTCCGACTCCGGCATGAGCGGACGGCGAACGACTTCGGCGGCCAGCGCGATCGCCGGCGCGGCGGACTCGGAGAAGATGTCCATGGCGATCGTCGTCTGATTCGATCCTACGGAGATGTCGAGCGAGCCGCCCATCAGCGCGGCCTCGCGCGCCATCGGTTCCGCGGGGCGCGTCGTCGTTCCCTGCTCCATCAGCGCGCCGGCGAGATCGGCGAGCCACACTTCGTTCGGGCCTTCATCGATGTTGCCGGTCTGCGTCACGAGGCGCACGGTGGCTTTCGGCACCGCACCGTACTGCACGAGACGGACGCGCAGTCCGTTGGGCAGCTCGTATTTGCGGATCTCCGGGATGGAGAAGTCTTTCGGCGCACCAGGCGCGGGTGGGGTCTGCTTCGTCTGGGCGAGAACGGACGTGGCGAGCAGCAGAGTCAGAAGCATGCGCATGATCAGCTCCTCGGCACGATCGTCAGGACCGTGCGGTTCGTTGGGCGGAGATACTCCCGAGCGGTGCGCTGGATCAGCTCCGGCGTCACCTTCGCGAACTCGGCCTCGATGCGGTTGATCTTCCGCGGATCGTCGTAGAACAGCGCGAACGACGCGAGCAGGTCCGCGCGTCCGAAGCCGAAGAAGCTCTCCAGCTCGTCGTAGAGCGCGGAGCGCATCTTCACGCGTGCGCGGCGCAGCGTCTCCTCATCGACCGGTTGTGTCTGCAGCTTCGCGATCTGCTCGTCGACCGCGGTCATGATCTCGTTGGCGGTCTTGTCGTTGTCGTGGAAGAGCCAGCCCATGTACAGCGTCGGGCCGTGGATGTCGAACATGTTGCCCAGGAGGTTCATCGAAGAGCTGACGTCGCCGGTGAGGCCGCGTGTCTGCACGAGCTCCTGGTGAAGCCAGCTGTCGTTTCCGGCGGCGAGGATCTGATCGATGATCCCCATCGCGTAGTACTCCGGCGTGTCCTGCGGCGGGGCGTGATACGCGAATGCCAGCGCCGGCCGGGTCGCCTTCTCGTCCGTCTTCGACGCGCGCTTCTCCTCGGTCTGCCGCGGCTCGGAAATGTCCGCGCGCGGTGGTTGCGGCTGGGCGGCGATGGGACCGAAGTACTCGCGCACCCACGCCAGCGCGGTCGGCGGATCGAAGTCTCCCACGACTGCCAGGACGGCGTTGTTCGGCGCGTAATAGGTCTCGAAGAACGTGCGCGCGTCCTCGAGCGTGGCCGCGTCGAGATCGGAGAGGTCGCCGTAGAAATTGTGCGCGTTGTACCAGTTCGTGTTCGCGTACTGGGGCATGTCCAGCCAGGGGAAACCGCCATACGGCCGGTTGATGACGTTCACGAGGACTTCGTTCTTCACCACTTCCTGCTGGTTTTTCAGGTTCTCCTGCGTGATCGCAAGGCCTCGCATACGGTCGGCCTCGGCCCACAGGACCGTCTGCAGCGTGTGCGCGGGGACGACCTCGAAGTAGTTCGTGAAATCGAAGCGCGTCGAGCCGTTGAGGATTCCTCCATTCGACTGCACGAGACGGATGAACTCCATCTTCCCGAGATTCTGCGACCCCTGGAACATGAGGTGCTCGAAGAGATGCGCGAAGCCCGTGCGGTCGCGGGGCTCCACGCGGAAACCGATGCCGTAGTACAGCGCCACGACGACGGTGGGAGCCGTGTGATCCGGGGAGAAGACGACTTTCAGGCCGTTGTCGAGCTTGTGGTAGTCGACGGGGATCTGCAATTGCGGCGTCGCCTGCGCCGCCGGCGGCGTTGGCACCACGATGGGCTGAGGTGGACTGCTCGGCATTGGTTGCGGCGTCGAGGCGCAGCCAGCGGCGAGCGCAAGTGCGATCAGGACAACGAACGGCTTCATGCGGGACCTCCTGCCTTCACGAATCGTGTGACGGTGTCGTAGTAGCGATCGGCTTCGAACAGCGGGATCTCGCAGTGGCCGGCGTGCGAGGTGAGCATCTCCTTCGGTACGCGCAGGCCGTCGAATAGTTTGCGGCCGAGGGCGTAGGAAATCACCGCGTCCCGCTCTCCATGCATGACGAGTACCGGAACACCGGCTTCGTTCAACCAGGCCGTGGTGCGCATCGCGAATGGCGCGGTCCAGCCGAGGGGGAGCGGTCTGTAGATCGCGTTGCCGAGGTCTTTGAGCGAGGGGAAGGTATTCTCCAGGACCACCGCGCGAACGTTCTTTCGCTCTTTCGCGACATATGCGGCATACGGACCGCCGATCGATTCGCCGTACAGGGCGATCTCCTTCGCGCCGTGCTTTCGGACGTAGTCGAACGCCGCCAGCGAGTCTCGAAAGATGTGCGCCTCCGATGCGCGACCCTCGCTTTTGCCGAAGCCGCGGTAGTCGAACACGAACACCGAGATCCCGCGCCTCGCGAGCTCGGCGCACATCTCCGCCCGGTCGGTGAGATTCCCGGCGTTGCCGTGAAACCAGATCATCACCGGCGCGTCAGGATCGTCCGCGCGGAACCACCATGCGTGCAGGCGCACCCCGTCGCTCGCCTCGAAATGGTGATCGGTCGGAGTGACGAGCCAGTCGTGCACATCCCAGCGGCCAGTCGGATATTTGTCCGGGAAGAACATCCCGGTCCGACGGAGATACTGCGCGAACGCGAGGATCGCGACGAGCAGGACGAGGAGGAAGACGAGAACGCGGGTCATGTTGCTTCAGCCCCGAGCGAAGTCGAGGGGTCAGGTTAGCACCTGCGCGGACTGGTCACATCGACGCCGCGCGCCGGCGCTCCGTCGCACACTCGGCGAAGATGCTCACTTGGCCCCTCGACTTCGCTCGGGGCTGAAAGCGAGCACTCACGCCGTCAACTTCTCCCAGTCTCCTTCCGGAGCGTCCGTCGCGAGACCGAGGCCGCCGTCCGACCCGATGAACACGGGGTCCTTCATGCATCGCACCTTGCCGCCGCCGACCGAGCGGAGGGCGGTCTCGAGTGCCTCGGGGAGGCCGCGGATCAGACCTCCGCCCCCGGAGAGGATGATGTTGTTCCGAACCCGCTCCTGGAACTCCGGCTCGACGCGCGACAGCAGGTCGAGCATCGTCTCGATCGTCGGCGCCAGGATGCCCTCGCACGCGGACTTCATCTCGGCGGTGATGTCGAGGTCCGTCGGGACGCCTTTCACCGGCGCCTTCACGACGACGCGATCGCGCGAGTGGCCGACAAAGCTGTACTTCTCTTTCCACTCGCGGACCATGAACACCGTTACGTTCGCGGCCGGATGGCGTTCCTGCACGAGCTTGAGGAGCTGGTTGTCGACCGAGTCGCCGGCGACAGTCAGGGTGCGCTGATCCTCTTCCGTCGGATAGCGGCCCTTCATCACGCAGAAGTCGGTCGTCCCCGCGCCGATGTCGATGATCATCGTGTGCAGCAGCGCATCCAGCCCATAGGCGACGGCAAAAGGCTCGGACACGATCAGCAGACTGTCGACGATCCCCTTCATGGCGTTGCGCAGGTACTGCTTGTTCGTCCGCAGGGCAGCGGCGGGGACGCCCACCACGGCGCGCACGCTCGCGGCATCGATCTTTCCGTTGACGCCGACGAGACGCAGCAGGTGCTTGAGCAGCTCGCGCACCGCTTCGACGTCCTTGTCCGAGCCTTCCTTCAGCAGGCCGCGCTCGAGAGGACGGTGCAGGTCGAGCATGGTCCGGTTCGCGACGGCCTCGTGCCCGATCAGCACGTCGCGCTTGAGGACCTTCCTCGCGACCATGTCGAGCGGCCATCCGACGAAGCTCTCGACCACGAACCGCTCGCCATTCGACGCGGAGATGGCGCTGCGGGACGTCCCGAGATCGATCCCGACGTGGAGGACCTCATCCATGTTTCTCGCTCCCTTTCTTCGCATAGCCGCGGATGCCGAGGAACAGCGCCTCCGCGATCTTCTGCCGGTACTCCGGGCGGCGTAGCATCGCCGCCTCTTTTTCGTTCGAGATGCATCCCACTTCCGCGAGCACGGCGGGCATGTCCGTGGCCACGAGGACGAGGAACGGCGCACGCTTGACGCCCCAGTTCTCCAGGCCCGGATCGCTCTCGCGGAGAGTGGAGAAGAGATTCTTCTGCACGGCCTGGGCGAGCGCGAGCGATTCGTCGCGACGTGCGTCTGCGTAGACGCCGTCGAGCAGGGCGCGCATGTCGGCGATCGAATAGCCCGATACGGTGTTCTCCGCGGCCGCGAGCTGCGTCAGCTTCGGATCGTTCGTCGCGCCGAGGTAGTAGGTCTCGATGCCGCGCGCCTCGGTGTGCTTGATCAAGGCATTGACGTGGATGGAGAGGAAGATGTCGCTCCTCGACTCGTTCGCGACCCGAGCGCGCTCGCTCAAAGCGATCGTTCGGTCCGCGTCGCGTGTGGAGACGACCTCGAAGCCGTCTTTCTCGAGCAGGGTCTGCAGGCGACGGCCGATGTCGAGGGTGATCTCCTTCTCGAACAGGTCCGGTGCGGTGGCGCCCGGATCCGTGCCGCCGTGACCGGCGTCGAGAACGACGCGCCGCACCGCGAGGGGAAACACCGTGGCCGTCACGCGCTCCGTCTCCGGCGCTGCCTCCTCGGCATGTACGACGGGGCGCGCCGCGATCGCCGCTGGAGCCACTTTCGCCGCGAGGACGATGGGCGGCGGCGGCGCGCTGCTCATCATGTACGTCGACCCCGCCAACAGGACCGGGACGATCACGAACGGCGCGCGACGCAGCCACAGCCGCACCAGCCGATTCCCCGGCCGGATCGCGCGCGGAGGCAGTCCCTGGATCGTATCGAGGTTCTCCGCCACCGCCTGCTGCAGCACGCGGCGCTTGATTTGATTGCTGTTGACCGCTGGCATACCCATCGCACCCGTCACATGTGGACCGTTCATTCTACCCGTAGAATTCGCGGCAGGAGGATCGTTGCATGTCGGACAACAACATCTACAAGCTCGTGGAGATCGTCGGGACCTCGGAGGAATCGTTCGCGAAAGCCGTCGCCGTGGGTGTCGAGCGGGCGAGCGAAACGCTCCGGAACATGGACTGGTTCGAGGTCACCGAGCTACGGGGCCGCATCTCAAATGGGAAGGTGGCGCAGTATCAGGTGAAGATGAAGGTGGGATTCCGGCTGGAGTAGCGTTTCGTTGGCGGTTGGCGGTTGAGTGCGGCCGCTCGCATTCTCCCGCCAACCGCCAACTGGCCTCTCAGTCGGCGTTCTCCATGCTCGGCCCGAGCCGTACCGGGTGCTCGACCGGGTGCGGTGTGAGCGTCTCGCCCTCCGAGCGCGCCACCCACGCCGCGCAGGAGAGGTCGCCGGTGACGTTCACCGCGGTACGCATCATGTCGAGAATGCGATCGACGCCGAGGATCAGAGCGATGCCGGCGGCCGCCTGTCCGGCCAGTCCGACCGACTGCAGCACGAGGATCAGCGTGATGATCCCGGCGCTCGGTACGCCGGCCGCTCCGATCGAGGCCAGGGTGGCGGTCAGCACGATCGTCAGCAGCTCATCGAATCCGAGAGCATGGCCGTACACCTGGGCGATGAACACCGTGGCCACGCCCTGGTAGAGAGCCGTTCCGTCCATGTTGACCGTCGCTCCCAGCGGCAGGACAAACGATGCGATCGGGCGCGAAACGCCGAGATCCTCGACGGCGGTCTCCATTGTCACCGGCAGAGTGGCGTTGGACGAGGATGTGGAGAAGGCGATGAGCGGAACTTCGCGAATGCGCCGGAAAAACACCAACGGGTTGAGTCGCGCCAGCAGCGACACGAGCGTGCCGTACGTGATCAGGACGTGAAGGATCAGCCCCACGGTGACGACCGCGGCATAGATGGCGAGACTGCGAAGCACGTCCATCCCGAACCGGCTCACCACGCCGGCGATCAGTCCGAAGACGGCCAGGGGAGCAAGGCGCATGATCCAGTCGATGAGGATCATGGCGGCATCGCTGACTCCGCGGAAGAAGCTCAGCACCGTGCTGCGCGGCTCTGGCGGCACCAACGAGACCGCTGCACCGAATACCAGCACGAAAATGATCAGGGGAAGCAGATTGCCCTGCGCCGCGGCCCCGATCGGGTTGTCGGGGACCATGTTCAACAACACGTCCCACGTCGTGGGACGCTCCGCCGCAATGGTCAGCCGTTGCGCGGCGTCGCCGCTGAACTCCGCGGCCAGTGCATCACGAGTGGCCGGCGCGATCCGGCTCCCGGGCTTGACGATGCTTGCGAGCGTCAGGCCGATGGTGATGGCAATGGCGGTAGTGAAGATGTAATAGCCGATTGTCTTCCCGCCGATGCGGCCCAGTTTGCGGATGTCTCCGAGCGATGCGACGCCCAGCATCAGCGACGACACCACGAGCGGAATGACGATCATGGTGATCAGGCGGATGAACAGCCGCCCCACGAAATCGAGCAGCGGAAGCACGGCACCCACCCACCATGTGGCCTTCGCGGCACCGAGCACGTTGACGGTCACGCCAAGCACGACACCGAGCACCAGTCCGATGAGTATCTTCGTCGGAAGAGAGACCTGCCGCACAGACTCAGCCATTTGAGTGGCAGAGTAGCACTACTCGAATGTCACGATGAACAGCGCATCGAACGGGACGAAGAACGACCACCACGTGGGATTCGGTTTGGACTCGCATTCCGGTGCCGCTGACGCGGCAAAAGGCGCTACGCGCTACGCGCTCACTCCTGGGTCTCTTTTCCGCCCTCGGCCCGCTCCGAGGGGGGCGGCGGCGTATTCATGGCGAACGAGTCGCGGATGTCCATCGTGGTCATGTAGTGCAGCTTCGCGTTCTGCTGATACGCGGCTGCGTCGGCCACGAGGCGATTCATCAGTTGAGTGTGGCGGCGCTCGTGCGACCAGCGTTTGATGTCCGGGAAGAAGAAGCCTGTCGCCGCGAACGTCACGATGAACACCGGCTCGAACATCCGCACGAGCGGCACGAAGAACAACAGCGAGGCGATCAGCAGTCCGCCGAGCGCGAAGGTGATGCGCGCGAGCGGATCGCCGCCCCGCCAGACGTCGAATCTCGAGCGCTCCTGGGCGTTCATCTCGCGCGCCGCCGCCATGTACTGCGGCATCGCCGTCTTCAGGACCTCCGTCTCCAGCAACTGCCAGTAAGAGGATGCGCCGCCGAATTCGTCGTAGGCCGCCTTGATCGTGGCCAGCTTTCCCCGGGCGGTGGCGAGCAACTGCTGATCGAGATCGTGTTCTTCGAACCCGCGCCGGCGATGTTCGCACTCCTCGAGCACGGCGAAGACGACGTTTCCGAGGTCGTACTCCGGTCCTGCGATGTTGATCATTGAGGGTTCTCGATTCTACTCGTTTTGCGCTAGAATTCCGTCCTTCGTATCCCGCCCGCGTGCCGCCGGAAGACCCGCCAAGGCACCGGGACAAGCAAACCGAACAGGAGCAATCTCAGTGACTGCAACACTCGAAATGACCCATCAGTTCGACCGCGCGATCGCGGCGGGCCGGGAGCCGTACAAAGTCCGCGATCTCGCTGAGGCCACCCTCGGCCGCAACGAGATCCGTCTCGCCGAGCACGAAATGCCCGGCCTCATGGCCGTGCGCGAGCAGTACGGCAAAGACAAACCTCTCCAGGGCGCTCGCGTCATGGGCTCGCTGCACATGACCGTGCAGACGGCCGTGCTGATCGAGACCCTGGACCTCCTCGGCGCCGACGTGCGCTGGGTGAGCTGCAACATCTTTTCCACGCAGGATCACGCCGCGGCCGCGGTGGTCGTTGGCCGCCCCGAGACCGGCGGAACGATCGAGAGTCCACGCGGGATCCCGGTGTTCGCGTGGAAGGGCGAGACCCTCGAGGAGTACTGGTGGTGCACCTCCGAAGCGCTCATGTGGCCCGACGGCGGGGGACCGACGCTCATCGTCGACGACGGCGGCGACGCCACGCTGCTGGTGCACAAGGGTGTGGAATTCGAGGGCGTCCAGCGCATCCCCGACTTCAATCCCTCGGATGAGCCGGAGGAGTGGGGCGTCATCCTCGATCTCCTGCGCCGTGAGCTCGCTCGCGACCCCCAGCGTTGGACGCGGGTCGCCAAGGACATCCGCGGCGTCTCCGAGGAGACCACGACCGGCGTGCATCGCCTGTATCAGATGCAGGAGACCGGAGCGCTGTTGTTTCCGGCGATCAACGTCAATGACTCGGTCACCAAGTCGAAATTCGACAACATCTATGGCTGCCGCCACTCGGTCATCGACGGCCTCAATCGCGCCACGGACGTGATGATCGCCGGCAAGCTCGCCGTGGTCTGTGGATTCGGCGAGGTGGGCAAGGGATGTGCGCAGGCGCTGCGCGGACAGGGCGCGCGCGTGGTGGTCACGGAGATCGACCCGATCTGTGCGCTGCAGGCGGCCATGGAAGGGTTCGAGATCCGAACGCTGGAGAGCGTCGTCGACAAAGCGGACATCTTCGTCACATCCACCGGGAATAAGGACATCATTACCGCCGACCACATGTCCCGGATGAAGCACAACGCGATCGTCAGCAATATCGGCCACTTCGACAACGAGATCGACATGGCCGGCCTCAAGAAGGTTCCCGGAGTGAAGCGGATCAGCATCAAGCCTCAGTACGACGAGTGGGCGTTTCCGGACGGGCACTCCGTGCTGATCCTCGCCGAGGGCCGTCTGATGAATCTGGGCTGCGCGACCGGCCACCCGTCGTTCGTGATGTCGGCCTCGTTCACCAATCAGGTTCTCGCGCAGCTCGCGCTCTGGGGGAACAAGGGGGAGTACGAGAAGCAGGTCTACGTCCTTCCCAAGAAGCTCGATGAAGAGGTGGCCCGGCTCCACCTCGCGCACCTGGGCGTGGAGTTGACGGTCCTCACCGAGGACCAGTCGAAATATCTCGGCGTTCCGGTCGAGGGACCGTACAAGTCCGACCACTATCGCTATTGATTTCCGCCGGTATCGAAGCATCAAAATGAGAGCGGGCGAGCCACGAATGGCTCGCCCGCTTTGCTTTTGGGTTGACAATGGTTGTAATGTTGCACAAGACTTTGTGCGTCTACAGGAGGACAGAATATGGCAAGGCCACGGCGCCAACTACCACAGGGTTCACTTACACCGGGTCAAGCACAGTACGTGCTGGAGCGTCTGATCAGAGATCGCCGCGTTTCCGTCGGCGATATCAATGGGTATGTATCGGAAATGGGGCGTGAGATCAGCGATCTCGAGCAGCGTCTGGCGCAGTTGCGTGACGCCGCTGGCCCTGTCGCCGCCGCGGCGGCCGTCGGGATCGCCGCGGGCGCCGCCGGTGCCGCGGTCGTGCGCCGCGGACGCAAGCGCCGCCGTCCGGGACGCCCGCCGGGTCGTCCGGGACGCCCGCCGGGACGTCCGCCCGCTGCCGCTGCCACTGCACCCGCCGCTGAAGGTGCGGTCAAGGGCGGTCGTAAGCGCGGCAGAAAGGCTCGCACGGCAATCACGGCCGAACAGCTCGCATCGCGCCAGCTCCAGGGACGCTATCTCGCGCTCGTCCGCCGCTTCCCACAGACCAGGCGCACCCAGTATGCGAAGATCGCCAAGGAAAAGGGACGCGAGGCGGCCATCCGCGAGATGCAGGACGCCATCAAGAAGTAACGCCGCGGCTCTCTCGAAACGAAAAGGGCGCACACCGGTGCGCCCTTTTTTCTGGTCTATTGCGGCGTGATGAGCGTGACGAGCTGAGTCTCATTGTTCGTCAGACTGACGACGGCCCAGTAGCGGCTGCCGGGCGTCAGCGGCTCGATCTCGATCCGCGCCGACTGCGGCCACGCCAGGCGAAGGTGCAGCAGTTGCGCAATGTCGAGCTCCGCGTACGCCGCTTCCCCGCGGAACGGTCCGATTCGAGGCGTCCTGGCCCTCAGGGTGGTGCCGTATACCGGACCCGCGACCCCCTCGCCGGAGGGGTAGAACCGTACCGCGAACGATGCCTCGCTGTAGGTGATGTCGTAGACACGTAGCAGCAGCCGGAAGGTCTGACCGTCCAGCGGTACGTTGAACAGTTGCGTGACTCGGGTGAGGAATTCGTCTTCGCGGATCACCGGCAGGTCCGTTCCGCCGTGGAGATCGTTGCGCGAGACGTCCGCCACCCGCAGCCCCATCGAAACGTCCTGTGCTCCTGTCTTCGAGACATAGAGGAGCTGGCTGGGATTGCTGCGATCCGGCCGGAAGAAATCATCGGGATTGTGCAGCGAGTGGCCGGCCTCCAACGTGAGCGTCAGCGGAAACACGGCGAGGCATGCTTCTCCGGCGGGACAGACCCGGTTGGCAAGGAGGACGCCCATCGCGCCGCTGTTATGCATCCAGAAATCGGTCGACCACCGCGCTCCGTGTGCGCCGTGAATGATGCCATTGAGATAAATCGGAAGGAGCACGCGCTCCCAGGCGCTCTCCACTCCGTCCAGAAACGTGAAACCGTCTTCGACGACCGCCGGATCGCGTCCCGGTATCGTCACCGTCACGTCGACGACGCCGGCCGCGTGCGCGGGTGTTGTGACGTTCAATTGATGTGCCGAGATCTCGACGGCATCGACTTCGATGTCGCCGAAGGCGACCCGCGGCGGACAGGGAAGCAGGCACGCGACGGCTGTGTGAAGATCGTCGCCGGTGATGACGACGGCCGTGCCGCCAGTGTCGGGTCCGCTGTCCGGCGTGATCGAGTGAATGACGGGGGCTTGTGCCAGAGCGCCGGTGGAAACGAGGAGAGTGAGGAGAAGACGCCTCACGATTTTCTTGTGCCGGTACAGCCTCGCGCCGGCCGAGTCCGCAAATGCGGCAAGAGTCGTGAAGGTCAGGAGCGAGAGAGCAACAATTCGCCTCATGAGGAGAGAATACAACGTGCGGATAGTGCTTATTGTGAGTTTTCTCTGTTTCGCTTGCGGACCCTCCGCCGCGCCGCCGTCGCAGCCGCCTTCTGGCCCACCCGCGGCGGAGCCGTCCTCTCCGACGTCTTCCGCTCCGCCGGCCGTTGAACCGCCCGGGTCGCCGTCGAAGCCGCCGTCGGAGCCGGTGCAGCGCAACATCTACATCGACGGGGTGGAGGTGACGAACCCGGTTGTCGTCACCGGCCGCGCGAGAACGTTCGAGAACAATGTCGGCCTACGCCTCCGCGATTCGCGTGGCGGTCTGATTTCGGAGACGTTCACGACCAGCGAGGGCGAGATGGGGAACCACAATCCGTATCGGGCGACGCTCTGGATCACGCGCGACCCGGGCGACCGGATCACCGTCGAGGCGCTGGAGTACTCCGCGAAGGACGGATCCGAACAGTCGCTCGTTTCGGCGACCCGGCCGTTTGCCGTCGAGATGATCACTGCAACGCTCCATCTGCCCGACACGAACTGCACCGGTGTGGCGCCTTACGTTCGACGAATCCCGAAGAGCGTCTCGCACGCACGACTGCTGGTGGAGGCGCTCCTCGGCGGGCCGCTCGCGTCCGAGCGCGGTGCCGCCGCGCCGTTCCCTTCGGGCTCGCGCGTGGAATCGGTAAATCTACGCGGCGGCGTGTTGACCGTCGATTTCAACGAGCGCCTGCAGAACGTCGGGGGCGCCTGTCGGGCCCAGATGATCCGCGAATCCGTCACGCGCACTCTGCAGGAACTGCCGTCGGTGAAGAAGGTGGTCATCACCGCCGCCGGAAGCGAGACGCTGGCATTGCAGCCGTAACCCGTCGCCTGTGCCGAACGCGTCCCCCGGCCGCTGTTAGACTCTGCCTGTGCTCCGCAGGCTCCTTCTGCCGTGCCTTCTCGCCGCATTTCCTCTGGCCGCGGACACTACCGTCACGCTTCTGCATTTCTCCGACTATCACTCCCACGCGCTGCCGTTTCATACGGACGAGGGCGAGCGGGGCGGGATTGCCCGGGCCGCGGGCTATCTGCGGGCACAGAAGCGCGCGGGAGCCCTGGTCTTCAGCGGCGGCGATATGGTGAACAAGGGCGCGCCGGCATGGTCGGACAAATATGGATGCGCGGAATGGCCCTGGCTGGACGGAGTCGTCGACGCGATGGCTCTTGGAAATCACGACGTCGATTACGGACGCGAGGCGTTCGAGAGCTGTCGCGCGCAGGTGCGGTATCCGATCCTGAGCGCGAACACGAGCGGGTTCCGTGGCACGGCGGTTCTCAACGTCCGCGGAGCGCGCATCGGAGTGTTCGCCGTGGCCGGCGACGATTTCGCGAAACTGGTCAGATTGCCCGGCCTCACGTTCGGCGATCCGGTGGCCGCCGCGAGGGAGGCCGTTCGCGTATTGCGCGACGAGCTGCATGCAGACGCGGTGGTGATGATCGGGCATCAGGAGACGGACGCCGATTACGAGCTCGCGCGGGCCGTGCCGGGCATCGACGTCATCTTTGGGACGCACAGTCACCTGAAGCGCGATCTCGTGCAGATCCCCGGCACGACGACGTCCTTCCTCTCGCCCTCGCAGTACCTCACGTACATCAGCCGGGTGGAGTTGACCATTGGGGACGGTCGCGTGAAGAGCGTCCGCGGTGGATTGATCCCGGTCGACGATTCGATGCCCGTGGACGCGCGGATCGCCCGGCGCGTCGCGAAGATGCAACGCGATCTCGAGCGCGATCCGCGGTATCGCGACCTGTTCACGGTGATCGGGCGGCTCGACGCGCCGCTATCGACGGAAGCGCTCGGACGCCGCGCCGTGGAGATCATGAGCGAGGTCGCGGAGGCCGACGTTGCGCTCTCCACGAAGAGCAGCTTTCGCCAGCCCCTTCCCGCCGGTCCGCTGACGATGGAGATCCTCAGCGCCGCGATGCCCTACGACAACGAGATCGTCGTCTGCAGGATGTCCGGTACGCAGCTCCAGCGTGTGCTCGATGCAACCGGCCCCGCATCCTACACAACCCTTCCCGACGCCATCGATCCGTCGCGCACGTATCGCGTCGCGACGACCGACTACGTCGCGCACGTCGCATACAAAGACCTGTTCGCGTGCGAGGTCACCCGCAGCGGCTCACGCGTGCGGGAGGAGATGCGGAAACGGATCGCCCAGCGATAGTCTCCGCGTCTCCACGTCGCAAAAAGTCTCAAAGTCTCAAAGTCGCAAAGTCTCAAAGAGTCTGGCCGCTCCTTCGTTGAGACTTTGAGACTTTGCGACTTTGAGACTTTTTGCGACGTGGAGACGTGGAGACGTACACGACGAGGGGACGACGCTGGCGAGGCCGGTCCGTCATAACCATCCCTTGTCGCGGGCGATCCTCGCCGCTTCGACGCGGTTTCCCGCGCCGAGCTTGCTGATCGCTTCCGAGAGATAGTTGCGCACCGTTCCTTCCGAGAGGTGCAGGGTCGAGGCGATGTCCGCGCTCGTCTGCCCCTCGCCGGCCATGCGCAGCACCTGGCGCTCGCGGTCCGTGAGCGGATCCGGCTCGCTCCACGCTTCGGCGGCGAGCTCCGGGTCGATGACGCGGCCTCCTGCTTTCACCCGTCGCACGGCGTTGGCGAGATGTTCGGCGGGCGAGTCCTTGAGCAGGTATCCGGAGGCGCCGGCCTCGAGGGCGCGGCGAAGGTAGCCGCCACGTGCGAATGTCGTAAGGATGATTACCCGCGTCGGCAGCTTCTCCTGCTTGAGCGCCAGCGCGAGCTCCAGTCCCGTCCGACGCGGCATCTCGATGTCCGTGAGCAGGACGTCCGGCTTCTGCTCGCGACAGATCGCGAGCGCCTCCTCGCCATCCTGCGCGCGACCGACGACGTCGAAGTCGCTTTCGATCTCCAGCAACGCCGCGAGCGCGCCGAGGACCATGGCCTGGTCTTCGGCGATGACGACGCGGATCATCGCGGAGCTCCATCGGATCGCCCGCATCCCGCCGCCTGACGTGCGGGCGTCCCCATCCGTTCCATCATGCCGTGCGCTCCTCCGCCGTCGCTTTCATCAGGGGCAGTGTCACCGTGAGGGTCGTGCCATGGCGGCCGTCGCGTGTCAGAGAGCCGCCGAGGACCTCCACCCGTTCGCGCATCCCGGACAGGCCGCTGCCGAAGGGAACGTTGCCGCCGCGGCCGTCGTCGGTGATGCGCATCGTGCACGCGCTGTCCGACACGTGGAGCGACATCCGGCAGAGGCGGGCGCCCGAGTGGCGGACGATGTTCGTCATCGCCTCGCGTAGCGCGAGGCAGAGCACAGCCTCGAGCGCGGGCGGCAGCGGTGTGCCCGCGTGCACATCGCACTCAAACGCGATTCCCGCCGTCGCGAGCGCGCTTCGGGCGTGCTGCATCTCGGGAGTGAATCCGCCGGCGCGGTAGCCGGTGACCGCCGAGCGCACCTCCGCCAGCGCTTCCCGCGCGATCCGCTCGACGTCGCGGATCTCTTCGCGGGCGCGTCCCGGATCGCGGTCCGCGAGCTTCGCCGCCAGCTCCGACTTCAGGATCACGAGCGACAGCGTGTGCCCGAGGAGGTCGTGCAGGTCGCGCGCGATCCGCTCCCGCTCCGCGACCTTCGCCAGATGCTCGATCTCATCCTGCGCGAGGCGCAGGCGCGCATTCGCGCGGTATACCTGCGCGAAGTGGATGTTCAGTGCGCCGATGAGGACCGTGAAAAAGAACGGCCAGATCGCGTTGTACCAGGCCCGGTCGAGCACCCACGCTTCCACCACGACGATCGCCGCGATCAGCCCGACGACGCGGAACGCGCGGCGTGACGGCTCGATGTGACCGAGCATGCCGGCCGCGTAGATGAAGAACGCTCCGGCCGCCTGCGTGATGGGCCACAACCCGATGCCCAGCGCAACCGTCGCTCCGGCGAGCAGAACCAGCTCGCGGCCGCGCACCCAGAAGCTGCGGAAGTACATCGCCAGGAAAACGAGCGTCGTCGCGCCGAAGAACAGCCATCCGCCGGGGCTCGCGTACCGCGCAACGTACAGCGGCGTCAGCGCGTACGGGACGATGTAGACCGTCCACGCCCAAGGCGTCCATCCGAGGTCGGTGTCGTGCGGGATCAGACGTGCCATGTCATCAGTCAATCGGTCCGCGCCACGGAAAGTCTCAAGTTTAGCGTCTGGCGACCCTCGTGTGGCCGGGCACGGCCAATCAGTGTCGCCATCAGCCGTAGAGTTTCCCCTCGTCTCTGCGGTAGCCGAGGTACGCGATCGCGCCGAACAGGAGTGTCGTGACGATCATCGCCCCGACATGCAGCGCGAGAGGCTCGCCGCGGGACGCGCCGATCGTCCGCAGCGCGAGCTGCGAGAAGTGATACGCCGGGAGCCACAGCGCGACCTCCTGAAGGGACTTCGGCAGGAACATGATCGGCACCCAGAGGCCGGAGAGGAAGGCCATCGGCAGATAGATCAGATTGACGATCGGCGCCGCGGAGTTCGGTCCGGCGAAGAAGCCGAGGGCCAGGCCGAAGGCGCAGAAGGTGACTGAGCCGAGGACCAGTACCGCGAACAGCTTCACCATCGTGAAGATCGGCAGAACCACGCCGCCGACAGTCGTCCCCGTGACGAACAGTAACGCCACGATGATCGCGCTGAAGATCGCTGCCATGGCCAGCTTGGCGACAAAGTACGCGGCGATCGGCATCGGCGTGGTCCGCTTCACCTCCAGCCAGCCCTGACCGCGCTCGACGGCGACCGAGACGCCGAAGCCGAAGAGCGCCGCGCCGATCACGCCGAACGTGCCGTACGTCGCGACGAGGTACGTGGCCATGCTCACGGCCCCGGTCTGCTTCGCCCCGAACATCACTCCGAAGAAGAGGTAGAAGAAGACCGGGAACAGCAGCGTCGGCAGCGAATACGCGGGGAGGCGCAGGGCTTTGAGGAATTCGTATTTGATCTCGAGCAGGTACAGGCGCATGGGTTCTCCGGTTGGCGGTTAGCGGTTGGCGGTTGGCAGGTCACGTGAGCGGCGGGTCTCCCGCCAACCGCCAACTGCCAACCGCCAACGGTTTCAGGCAATCATCTCCACGAACGCATCCTCGAGCGTCGCCGCGTCTCCCTTGATCTCCGCGGGTGTTCCCTCCGCCACGACGTTCCCGTGATGCACCACCACCACGCGATCCGCGAGCGCCTCGGCCTCGGCGAGGTAGTGCGTCGTCAGGAGCACGGCTTTTCCACGCGCGATGAAGGCCCGGATCTGCTTCCAGAGCGCGCGCCGTGCTTCCACGTCGAGGCCGACGGTCGGCTCGTCGAGGACCAGGAGGTCGGGATCGCCGCAGATCGCGAGGGCGAAGAGCACGCGCTTCTGCTGGCCGCCCGAGAGCTCGCCGAATTTGCGTCGCTCGAGACCCTGCAGACCCGCGGCGGTGATGACTTCGTCGAAATTCATCGGGTTCGGGTAATAGCTGGAGAAGAGATGGATGTGCTCCCGGACGCGGAGTGTCTCCGGTACGCGAGCGCTCTGGAGGACCGCGCCGATGCGCGTGCGGGTCCGTGCGTCGCGCGGGTCCCCGCCGAACACGCGGATGTCGCCGGAGGTCGGCTTGGACAGTCCGAGGAGGATGCGCACCGCGGTGGTCTTCCCCGCGCCGTTCGCACCGAGGAGGGCCGTGAGCTGGCCCTGGTGAAGGGTGAGGTCGAGTCCCTGGAGGGCCTCGACCATGCCGTAGTGCTTCGTGACCGAGGTGAATCGAGCGGCGATCATGCCGTTCAATTTGCGCTCGCGCGGGCTCCGGTGGCACTGCCGGGTGTCAGCAGGTGTGGATGACGAATGTCAGGACGGGAGTGAGTGCTGGGTGCTGGGTGCTGGGTGCTGAGTGTGAGTCGATGTATGCGACGATGCGCCTCCCAAGCCAAGCCCGGCGCCCTAGGGCGTATCCGGGTGGGCGGGACTCAGCACCCAGCACTCAGCACCCAGCACTCAGCGAGAACTCGTCACACGCCCCCGTGCCGTCTCGTCCTTGACCGAGGCAGGTTCCTCGATATGATGCCGCGCGAATGCAACCCGCCGCCCTTACGGCTCGAGGTGATCTCCGAATGATGTGGTTGGCGAATTTCTACCGTTCCGCCATCGGGAAGAAGGCGGTCATGGCCGTGACCGGTCTGATCCTCTTCGGGTGGATCTTTCTGCACATGGTCGGGAACCTGAAGGTCTACTTCGGGCCCGAGCACTTCAACGAGTACGCGCGGTTCCTCAAGACGATGTTCGCTCCGGCCGTGCCCGAGGCGGGGATGCTCTGGCTCTCGCGGATCGTCCTCCTCGTGGCGGTCGTCTTTCACATCCACGCCGCGTATGCGTTGACGATGATGAACCGCGAGGCGCGACCGGTGGGGTATCGCGACCGCGACTACGTCAAGGCCAGCTACGCGTCGCGGACGATGCGATGGGGCGGCGTGATCATCCTGATCTTCGTCGTCTATCACATCCTTCACTTCACGACGGGGCAGGCGCACCACGATTTCATCCAGACCGACCCGTACCACAACTTCGTGGCCGGGTTTCGCATCTGGTGGATCTCGGCCTTCTATATCGTCGCGAACATCGCTCTCGGCCTGCACCTCTACCACGGCGTGTGGAGCATGTTCCTCTCGCTCGGAGTGACGCACAAACGCTTCGAGAACTGGCGCCGCATGTTCGCGACCGTGTTCGCGGTGCTGATCACGCTCGGGAACATTTCCTTCCCCCTGAGCGTGCTCCTCGGAATCGTCAGGTGAACGGAATGCAACTGGACAGCAAGACTCCTCCCGGACCACTCGCAGAGAAGTGGGCCCATGCGAAATCGCACTACAAGCTGGTGAACCCGGCCAACAAGCGGAAGTACGAGATCATCGTCGTCGGGGCCGGCCTCGCGGGCGCGTCCGCGGCCGCGACCCTTGGTGAGCTCGGATACAACGTCAAGTGCTTTGTCTACCACGACTCGCCGCGCCGCGCGCACTCGATCGCCGCGCAGGGCGGGATCAACGCCGCCAAGAATTACCAGAACGACGGCGACAGCATCTACCGGCTCTTCTACGACACGATCAAAGGCGGCGATTACCGCGCGCGCGAAGCGAACGTCTACCGCCTGGCCGAGCTGTCGGTGAACATCATCGACCAGGCCGTGGCGCAGGGCGTGCCGCTGGCGCGCGAATACGGCGGGTCGCTCGAGAACCGCTCGTTCGGCGGCGTGCAGGTTTCGCGGACGTTCTACGCGCGCGGACAGACCGGCCAGCAGCTCCTCCTCGGCGCGTTTCAGGCCCTCGAGCGGCAGATCGCTCTCGGCACGGTGAAGCAATTCAATCGCTACGAGATGCTCGACCTGGTCGTCGTCGACGGCCACGCGAAGGGCATCATCACCCGCAACCTGACCAACGGAAAGATCGAAGCCCACGCGGCCGACGCGGTCGTCCTCGGCACGGGCGGCTATGTCAACGTTTTCTACCTGTCGACGAACGCGAAGGCGTCGAACACGACCGCCATCTGGCGCGCCCACAAGCGCGGCGCGGCCTTCGCGAATCCCTGCTACACGCAGATCCATCCGACCTGCATCCCGCAGAGCGGCGACTACCAGTCCAAGCTCACGCTGATGTCGGAGTCGCTCCGCAACGACGGCCGTATCTGGGTGCCGAAGGCGCAAGGAGACAAGCGCGCCGCACGGGAGATCCCGGAGCCCGAGCGGGACTACTTCCTCGAGCGCAAGTACCCGAGCTTCGGCAACCTCGCACCGCGCGACATCGCCTCGCGGGCCGCGAAGGAAGTGTGTGACGAGGGCCGAGGGATCGGTTCCTCGGGGCGCGGCGTCTTTCTGGACTTTGCCGACGCCCTCAAACGCCTCGGGCGTCCGGTCATCGAAGACCGCTACGGCAACCTCTTCGAGATGTACCACGACATCACGGCCGAGGATCCGTACGCGTCGCCGATGCGCATCTATCCCGCGCCCCACTACTCGATGGGCGGGCTCTGGGTCGACTACGACCTGATGTCGAACGTGCCGGGGCTGTACGTCATCGGCGAGGCGAATTTCTCCGACCACGGCGCAAACCGCCTCGGCGCGAGCGCACTGATGCAGGGCCTCGCGGACGGCTACTTCGTCCTCCCGGTCTCGATCGGCGACTACCTGGCCACGCAGTTCGGCAAGAAGGTCGATCCGAAGCACGCGGCGTTCGCCGATGCGGAGCGCGAGACGCGCGAGCGCATGTCGAAGCTCGTCGATGCAAAGGGAACGCGCAGCGTCGACTCGTACCACAAAGAGCTCGGCACGATCATGTGGGACCACTGCGGCATGGCTCGCACGGCGGAGGGGCTGAAGACAGCCCTCGGGCTGATCCGCGAGCTGCGCGAGAAGTACTGGCGGGACGTGCGCGTCACCGGCACGAACGAGGAGCCGAACCAGGCCCTCGAGAAGGCCGGGCGCGTCGCCGACTTCTTCGAGCTCGCCGAGCTGATGTGCATTGATGCGCTGCATCGCGAAGAGTCCGCGGGCGGCCACTTCCGCGCCGAGTATCAGACGCCGGAGGGAGAGGCGCAGCGCAACGACGACGAGTACCTCTACGTCGCGGCCTGGGAGCACAAGGGCGAAGGGAACGAGCCGGTGCTGCACAAGGAGCCGCTGGTGTACGAGGAAGTGAAGCTCGCGACGAGGTCTTACAAGTGAAAAGAAGGTGCTGAGTGCTGAGTGCTGGGTGCTGAGTCCCGCCCGCCCGCGGCGTCTCAGCACTCAGCACTCAGCACCCAGCACTCAGCACCCGAGTGCAGCGGAGACACGATGAATCTGACATTGAATGTCTGGCGGCAGAAGTCGCGCGATACCGAAGGCCGCCTGGTGGAATACAAGGCCGAGAACATCTCGCCCGATGCTTCGTTCCTGGAGATGCTCGACGTCGTCAACGAGCGGCTCACCGAGAAGGGCGAAGAGCCGATTCACTTCGAGCACGACTGTCGCGAAGGGATCTGCGGCTCGTGCGGATTGATGATCAACGGCGTGGCCCACGGCCCGATGGGCGGCACGGCGACCTGTCAGCTGCACATGCGCCACTTCAAGGACGGGGACACGGTAGCCATCGAACCGTGGCGCGCCCGCGCGTTTCCGGTGATCAAGGACCTGATCGTCGATCGCTCGCCGCTCGACAAGATCATCGAGGCGGGCGGGTACATCTCGGTCAACACCGGCAGCGCGGTCGAGGCGAATACGTTGCCGATCCCGAAATCGGTGCAGGACCTGTCGATGGATGCCGCGGCCTGCATCCAGTGCGGCGCGTGTGTCGCGCAGTGCCCGAACGGCGCCGCCCAGCTCTTCACCGCCGCGAAGGTCTCGCACCTCGGTCTCTTGCCGCAGGGACAGCCGGAACGCTACGAGCGCGTGGTGAAGATGGTCGAAGTGATGGAGAGCTACTTCGGCTCGTGTACGTTGTTCCGCGAGTGCGAGGCGGTGTGCCCGAAGGAGATCTCGGTCACCTTCATCGCGAGAATGAACCGCGACTACCTCGCCGCGAAGTGCAAGTCGCGCTGACAGGCGCGCCGGCCGCCCAGCGGGCGGCGGACCGGCCGGCCAGCGGCCGGCGCGCCTGTCCTACACCCTCCCCGCCAGATCCCTCGCCATGGCCAGATGTTCCCGAAGCGTCGGGAGCGTCTTGGTCGCCCAGCCCCGCAGGTCCACATCCGTGGCCGAGGTCGAGGTCTTCTCGAACTTGGCGACGTCCTTCGTGTGGTCCTCGACCATGTGCTGCATGTACGCCGTGTCGAGCTCCGCGCCGCTGAGCGACGAGAGGTGTTGGAACGCGGCCTGGTGAGTGCCTGCGAGCTCAGTCGGCAGGGCGAGGCCTTTCAGCGTCGCGATGTGGGCCAGCTCCGCATTCGCCATCGAGTGATCCGCGACCATCCGCTGCGCGAACGACTTCACGTTCGGATTCGTCGCCTTCTCCACCATGAGGTTGCCGGCCCGGACTTCGAACAGGCCACCCATGCCGGCGTTTGCGACGAACTCCTTCTCCTCGGGTGCCATCGCGCTCACCGTTCCCCCGGTGACGCCGGTCGTCGTCGCCGAAGCCGCGGAGGTGTCCTGTGCCGCCTGCACGGTGCCGGTCGTGTCTGTTTCAGGCAGTCCCGTCCGGTTTTCGGCCCCGCACGCCACGAGCAGAGTCATCGCCATCGCGCCGACCATTCCCTTGAACATCTTTGACACTCCTTTCACGGCGCCGCGGTGCGAAACGAGTGCCGGCGGGGGCTATGATCCCGGCCGGTTCGAGGTCTCGATTGAACATTCTGGAAGTTCTCTGCGCTGATGCGGTGCGCGCTCTGTGTGTGCCCGTGGCCTGGCTCGGGTTCGTGCATGACGGGGGCGAGCGCATCATCGCCGCGAGCGGGTCGAAGGCGACGCACGTTCCGGCGGCGTCATCGTTTGCATTCCGCCTCGCCGGCGCGAGCGAGCCGGTGGTCGTGAGCGACACGACCGCGGATCCGCGCTTCGCCGCGCATCCGCTCGTGGCCGGGCCCCCGCATCTCCGCTTCTACGCGGCCGCGCCGCTCGGGAATGGCGGAATGCTGTCGGTCCTCGACCGCGAGCCGCGCACGCTCGGCGGCGAGCAGCTGGCGCTCTTCCTTGCTCTCGCCCGCCACGCCTCGCGCGAGCTGCAACTGCGCGACGAAGTGTCGGAGGCGAACGAGCGATTCAAAGACTTTTTCGAGCAGACCAGCGATCTGGTCCTGAGCCTCGCGCCCGACGGCACGGTCCTCCACGCGAACGAGGCCGCGAACGCGCTTCTCGGTGTGTCGCGCGGCGCGTCCCTCCTGCACGCGGCGGAGCCGGATCGGCGCGAGGAGGTGCGCCGCGTCTTCGGCCACGTCTTCGGCACCGCCACCGCGGAGCGCGTCGAGACCGTCTTCGTGACCGCGGCCGGCTCGCGAGTCACGCTCGAAGGGTGGCTGCGGCCGAAGGTCCTCGATGGAAAGGCGGCGCTGGCGCGCATCGTCTTCCGCGACGTCACCGACCGCAAACAGTTCGAGGCGGAGCTCGGGAACGCGCGGGATGCGGCGCTCGAAGCCGCACGCGTGAAGACCCAGTTCCTCACGAACGTGAGTCACGAGATCCGTACGCCGATGAACGGCATCGTTGGCATGGTCGATCTGCTCATGGCCACTCCGCTCAGCGAGGAACAGCAGGACTTCGCGCATCAGGCCAGGGCCAGCGCGGAGCAGCTCCTGTCGATCGTCAACAACGTCCTGTACGTCTCCAATCTCGAGGCCGGGACGCTCTCCGCGGCGCTCGTCGACTTCGATCTTTACCGGGCCATGCAGCGGATCGTCGAGGTGATGAAAGTGGCCGCGCTCGGCAAGGACGTCGACGTCGCAATGGTCTTCGATCCGAAGCTGCCGCCCGTCTTTCGCGGCAATCTCTCCAAGCTGCGGCAGGTGGTGACGAACCTTCTCGACAACGCGGTGAAGTTCACCGAGCACGGCTCGGTCGTGCTGAGCGTGACCTTGCAGACGGAGACGGAGACTCATCGCGTCGTTCGCTTCGAAGTGCGGGACACCGGTGCCGGCATCGAGGAGGAAGACCGCCTGCTGCTGTTCGAGCGGTTCACGCAGCTCGACGCCGGCTCCACTCGCCGCTACCCCGGCGTCGGCCTCGGGCTGGCGACCGCGCGCCATCTCGTCGAGACCATGGGTGGGTTGATCGAGGTCGAGAGCGAGCCCGGAAACGGTTCGACCTTCTGGTTCGCGGTGCCCTTCCCGAAGCTCGCGCGCGACCGTCGCCCCATCGTCTCGTCCGACCTCGACCTCCAGGACAAGCGCGTCCTGCTCGTCGATCACCAGCCGACGAGCCGCAAGGTCGCGATGCACTACCTCGCCGGGACGTGGCGAATGCGCGTCGACGTTGCCGCCAGCGGGAACGACACACTCGCCGCCCTGCGCGCTGCCGCGGCTGCAGACGATCCCTATCGGATCGTGATCTACGATCGGATGGACGATCTCGATCCGCTCGCGTTCGCCCGCGCCGTCCACGCCGACCCGGCGAGCGTGGGGACGAGTCTCGTGCATCTGACCGGGAGCGATCTGGTGGACGAGGGCACGCTGCGGGCCGCAGGCATCCACGCGTACACGTCCAAACCGGTCGGCCAGCGCGAGCTGTTCGATTCGATCGCGATCGCCATGGCCCACGAGGCCCTGCCCCTCCCGCGGGCGGCCACGGCGTCGCCGCTCTCCGGCACGCAGCCGACGCGCATCGTCAATGCGGACGAAAAACAACGGACTCGCGTGCTGCTGGCCGAGGACAATTTTCTGAACATGAAGCTGACCATGAGCCAGTTGCTGAAGCTCGGGTACACCGCGGACTCCGTTGCGAACGGACGGGAAGCGGTCGATGCCCTCCGGACCCGCCACTACGACGTCGTCCTGATGGATTGCCAGATGCCGGTCATGGACGGGTACCAGGCGACGCTCGAGATTCGCCGCGGGGAGAAGGACCGGGGGCGCAGACACCGCATCATCGCCATGACCGCAAACGCGCTCGAAGGCGACCGCGAGAAATGCCTCGCCGCGGGCATGGACGACTATCTCGCGAAGCCGACGCGTCGTGAGGAGCTGGAGCGGGCGCTCGCGCGGTGTTTCGGATGAGCTCAGTAGGGTCAGACCTCGAAGCCTCAGAGTCTCAAAGTCTCAAAGTCTCAAAGTCTCAAAGAGCGTCGGTCGCACCTTCTTTGAGACTTTGAGACTTTGAGACTTTGAGACTTTGAGACTTGGAGATTTGAGGTCTGACCTACTCAACTCCCAACTCGGCGGTCAGCGCCTCCGCCAGCCGCTCGTAGTCCTCGCGGACGTTGTACACCGCGGCGCTCACCCGCAACACCCTCTTCGGCGGTGCGGGCCACGGGACGATCGGAACCTCGATGTGGTGGTCGAAGAGCAGCTTGTCCTGCAGCGGGTCGCCGTAGAGCGCGGGGGCATCGCTCTGGGTTCCGTCGGGGAGGGGGAGGGCCGCCATTGCGCCGAGCATTGCGTCCGGCGCGGGCGGGTCGATCTGCAGCGTTTTGCAGAGAAGGTCGCGCGCTTCGAGGGCGAGCTCGTGATTGCGCTGCACGACCGAGACCCAGCCGCCGGGGAGGAGCGATCCCACGAAGCGGAGCGCGTCCGGGACGCACAGCCAGGGCGTCGGGTCGAGCGTGCCGGTCCAGTCGAACTCGATGAGGAAGCGGCTGCGGTCGCGGCGGGGAGAGCTCGCGCCGTGGCTGATGATCGCCGGACGCACGCCCGCGCGCCGGTTTTCGCGAACGTAAAGGAACGCCGCCCCCTTCGGTGCGCAGACCCACTTGTGGAGATTGCCCGCGTAGTACGCGGCGCCGATCGCCTCCACGCTCAGCGGGAGAAAGCCCGGCGCGTGAGCGCCGTCGACGAGCGTGTCGATGCCTCGCTCGGCGAGCTCGCGCACGATGCGCTCGACCGGGAAGATGAGCGCCGTCTGACTGGTCACGTGATCGATGAGCAGCAGGCGCGTGCGCTCGGTGACCTTCTCCAGAACCCGCTCGACGACGACGTCGGGCGAGGCGATGGGGAAAGGCACGTCGGCGACGACGATCTTCGCGCCAGCGACGTTTGCGACGTACTCCAGCGCGTTGCGGCAGGCGTTGTACTCATGCGTCGTCACCAGGAGCTCGTCGAACCTGTCGAGGTCGAGGGAGCGCAGCACGGCATTGATGCCCGCCGTTGCATTCGGCACGAACGCCAGTCCCGCGGCATCCACGCCGAGGAACTCCGCCAGCTCCGCGCGCGCCTCGTCGAGCATCGGTTCGAGCTCGCGGACGAAGAAGCGCACCGGCTCGCGCTCCAGCTGCGCGCGGTACTCGCTCTGCTTCTCGAGGACGACGCGCGGCGTCGCCCCGAAGGAGCCGTGGTTGAGGAAGGTGATGCTCGGATCGAGGGTCCAGTGGTGCTTCATCGAAGTCTCAGAGCCCCAAAGTCGCAGAGTCGCGAAGATGCTTCCCCGAAGACGTCCTCGCGCGTGAGCAGCGACACGACGATATAGCCGTCGGAGGCAAACTCGAAAAAGTATCCCGGCTGCACGACGATGCCGCGATCGAGCAGCGTGAGGGCGAGCTCTTCATCGCTCATGACGCGCGGAACGCGGATGACCGCGGACCAGCCGCCTTCGACCGGAAGCACTTCCATTGAACACGAGAGTGTCGCGCGCAGCGTGGCGAGGTTCGCGCGCGTGCGACGGGTGATCGATTCACGGATGCGTGGGGCGATCCGGAGCAACTCCGGCAACGCGATCTGCACGGGCGTGGCGACCGAAAGAAAGCTGTCCGCGATGAGCTCCAGCGCCTCCAGGGCCTGGCGCTTGCCGGGACCGCTCACGCGGATCCAGCCGAGCTTGAAGTGCGGCAGTCCCGCGGACTTCGAGAGCCCGCCGAGGGTGAAGGTGAGGACGTCGTCGCGAACGAATGTCGTGCCGCCGCCGTCGAGCGGGTAATCGAGAAACACTTCGTCGGCGATGATCGGGATGCCGTGCGCCGCCAGCGCCTGCTGTTCGCGCGGCGTCACGAACGACCCCGTCGGATTGTTCGGATTCACGACGACGATCGCGCGTGTGCGGGCATCGACCGACACGTCGTGGATCTCCCAGCGCCGGTGAAACTCCATCGGGAACGTGCGCAGCTCCACGAGCTCCAGCGACGCGAGATGCTCGAGCAGCGGATACGACGGCGTCGCGGTGAGGATCGCGTCGCCGGGATCAGTGAGGAGCTTGAAGAGGAACGAGTACGCCTCGCTCGTCGACGCGGTGAGGATCAGGTCATCCGGATCGCAGCGCAGCTCGCGCGCGAGCGTCTCGCGCGCGGAGCGGAGTCCGCGCGGATCGGGATCGTACGAAGCGCGCGCGCCGCGAGCGAGCGCTTCCGCGAGCTCGTCGTGAGGGTAGGGGAGTCCGGCGCGCGTGGGATTCGTCTCCGTGAGATCGAGCAGGTCGACGCGTTTGCGGCGCTCGAGCGTCAGTCGGTTGACGGGGGCGGACCACTGCGTGCGGTTCGAGAACATCGCGAGTTGCGGCAGCGTAGCGAACCGGAGCCGCCCCTTTCAATTGTGGCAGCCGCCACGGCCGGCAGCGCTGCGCTTTGTCGACCTGGCCGTCGACGACGATGCGTGTGACGAAGTCCCTTCGATGAAGGTGCCGGCGCGTGGCGCGCGAAGGCGCGCCGTACAATCTCCGCGCTCTGAGGCTGTGAGGACACGACGGTGGCGTCCGTGGCCGCCTCTCGAGATCTCGGAACGCCGGCGTCTCGGCGGCTGGCCCGGCGGCGTCCTCGCCGCTGGGCGCTCGCGCCGCGTTCCCCCTCCCGCCCGGGCGGCGGGACGCCGCCCGGCCAGCCGGCGGGACGCCGACGTTCCGA
>CAZLGP010000120.1:0-34107 GCA_964558905.1 uncultured Thermoanaerobaculia bacterium | reverse complement strand
GCCATCTGCTTCGTTGCCGCTCCTCTACGATGTCCCCGCATCGCCTCGTCGCGGCGCCTCGCATCTGGCCGGTCGGCGCTCGCAAATACCAGACACCAACTTCCGGGGCGCTGTACTGAGCGCCTCTTCCAGAAACTGAAGCCCCAGCAGCGTCCGCGAGCCGTGCCATGTGAAGAGGTGTCCGGGGAATGGACCGATCGCGCTTTCGCCGATTGCCTGCGCGTCGGCATCGTTGAAAACGTAGGGCTCGTCGGGGAGGAAGACGACGTCCGGCCGCATCGCGAGAACCTCGGTGAGCTCGAGGTGCGGGTAGCGCGTGTGGCCGCCGAGGATGTTGCGACCGGACGCGGATTCGACGAGCCGCGAGACGTAGGTGTCGCCGCCACACCACATCCACGGGTCCTTCCAGATCGGACAGGCGAACGTGAACGGGCGGCGCGGCATGCGCTCGAGCTGTGTGCGCAACGCGCCGGTGAGTCCTTCGGCGCGCTCGCGCCGATCGTGGATCACCCCAAGCTGGACGATGAGAGCGATGACGTCCTCGACGCTCTTTGGCTCGGAGACGAACACGGGTGCAAATGTCTCGATCGCCTCACCGTGGCGGCGGAGGTTCTCCTCGAGGTTCATGTGCACGAGGTCGGGAGCGAGTGCACGGATCTCGTCGACGCGCGGGTTCTTCGTTCCCCCTACACGCGGCAACGCGAGACCCGTCGGAAAGATGCAGAAGTCGGTGATCGCGATGACGCTCTCGCCCGCCCCGAGCTCGAAGAGAGTCTCGGTGAGGGACGGGACGAGCGACACGACGCGGCGCGGCGCGGCGCGACAATCGAAGGTGCGACCCCGAATGTCGCCAACCATTACGGCAGCGTCACCGTGGCGCCATTGTCCTTTGCCGACTCGCGGTTCCGCTCCGCACGCACGCGCGCGGAAACGACCGCCTTCTGGCCTGCCGGAGGTGCGCCGGTCGCCACCGTCAGCGTCGCGGTCGTTCCCGCCTTCAGCGCCGGCCGCGTGCAAAGCGCGCCGTCGCACGTCCAACCGCGGCCCGACGCCTGGAGCGGGAGGTGTCCGGCCGCACTCAGCACGACCATCACCTCGCGCGCGTCGTGCGGCCCGGCGTTGCGGACCTCGACTTTCACCCGATTCGCTTCCGTCGTCGCGGTCAGAGAAAGCTCGGCGTTGGCGTCGGTCCCGTGGATCGGGATTCCCATCTGGAGCGTGTCATTCCCTACGGTGCCGTCCTCGGAGCTCGACTCCACCCGTCCGCCGACGCGATAGGTCATGGCCGAATGCTGCGGCGACGCCAAGGTCATCGTGAGCTCCACCTCCGCGTCGGGCGCCAGCGAGGGCGCCGTGCATGCGAGCGCGTACGCGAAGATGGGACCCTGCTCGCAGGTCCATCCTCCCGGCGCCTCGAGACTGTTCATGAAGCTGAGCGCGTTTACGCCCACCGTCACTTTCACGTCCTTCGCAGGTTCGGGCCCGCGGTTGCGGACGCGTACGGAGACACGGAAGGTTTCGTCGGGCGTCACGACGTCTTTGACGGGCGTGATGGACGCGATCTGGAGGTCAGCGAGGAGCAGGAGAGTGGCGGCGAGCATGATCGATCAACGCATCAGTTTCCGATATTTCGGATCCAGTGCGTCGATCAACCCATCTCCGAGGAAGTTCAATCCCATGACGGCGAGCATGATCGCGGCGCCGGGGAAAATCGCCAGATGATTGGCCAGGCCGAGGTAGCGGCGGCCGGCGGTGAGCATCGCTCCCCAGGATGGCGTCGGTGGCTGGACGCCGAGGCCGAGAAACGACAGCGCCGCCTCGGCCAGAATCACGCCGCCGAGGCCGAGCGTGGCCATGACGATCACCGGATTCATGATGTTCGGAAGGACGTGCAGGATGATCACGCGCGGCGACCTCGCTCCCATGGCCTTCGCCGCCGTCACGTACTCCATCTCCCGCACCTTCAGGACCTGGCCGCGCACGAGGCGCGCGTACCCCACCCAGGCCGTGATCACCAGCGCGAGGATGACGTTGTTCAGACTCGGACCGAGCACGGCCACCAGTGCGATCGCCAGGAGGATGCCCGGGAACGACAGGAGAATGTCGCAGATGCGCATCACGATCACGTCCGCGGCGCCGCCGAAGTAGCCGGCGATGGCACCGAGTGTGACGCCGATCAGGGACGCGAGCAGGACGACCGAGAAGCCGACGCGTAGCGACACCCGCGCGCCGAAGAAGATGCGCGAGAGCACGTCGCGCCCGAGGTCGTCCAGCCCGAGCGGATGCTCCTTCGACGGCGCTTCGAGACGGCGGGCGGTGTTCTGCTCATTTGGATCGTGCGGTGCCAGCAGCGGCGCGGCGATGGCCGAGAGCACCAGCACCAGCGTGAGCAGCAGGCCGGCGGTGAAGGCGAAGTTCCGCGCGAGGCGCTTGAGCATCTTCATGATCGGATGGCGCCGGAAAGAGTCTCAAAGTCCCAAAGTCTCAAAGTCTCAAAGACTGTGGGAACGACCTCTTTGCGACTTTGCGACTTTGCGACTTTGCGACTTTGCGACTTCTCATTGCAGTTTGATCCTCGGATCGACGACCCCATACAGCAGATCCGAAATGAAGTTCACCATGATGTACGTCAGCGCGATCACGAGAATCGACGCCTGGACCTGCGGGTAGTCGCGGGTCGTGATCGACTGGATCAGCAGGCGCCCCAGCCCCGGCCACGAGAAGATCTGTTCGGTGATGATCGCTCCGGTCAGCAGTGATCCGAACTGGAGGGCGAGAATCGTGATCACCGGGATCAGCGCGTTTTTCAGCGCGTGACGGAAGATCGCCTTCGCGCGCGTCACGCCTTTGGCGATTGCGGTAGTGACGTAGAGTTGATTGAGCTCGTCCGCGAGGCTCACCCGGATCATGCGGGTGAGGATCGCCGCCAGGGCGAGCCCCATCGTCACCGAGGGCAGCACGAGGGACCTGAGGCCCTCCTCGCGTCCCGACACCGGGAACCAGGTCCGGTTGATGGCAAAGGCGATGATCAACAGCGGGCCGAACCAAAAGCTCGGCATCGAGACGCCGATCAGGGCGAAGAATCGGGCGACGTTGTCGATCCACGAGTTTCGATAGATGGCCGAGATGATGCCGAGTGGGAACGCCACGAGCAGCGCGACCACCATCGAGCCGAAGGCCAGCTGCATGGTGGCCGGATACCGCGCGGCGATCTCAGTCGACACGCTCCCACCCGTCCGGAAAGAAGTGCCGAGGTCGCCTTGCGCGAGATTCGTGATGTACGTGACGTATTGCTTCCACAGCGGCTGATCGAGCCCCAGGGCCCTGCGGACGTTGGCGACGTCCTCCGGTCGCGCCCCCTCCCCCGCGATCTGCATCGCCGGATCGCCGGGGATGAGATGGATCAGCGAGAAGATCAGCGTGAGGATCCCGAGGGTGATCGGGATCATCTGCAGGAGGCGCCGGATGATGTACTGCGTCATATCGTCGTCAACTCTGAGCGAAGCGAAGAGTCAGGGGAGCCCCAGCGATGCGCGTGCCAAGGGACGTCCTCGCGGGGGCTCCACTGACCCTTCGCTCCACTCAGGGTGAGCTCTGCTCCTGTTTCCCAGTGATGTTCCACCCGCGGATCTTGACCGCCGGGGCGAGTGTGCCGCCATACATGTTGTACCAGGTGCCGATGATGCGGCGCTCGCGCGAGAGGGACTCGATGTTCGAGAACGCCTCCACCATGGACTGCGTCCAGCGGAGGTTCGGCAGGCGCGAGACCACCTTGCCGTCGCGGATGAGGAAGGTCCCGTCGCGTGTGGTGCCGGTCATGAGTGCCGTCTTCGGCTCGAGCAGCCCGTTGACGTAGTTGAAGCGCGTGATCCAGATGCCGTTCTTCGTCGACGCGATCATCTCCTCGCGGGTCGTGTCGCCTCCGGCCATCGACAGGTGGAACGCCGCGCCGTGCTCGGGGGAGCCGAGGTGCCATGCCGAGGCCGTCGGCTCGAGGCCGAGCCGGTCCGCCCACGCCTTGTCGAGCGCTGGAGTGCGGATCACACCGCGCTCGACGAGCGGAACCACGCGTTTCGGCAGACCCTCGATATCGAACGGGAAGGGGAGAAAGTCGGGGTCGAGCGCGTCGTCCGCGAGCGTGAAGTTGTCACCGAGCACGCGTTTGCCGAGGTTCCCGACGAAGAAAGACGAGCCGTCTTCGAACGCCTGTCCGGTGAACGTGATCATGTTCATCCAGTCGAACACCTCCGCGAGGCACGGCGGCTCGAGGATGACGTCGTACGTGCCGGGCGCGAGGTCGTCGATGCGATCGGAGGCCAGCGTCGCCTTCAGCGTCGCCTCGGCGCCGAGATCGGCGAGGCCGACCCCCTCGTCGCTCCGGGCTCGGCGCGTCGCGTAGCCCGAGCCGGAAGGGCCGATGGCGATGACCGTCGCGTCGGCGTCGGTCATCGTTGCGTGCCGACGCACGCCGTGGGTATTGCCCGCGGCAACGGACGCAGTCCCGGTGGAGTAGACGCCCGCGAACTGCACCGCGTGAGAGTCGAACATCGACCGCAGCGCGTGTGCTTTTTCCATCGGTGCAGGCGGAACCGAGCTCCCACCCGTCTCCTGAGCGGACGGAAAGCCTGATTCCCCTCGGTACAAGCCCTTGAATCCGATGACCGGTTTCGAATGCTTTGCCGCCTCGCGTGCGAGTGCCGCGGTCCGCGCGATCTCGTCATCGTCGAAGGCCGTCGTGGTGGCGACACCCATCGCGCCATTGAGGATCACGCGCAGCGTGAGCGACGCGCTCTCCTCGACCATGTTCTGGATGATCTGCGAGCTCGCGAAGCGAGTGACGGCGTGATCGGTGGACACGAAGGCGGCGTCCGCTTCATCGGCGTCCGCGGCGCGCAGCGCCCGGTCGAGGATGTCGTAGGACTTCTGCGCGTCTCGCATGCGTCAGGCGCGGACCAGCTTCGTCGTGCTCCCGAGCTCCGCGGCCGGGACGGCATTGCGCGTGTCGATGAGCAGCTTCACGTTGCGATAGAGCGAGGGGTCCTTGAAGTGGTCGTGCGGCGTCGACAGAAGCACGGCATCGTATTTCCCGAGCTCCTCGGCGGTGCAGGGCACGGAGGCCAGATCGATGTCGAACTTCCTGCCGCGCCTCGCCATGGGGACGAAGGGATCGCAGTACGCGACGTCCGCGCCACGCTCGCGCAGCAGCTCGATCAGCTCGAACGAGGGCGACTCACGGTCGTCGTCGATGTTCGGTTTGTACGACAGGCCGAGGACGAGCACCTTCGCTCCGTGGACGCTTCGTCCCTGCGCGTTGATCGCCTCGGCCGTCCGATCGATGACGTACCGGGGCATGTTCGTGTTGATCTCCCCGGCCAGCTCGATGAAACGCGCCCACGTCCCGTGCTCGGCCGCCTTCCAGGAAAGATAAAACGGATCGAGTGGAATGCAGTGCCCGCCGAGTCCCGGCCCCGGATAGAACGGCATGAAGCCGAACGGTTTCGTGCTCGCCGCGGCGATGACTTCCCAAACGTTGATGCCCATGCGGTCGAAGACGACCTTCAGCTCGGTCACCAGGGCGATGTTCACGGACCGGAAGATGTTCTCGAGGAGCTTCGCCGACTCCGCGATCTCGGCGGTCCTCACCGGCACGATGTGATCGATCGCGGCCTGATAGAGAGCGGTCGCGACCCGAAGCGACGCTTCATCGACCCCGCCGACGACTTTCGGGATGTTCTTCGTATTGAAGCGCTCGTTGCCGGGATCCTCTCGCTCGGGCGAGAAGGCGAGGAAGAAGTCGGCGCCGCAGGTGAAGCCGCGGGCGGTGAAGCGCGTCAGGAGCTCCTCGCGCGTCGTGCCGGGATAGGTCGTCGATTCGAGCACGACGAGCTGCCCGGGCCGCAATCGTTGGGCGATGGCCTCGGCGGTCTGGCGAACGTACGAGAGATCCGGCTCGCGATGGACGCCGAGGGGGGTCGGGACGCAGATGAGAATGGCGTCGCACTCGCCGAGCCGGTCGTAATCGCTCGTCGCCTCCGCCTGTCCGGTATTGAAAGCCGCCGCGACGCGCTCCGGACCGATGTGGCGGATGTAGGATTCGCCACGCGTGAGTGCGGCGGTCTTCTTCGCATCGACGTCGAAGCCGATCACCCGGAATCCGCTCTCGCGGAAGAGCAGGACGAGCGGGAGCCCGACGTAGCCGAGACCGATCACGCCGACGGTGGCGTTACGGGACGCGATTTTCTCGAGAAGCGTGTCGGTGGGCATGGCGGCGGACGATATCAGTAGGACGGATAGGACGGATAGGACGGATGGGACGAATGGGACAAATGGGTGCGGTGTCCTGTAAGTCCCATTTGTCCCATACGTCCCATTTGTTCCATACGTCCCATTCGTTCCATTTGTCCCAGCACCATCGTTACCCCATCTCCACCCCTTTGAACCTTGCCGCCGGGGCTCCGTGGGCGACGCGCATCGTCTGCATCGGGTCTCCTTTGCCGCAGTTCGGCAATCCCCAGATCTGCCAGGAGGCGCGGTCCGCGATGGCGTCGCACGAGCGCCAGAAGCCGGGCGTATCGCCCGTGTAGAGCGGGTTGCGGAGCATGCGGCCGAGGCGGCCGTTCTCGATCTCCCACGCCACTTCGCATCCGAACTGGAAGTTCAACCGGAGGTCGTCGATGGACCACGACTTGTTCGTTTCGACGAGGATGCCCCGCTTGGTGTCGGCGATGATCTGCTCGAGGGGCGTCTCCCCTGGCTCGAGGTTGATGTTCGTCATGCGGATGATGGGGATGCGGGCCGCCGTCTCCGCGCGCACGGTGCCGTTCGACGCGCGACCGAGGGACGGCGCGGTGTCGCGGCCGGTGAGGTAGTCGACGAAGATACCGTCCTTCACGAGATGGAACCGCTGTGCTGGGACTCCGTCGTCGTCGAACGCAAACGAGCCGAGGGCGCCGGGGATCGTCGCGTCGGCGACGATGTTCACGATCGGCGAGCCGTAGCGGAAGGTGCCGAGCATCGATGGCTGCAGGAACGACCCGCCAGCCAGCGAGATCTCCAGTCCCATCGCGCGATCGAGCTCGGTGGGGTGCCCGCAGGACTCATGGACCTGCAGCGCAAGCTGCGCGGAGCCGACGATGAGATCGAAGCGTCCCGGCGGAGCCTTGGGCGCGGCCAGCAGAGCAAGGGCCTCGTCCCGGATCTGCAGCGCCTTCGCGGCCATGTCCAGACGCTCGATGAGCTCCCACCCTTCGGCCTGAAAATCGCCCCCGAAAGGATTGGGGTACGTCCGCCGCTGGAACTCGCCGCCGTCGATGGCCACGGCCTCGATGCCCCCGCCCATCTGCGTCGTGGTCTGCTCGATGTAGCTGCCCACGGTCGATGCGAAGGCTTTTTCCTGGCGATAGCAGGAAATCTCGCCGGAGACCTGGTGGATACGGGGATCGCCGCGCATCGGCTCGGTCGCGCTCAGGAGATGCTCGAGCTTCTTCTCCATCGACACGGACCAGGGATCGACCCGGTACTCGGAACGCCACGTCGCGACGTGGGGCTCGATGTCGCTCAGAACGACGTCCTGCGTCGAGGCGATGTTGCTGGCGGCGGCGACGTCGAGTGCTCTCTTTGCTGCCCTTCGGATCGACGCTTCGCTGGTGTCGCTGGACGCGGCGAACCCCCAGCCGTTTCCGACGAGCACGCGCACGCCCACGGCGCGGTCGACCGTGGAGGAGAGATGGTCGACCTCGCCGTTACGCACCTTGACCTGCTGCTGCTGCGTTTCGGTGTAGCGGAGATCGGCGTACCGAAGAGAAGGATCGGCGAGAGACGAGAGGACGTCCTCGAGCTGCGCGCGCTCGGGTTTCATGCAGGCGCGGAGTATACGGGAGCACCACGCTCGGGGAGCGGCGGCGTCCCAGCGCCGCCCCCGGGCCGAAGGGGGGAGGCGCGTAGAATGCGTCCATGGGAATCGAGGAAATTCTCGGCGCCAAACGGGAAGAGATTTTTCGCATCGCGGCGAAGCACGGGGTGACGCGTATCCGTGTGTTCGGGTCGGTCGCGCGCGGCGAAGCAGGGCCGGAGAGCGACGTCGACTTTCTGATCGAAGCTGGCCACGATGTAACCCCATGGTTTCCGGGGGGGCTCGTCGCCGACCTCGAAGATCTTCTCGGCAGAGATGTCGACGTTGTGGAAGAGTGTGCGTTGCGGCCGCGCATCGGCCGGAATGTCCTCGCGGAGGCGGTGCCGCTTTGAAGCGCGATCCGGGCGAATACGTCGATCATCTCCGCGAGTCGATGGATTACATTGCGGCGTGGGTCGCTGAAGGTCGTGAGCAGTGAGCGCGATGAAACGTCGATTCGTTCTTCTCTCCGTCCTCCTCGCCCTCTCCATCCATGCCGACTGGCGTCCCATCGCGCCCGGCGTGGATTACCGGCACATCGCCCGCGATCACGTCGACGTCCACATCACTCGCATCGACCTCCGCCACCCGAACACCATCGTCATCGCCACGGGCGAAGACGAGCGCGGCCTTACCGTCAGCGACTTCGCAAAGGAGACGAAGGCCATCGCGGCAATCAACGGCGACTACTTCGATCCCGAGCTCCGTCCGATCGGCAAATCCGGCGGGGCATGCGGCATGTGGTGGAAGGGAATGCGTGTGTCACGGAAGCAGGGGCTGGTCACGGTGGGGCGTGGCCGCGCCGAGATCCAGCGCAACACTCAGAAGACGCGCGCGTGGATGCGCGGCGCGGTCTCGGGATGGCCGATGCTCGTCGAAGGATGCAAAGTCATCCGCGATCTCCCCGGGAGCGACTTCTTCACGCGTGCGCCCCACCCGCGCACGGCGGCCGCGGTGTCGAGGGACGGGCGAACGCTCTACTTCGTCGTGGCCGACGGACGGCGGCCGGATGTGCCGGGGATGACCCTGCCGGACCTCGCCGAGCTCCTCGTCCGCGAGGTGGGCGCCTGCGCGGCGATGAACCTCGACGGGGGCGGCTCGAGCGCCATGTGGGTCGGCGACGCGGTCGTCAATCGCCCCAGCGACGGCACCGAGCGCAAGGTCGGCAACCATCTCGCAGTGGTGGGCGCGGCCGACTACAACGGCTGTGAGAGGAAATGACGCGATGAGAGTGCTGGTCACCGGGGGCGCGGGGTTCATTGCCTCGCATGTGGTGGATGCGTACGTCGAGCGCGGGCACGACGTCACGGTCGTCGACGACCTGTCGAGCGGCCTGCGCGAGAACGTGAATCCGAAGGCAAAGCTGATCGTGGCCGACCTGCGCGAGCCGCAAACGGTCGACGCGCTGCGCGGGCGCCGGTTCGACCTCGTCAACCACCACGCCGCGCAGATCGACGTGCGCGTCTCCGTCGCCGATCCCGCGGCCGACGCCGAGCTGAACGTCGTCGCCACGCTCCGCCTGTTTCAGTCCATGTTCGAGGAGGGCGTGAAGAAGATCGTCTTCGCGTCCAGCGGCGGCGCGGCGTACGGAGAGCCGCATTCCGTGCCACAGGACGAACAGCATCCCGTCCATCCGCTCTCCCCATACGGGTGCGCAAAGCTCGCCATCGACCAGTACCTCGGCTTCTTCCGCCACGTTCACGGCGTGAAGGCCGTGTCGCTCCGGTACGGCAACGTTTACGGTCCGAGACAGAGGAAAGACGGCGAGGCCGGGGTCATCGCCATCTTCGCCGGCGCGCTCCTCGACGGACAGAAGGCGCGCATCAACGGGACCGGCGAACAGACCCGCGACTACGTGTTCGTGGAGGACGTGGTGCGCGCGAACATGGCCGCCTCCGAGCTCGAGCTCGACGGGATCTTCAACGTCGGCACCGGAGTCGAGACGTCCGTCAACGACCTCTATGCCGCCATCACCCGTGCCCTCGGCGTCGACACGCCGGCCGAGCACGGCCCCGCAAAGGCGGGCGAGCAGCTGCGCAGCGTGCTCGACGGAACGCGTCTGCGCAAAGCGGCGAAGCTGCCCGAGCCGGTCGGAATCGAGGAAGGACTGCGCCGGACCGTGGAGTGGCTGCGCGGCGGCGGTCACTGAATCCGCGGGAAGGGGACAGGAACGATCGTCCGCGGAAGCGCGGGATTCCCTGTGTGTACAATACACATGCGAATACACACGAGGAGGGGCTCATGAGAACGAACATCGTGCTGGACGATGAGCTCATCGAGGAGGCGTTGGAGCTCACCGGGGCCCGTACGAGGAAGGACGTGGTCCACCTTGCTTTGCAGGAGCTCGTCAGATCTCGGAAGAAGAAGAACCTCGCAGATCTCGCGGGGCGGATTCGCTTCAGGAAGAACTTCGATGCCAAGGCCCTGCGGAAGTTGCGAGGATGATTCTCGTCGACACGTCGGTCTGGGTCGAACTTCTCCGCGATCGGACGGGCCGGTGGCGAGATAAGCTCGAGATGGCACTCGAAGGAGACGAAGCGGCCCTCACGCGGTTTCAACAACTGGAGCTTCTGCAGGGTGCCCGCGATGAAGGCGAATGGAGTCTGCTGCAGGACTATCTCGAGGCGCAGGACTATCTCGAGCCCGGTCCTGACTCCTGGGCAGCGGCGGCACGAATCTATTTCGACCTTCGGCGGGCGGGAAGGACGGTTCGCAGCCCGATCGATTGCTGCATCGCGCAGATTGCGATGCAGCACGACGTGCTCCTTTTGCATCGCGATCGCGACTTCGAAACGATCGCTACCGTGCGACCGCTTCGCCATGAAAGGCTGACCATCTGATCGCAGTCAACGAATGGAGCGTGGCGCTGGATCTGATGATTCTGGCGCGGACGGGACGGCATCGCCGCCCCGCGGCGCCCAGGCGGTGACGCGATTGCCGCGCAGGATCGATAACAGCCCGAAAAACGCCGCGGCATTGACGAAGCAGAAGTAGTACGGCACGAAGAGCGGCTTGGCGCGGCCCGCGGGACGATTGCGCAGCGCCCAGCCCGCGAGCGCGAGCGTGTACACGAGCGCTTGTCCGGCGAGCGCCGCCGCCGCGACTTTGGAGCGAGGCGCGAGGATCGCACTGGTCGCGAACAGCGGGATCAGAAAGAACGGGATCATGTGCCGGATCAGCTTGTGCGACAGCAGCTCGAGCGAATAGAAGCCGTGCGTGAAGAGGCGCGAACGCAGCGTCAGCAGGCCCCGAACGGAGTGGTTGGTGACACGCACGCGCCGGCCGAACTCCTGTTCTGCATGTACGCCGGCGCGCTCGAACGCCGTTGCCTCTGGCTCGAAGAGGAGCCGGTAGCCCTGCAGCGGGATCCGGGTCGAGATGACGATGTCGTCCGCCGCGTGAACGTCGGCCATCGGCACGTACAGCTCGCGGCGGATCGCATAGAGCAGCCCGTCCGCCGCAAACACGCTTCCGATTCTGCTTTCGAGCGTCTTCTGCCACTTGTCCCACCGCGCGTACAAGCCTTCCCCTTCGCCTGTGGCGTCCCCTTCGCGGCGCACGTTCGTATTGCGCGACCCGCAAACGCCCCCCACTTCCGGATCGGCGAATTTCGAAGCCATCAGGCGGAGTGCGTGGCGGTCCAGTAGAAAATCGGCGTCCGTGAACACGAGGATCTCCCCCTTCGCGGCCTTCGCACCCTCATTGAGCGCCTGGATTTTTCCCGGCCGCGGGAGCGCGAGCAGCCGCACCCGCGGGTCGGGGTGCCCGGCCACGATCTCGTTCGTGCGATCGACCGACCCATTGGAGACGACCAGAACCTCGAGGAGCTCGGGCGGATAATCGAGAGAAAGCGAGTTCTCGATCTTCTCGGCAATGACCTTTTCTTCATTGTAGGCGGCGATGACGAACGTCGCGTACGGGGTGACGTCGCTCGCGCGTACCGGCCTTGGTCGAGCCCGGCTCACTGCCCACAACAGTGCGGGATAGCCGAAGTAGACATACACGCAGACACCGAGGCAGGCCCAGAAGATCGCCGCGATCACGAACGCACCTCCGATTGCAGTCGCGCGCGCAGTTGCGCAACGCAGGCCGGGAGCGTGAACTCCGCGCGCACCTTCTGCTGGCCCTGGCGGCCCATCTCCCGGGCCCGCTCGCGATCTTCCAGCAGCGCGCGCATCGCCTGCGCCAGGGCCTGGGCATCGCCGGGCGGGACGAGGAGGCCGCTCACACCATGCTCGACGAGCTCCGGAATTCCGGAGATCGACGTACTGACGACGGCCCGCCCGCTGGCCATGGCCTCCATCAATGCGACCGGGATGCCTTCCATCTGCCCGTCGGAGGCGATGATGCTGGGGAGAACGAACAGCGTCGACTCGCCCATCATCTCGGCGACGGCGTGTTCCGGCTTCGCGCCGAGGAGGCCGATGACGTCGTCGACGCCGCTCTCGCGGATGCGCTGCTCGAGCTCCGCGGTCATGGGCCCGGTTCCGAGGACGTCGCAACGGAAGACGACGCCTCGATCGCGGAGGAGTCGACAGGCCTCGATCAGGACCGGCAATCCTTTGTAGGGACGGTGCGCGGCTACGCAGAGGATCTTCGGAGTCTCCGGCGCAACGGTGCCGAAGCGGCGTGCATTGTCCTCGTATTTCTCCGGCTCGATGCCGACGTGCACGACCGTGACCTTGCCACCCGCTTCCCGTGGATAGCGCTCCTCGAGGAAGCGCTTGTTGAACGCGGAGATCGAGCGGACGAAGCGCGTCTCGCGTAGCTTCCAGCGAAGGAGACTGCGGTCGACCTGGATGTCGTGTGCGTGTACGGTGAAGCTGAAGGTGATGTCGGAGAAGGACGCGATGATCAGGGCCATCGTCGTCGGATGCGTCGCAAAGTGTGCATGCACGTGACGGATCCCTTCGCCGGAGAGCTCCTCAGCGAGGAACACGGACTTGGGAAAGACCGCGACGGTCCGCAGGAGCGTTCCCGGCCGCATCAGGGTGCCCAGGACGAGACGAGCGAGCAGAGAGACGTAAAGAAGGGGCCGTTTGATCAACGCGCGAAGATTTGCGGCGGCGATGTGCGACGAAATGTATTTCGTATAGAGCGCGCGGGACGTCCACGGTCTGGCGGCCTCATGGATCACCGACGGCGTCTCTTTGAGCATGGGCACGAGACGCACGGATTGCCCCTGCCGCTCGAGCTCGTCGACTTCGCGGAGGATGAACGTCTCGGTAACTGAGGGGAAACGGGATAGAAGAACGGCCAGCATGACGCGTTTCGGATTGCGGTTGCGAGTTGGCTGCCAGTGGGCAATCCGGAACGGCGGCAACCAACTTGCACAAAGCGTTCGCGACTGCGCTGCACCAAACTCTCTTGTTTCAGCGAATACCGGAGCCAACACCATGTCCCGATCCCTGATGAGCGTGATGACAGCGCTGGCGATGCTCGCGCTCGCCGGCAGCGCCGATGTGCGTACGAAGCGGCGCGCAATCTCGCATCCCGAGCCGCCGTTCAATATCGCGTACACCGAAGGAGGGTATGCGGACCGTACGAGCGTCGTGCAGGGGACGGCGATCCGCTTGCACATCGCCACGAGCTCGAGTCCCTTCACGCTGAAGATCGTGAACCTCGCCGATCCGGCGAACGTTCGCCTGATGCGCACGCTCGCGTCCGCGCCGCGCAACTGTTCAGGACGCGCCGGGCAGGGCTGCGACTGGCCGGTCACCACCACCGTCGACGTGCCGGAAAGCTGGCCCAGCGGCTACTACGCCGCCACGTTTCCCACCGCATTCGGCGAGCGCAACATCATCTTCGTCGTGCGCGAGTCCAATCCCGGATCCTACTCCCGCATTGTGCTCATCTCACCGACGCACTCCTATCAGGCCTACAACGATTTCGGGGGCAAGTCTCTGTACCCTGCCACGTGGCCCGAACGCGCGCTGCAGGTCTCCTTGGACCGTCCTTATGCGCAGGATGCCGGACTCGGCCGATATACGAGTTGGGAAAAGCACTTCGTCGACTGGATGGCTCGCGAGGATCGCCGCTTCGAGCTGATCACCGATTCCGACATGGAGGATCCGGCGGTTCTCTCGAGCTATGACCTGGCCGTGCTGGTCGGGCATTCCGAGTATTGGACGGCAGCCGCTCGCGCGACTCTGGAGGAATTCAGCCGCAACGGCGGTCATCTCGCCGTCCTGGGCGGGAACACGATGTGGTGGCAGGTGCGTCTCGACGAAAACGAGCGGCTGCTCGTCGGCTACAAGCACGACGCCGCGAAATACGATCCCGCTCTGCAGACGGCGTCGAATCTGGTCACGACTAACTTCTACGCACCGCCGGTGAATCAGCCGGAAAACCGCATCGTCGGCACGTCGTTTCGCAACGGTGGCTACGCAAATCGAAACGACAATCCCGCTGCTTTTGAGCTCAAGCCGCTCGCACAGAGGACACCGTTCCGCGTCACGGATGCGGCCCACTGGGTCTTCGATGGGACGTCGCTCACGAACGGCTCGTTCTTCGGCCGCGGCGTGGCCGGTCTCGAGGTCGATGGCGTCGTCTTCAACTGCGATCCGGCTGGCGGGATCATCGGTCCGGACGGGTCGGACGACGCTCCGCTGAATTACCACATCCTGGCAGTCGTGCCGGCGTCATTCGGCTGGGGAACGATGGGCATTCATGTGAACTCGGCCGGCGGCGCGGTCTTCAACGGCGCTACGCAGGGATGGGTCGGCGGGCTGGACTCCAATGAGACCGTCCAGCGGATCACCGCGAACGTTCTCGACCGCCTCGGCGGCGGCTTGCGCCTAATGTACGACCCAGTGCAGACCGCGATCGTCGCACAGGACACATTCAACTGCCCCCAGACGCTCCTCGCGTCCCCCGGGTGGCGGGGGGACACCGGACGCGGCTCGGTGACGCAATCGTGCGCGTACGAGGGCGCGGGCGGGCTCGAGCTGTCCGGAGCGCAGGGAATCGCGCTGTCGCGCAGGATTGCGCCGGCCGGTTCAGCACGCGATCATGTGGAGCTGAGGTTCTACCTCAACGCCGACGCGATGGCGCAGCGGACCGCACACCCGATGCCGGTGATGACGCTGCAGAACGGTTCCGGGACCGTGATTCGCCAGGTGGCGATGGTGGAGATCGACGCAAGCGCGGGGTCCAAACGACTCCGGATCGCGAGGCGCGACCCGCAGGGCGTTTTCGCCGCAAACGAGAATTGGATCGATCTCACGCCGGGCTGGCATCTCGTCGAAGCGACGTGGCGCTCTCCCGGCGCGTTGCAGTTGCAGATCGACGGCGGCGCGGTGCAGACGCTCGATAATCCGTTCGCCGGCCAGACCGCAGACGAGATGGTGATCGAGTTCGCGAAGCCGGAGCTCACCGACGGGGGACTCGTGTGCATCGACGCGATCGCCGCGGCGACGCAGAGGCTCGGCGGGACGCCGGCATTGAAATGATCCGGAGTGTCCTGAAGAGACTGAAGCGGGCCCTCGACCCGATGGACTGGGGCAGCTTTCGCAGTCACGCTCCGAAATCGCGGCACTACGGCACCGACCGCGGCACGGCGCTCGACCGGCACTACATCGAGATGTTCCTCGCGGAACACGCGAAGGACGTGCACGGGGTCGTGCTCGAGGTCGCGTCCGACGCGTATGCGCGCCGCTTCGGAGGTTCGCGCATCGAGAAGACCGAGGTCGTGAGCATCGTCGCCGGTCCCGGCGTCACGATCGTCGGCGACCTCACCTCGCCCACGACCCTGCCGAGGAATCACTTCGACTGCATCATCCTCACGCAGACGCTCTGCTTCATCTACGACTTTAAGGCGGCGCTGGCGAACTGTCATGCCGCTCTCCGGAAGGGCGGCGTGCTCCTGATGACCGTTCCGGGAATCTGCCAGATCAGCAGCTTCGACGACGGCCTCACGGGAGACTACTGGCGCTTCACTGTTGCGTCCACGCAGCGACTCGTCGACGAGCATTTCCAGGATACCGCGGTGCGGTCCTACGGAAACGTCCTGGCCGCGGTGGCCTACCTGCACGGCCTCGCAAAAGAAGAGCTGACGCGCGAGGAGCTCGATCATCACGACCGCGAATACCAGGTGATCGTTGCCGCGCGCGGGGTTCAGTAAGGGCTCAACACTCAACGCACGTACCAGTTGGCCGTCTGGTGGCGCAGCTCGCGGAAGTCGTGGTGGATGAGGGCGGAGTAGAGCGCTTTCGAGCAGCCGGGCTTGAAACGGTCATGGAGCTCGATCATCAGGACGCCCACGTTGGCGAGCCAGGTGGGGTCATGCTCGAAGAGCTCTTTCTCCGCGCCTTCGACGTCGAGCTTGAGGATGTCGATGGCGGCTGTGCCGGCGATCTGCTCGACCGTCATGCCGCGCACGCCGCCGTCTCCGGCGCGCACCCGGATGCCGGACTTGTCGCCCTGATCGTCGAGCGCAACGGTCGCGCTCTCGTACCAGACGGCGCCCTCGATCACGCGCACGTTCGGATACGGCTCGACGTTCCTCCGCAGCACGGCGAGATTCGACGCGTCCGGCTCGACGGCGATGACCTGCGCGTTCGGATACCGGTTCGCGAACCAGACCGAGGCGAGACCGACGTTCGCGCCAACGTCGAGGATCAGCTTCGGATCGAGCTGCTGCCGGATCGCATATTCGCCCTGGAGGAACACTTCCTCGAACATGTACAGGTCGGACGTGCCGGCGCGAAGGTGCAGCGCGTGCGGGACTCCGGGGATGCGCAAGGTGATGGTGCCGCGCTTCTTGCGCTTGCGCAGAAAGATGCGCAGACCGGCGACCGCCCCGAACGCTTCGAGGTAAACGAGGAGCGACTGCAGCTTCCGGATGAAACGCTTCATCTAACGAGGCGGGGTCAGCAGAGCACGTGCCACCGTGGTCCATGCGAATGGACCACGGGCATCCTCTGCGGCCCGCGCGCCGAGGCGTTGCGCCAGCTCGCGATCCCGCAGGAGTCGCGTCACGGCATCGGCGAGGGCGCGGGAATCCTCGGGCGCCACGAGCAGGCCGGAGACGTTGTCTTTGACGACGTCGCGCATCGCGCCGATGGCCGTAGCCACGATCGGTACGCCGAACGTCTGCGGTACGTGCAGCGCACCGCTCTGGTAGATGTCGCGATAGGGGAAGACGATCACCGACGCGAGTCCCATCCACGCGACGACCTCGGCGGAATCTACGTACTCCGGCACCCACGTGACCGGAACGAGCTCGCGGACCCGATCCTGATGCGCGTGGAGGTCGAAGTCCGCGCCGGGGAATCCCGCGATGACCAGCCGGGCGCCGGTTGCCTGATGGATCGCGGGGAACGCGTCGAGCAGGACATCGATCCCCTTGTAGTGAGAGAGCGTGCCGAAGAAGAGCACGACTTTCTCCGTTGCGTCGATCCCGAGACGCGTCCGGAGCGCGGCCGCGCTGAAGTCGGGCCGGGCCAGGTCGCGGAAGATCTCCTCGTTGCCGTGCACGATCACCCCGACACGATCGGCGGGCACGCCGAAGGATCGGATGAACTCCTGGCGGTTGCGCTCGAAGTGCACGAACACACGATCGAACAAACGGTAGATGCGGCGATAGAAGCGCTCGCGCCAACGCGAGCGGTCGAATACGCCTCCGCTCGCGAACGGGTGCACATTGTGGCAGAGGTCGATGAGCTGACGCGCCTTCCGTCGCAGCAACATCAGCGGGAAGAGATCGACCGGAAAGCGGATGTCGCCGATGATGACCACGTCAGGTTTCAGCTCAGCGACGCGGCGGATCTGCCGCAGCCACTGCCGGTAGTAGCGGAGCGCCCGTCCGAGGCGCCGCAACTTGCGCCCGGCGACGGCCAACGGCCGCGTCGACAGCCGTCCCGACGGTTTGGGGTCCCAAAGGTCGATCGTGGCCTCGACGCGAAACGGATGCGGCAGCGTCGCCAGCTCGTAGTTGCGCTCGGTGATGAGCGTGACGTCCGCGCCGAGGGAGGCCATCGCGCGACAGAGTTGAAAGGCGTAGTGGATCATGCCCCCCTTGCCGGCCGGCTCGAGGTAGACGACTTTGGGCGTAGGGGGCAGGGCGCGGGGCGCAGGGTGCGGGAGAAGTCCACTGCCCCCTGCGCCCTGTCGCCTGCTCCCTGCCTCGTTCAAGCCGCGGCCTCGCGATAGACGGCGGCGAGGCGATCGATCCAGGCGGCCGTGGAGAAGTTTGACGCACGCACTCCCGCGGCCTCACGCATGAGGCGCATGGTGTCGTCGTTTCCAAGGACGTCGTTGATCGCGGACGCGAGCGACACGGCATCGCCGGGCGGGACGAGGATTCCCGTGACTCCTTCCGTCACGATCTCCGGGATTCCGCCGACGCGCGAGGCGACGATGGGAAGGCCCGCGGCCATCGCTTCGAGAAGCACCGTGGGAAACGCGTCGCCGAGGCTCGGATGCACGAAGAGGTCGCAGCCAGCGAGCAGCGAGTCGACATCCGTCCTGAAGCCGGCCCAGCGAACCCGCTCGCTGACGCCGAGGGTCCGCGCGAGCGCCGTCCACTCCTCGCGCTTCGGCCCATCGCCGATGATCACGAAGGTCGCGCGCCGTACGTTGCGCGCTGCCTCGAGCAGCACCTCGATGCCCTTCTTCGGACGGAGCACCGCGACGGTGCCGACGATCGGCGCACCGTTCGGAATCGCGAGCTCGCGCTCCAGACGGGCGCGCGCTTCCCCGCGAGGGCGGCGAAAGCGATCGAGCTCGATGCCGTTGTGCACGACGCGGATCTTTCGCGACTCGAGGCCGTGCGCGAGATAGTCGTCGCGGAGAGCGCCCGAGACCATCACCACGGCGCGCGCCCAGCGGTTGAGGATTGCCCGCATGATCCGGTCGCGCAGGTCGGTCGTGAGGCGGTGACGCGCGGAGTCCTCCAGAGTGCGCGTCGCGGCCGGCGACACGTGCAGCGACGCAATCGCGGGCACGCGGGTCAGCCGCGACGCAATTGCACTCCAGATCGCGGAGTACGTCAGATGAGCATGAATGAGCTCGATCCGCTGCTCGCGGATGAGCGAGAGCAGCCGCCGGAACGCGCCGATGTCGCGTAGATTCCGAGCGCGGAGGTCGGTGACCGGTACGCCTTCGGCGCCGAGTCGCTGTGCGTTCATGCCGTTTGCGCCGCTCAGGCAGGCGACGAAAAGCTGATGCTGCGTCCGATCGATACCCTGCGCAAACGTGACGACGAGTGCCTCCGCGCCGCCGGCCCCGAGGGAGTCGACGAGCCAGAGAAGGCGCACGGGTGCGCTCACCCGAGGCTCCGCAGGATGATCGCCCGCAGCTTCCGGCGCTCGCCGTCGCGGACACCTCCTCGGGCGAGGAGCCGCAGCGCCCGGGCGAGGGTAAAGAGCCGCATTCCACCGGAGTCGAGTGTCGTGCCGTAGCCTTCGAGAAACCACCGCGTCGCACGAGCAGCGCCACGGAGCTGGAGCTGCAACAGCAGCTCGGCGACGTCCTCGAGGGGCAGCCCTTCGCGATACCTGCCGAAGTCGACGACGTCGATGCGGCGACTCCCGATGAAGATGTTCTCGGGGATGAAGTTGCCGTGATGGCCGACGACGGGCCGGCGGTGCTCGGCGACGTTCGCCTCGAGCTTGCGCAGGCGCTCGCTGATGGCGGTCCAGCGGCGGAGCACGACGCGGTCGGCCGCCGCCGCGAGGTCGAGGTCCTGCAGCGCGAGGACCGTGATCCCCGTGACGATGTGCCGCCAGTCTTCTTCGTTGCGGGTCTGCTCCTGAAGTGTTCGCAGCCACGCCCCCGTTTTGCGCAGCGCGGGGGCGAGCCGTCCGGGGCCTTCACGGAGGATGCCGGCGAGCGACTTGCCGTCGGCCCGCTCGACGACGAGCGCCGCATTCGGTTCGTCGAACATGAGCAGGTTCGGCACGGAGTCCTTCATCGTGTCGCGAAGCATCGTCAGGACTTCGAACTCATGGCGGGCGGACCCTCGGGCTTCTTCGAGCGAGTCGCCGCAGGGTTGCCGCACGATGACGTCCCGCTTCGACACGCCGTCGCTGATCGTGACCTCGGCCACATACGCGTCCGGCCGCTCGTGCACGCGGCGGATGCCGACCGCGACGGCATTCAACCTGTGCCAGTTGAGCTCGCGGATGCGCTCCACGGTCGTGGCGTGGGGCTGGTCGATTTCCTTCGTGCGATCCAACAGCATCGCCAGCGACGCCGCGGTGCGGCGGATGTCGAAGAACTGCCGGACCGTCTGGCGACCGGCAGCGCCCATACGCTCCCGCAGCGCGGGATCATCGATGAGTCGGCGAATCGCGGTCTCGATGCGCTGCGGATACGCGGCGTCGACGAGCAGGCCGTTGGTTTCGTGCTTCACGAGCTCGGGGATGCCCGAGATCGCGGACGCGATGACGGGCTTTCCGGCGGCCATCGCTTCCATCAGGGACAGGGGGATGCCGTCCATCTGCCCATCGACGGCGATGATGCTCGGGAAGACGAAGATATCCGCTTCCCCCATGAGACGGGCCACCTCATGCTGCGGGAGCGCGCCGAGGAGACGGACGCGGTCGGTGAGGCCGCGACGGCCGATCCACTGCTCGGTGACCCGGCGCAGGCGGCCATCACCGACGATCCGGCATTCGATGTCGAAGCCGGCTTTGATCAGGCGATCGCATGCGTCGATGAGCACGGGAAACCCGCGATGGGGCGTGAGCGCGGCCAGCGAGAGGATCTGCACCGCGCGCGTCTTGGTCGTTCGCCGCGCGGACCGCGAGGCCTCGTCGTAAACATTCGGATCGACTCCCGTTCGGACGACCTCCAGCTTGCCGCGGGAGACGTTCGGGTACAGGCCGGTGAGGAAGGCCTTGTTGAACGTCGAGATGCAGCGGACGAACTTCGCGCCGGCGATCTTCTCGCGCAGCAGCAGCCGGTGCACGAAGACGTCCGGACCGTGCACGGTGAAGCTGTAGGTGATCTTGCTGATCGAAGAGATGACCCACGCGGCAGTCGTGGCGTGACTGGCGAAGTGCGCGTGCACGTGCTCGACCCCCATCGAGGTGAGCACATGCGCGAGGTGAATGGCTTTCGGGAAGAGTCCGACGCTGCGGAGCAGCGTCGACGGACGCCACATCGTACGGAGGACGATCGTGAAGAAGATACGCAGGTAACGGAAGGGGGCTTTCAGCAGGGCTCGAACGTTCGAGCCGAGGATCGCGGCATCGAGAAGGGGCGTGAGGAGCGCGCGCCGCATCCACGGCTTCGCCTCTTCATGGACGATGCGCGCCGGGACTCGGACGATCGGAACGACGACGACGGGCTGGCCTTTGCGCTCCAGCTCGTTGATCTCGCGGAGGATGAAGGTCTCGTCGATGCGCGGGAAGTGCGTCATGAGCACGGCGATCGCCGTGCGGACGTGCGGACCGGAGTCGGCCGCGGGCGGCGCCGCGTTCGTCGTTTCTTCCTGCACGTTGAGGATCTCGGCCACGTTTCCTTTCGTCAGCCGTCCTCCCGTCCGCGGCGGAGTCTTGTCCTGATCGTTACACCGCGCCGCGTCCGGTGAAAACGACATCGATCGTTCTTAGCAGAATTTCCCAGTCGAGTTTCAGGCTCCACCGCTCGACGTACTGGCGGTCGAGCTGCATCCGTTTCGCATCCGTGCAGTCGCTTCGTCCGCTGACCTGCCAGAGTCCCGTGCATCCGGGGGGCATGGAGAAGCGGCTCAGGCGCGTGCGCAAGGGCAGCTTCTCGAGGTCGGACATGAGCAACGGGCGCGGGCCGACCAGGCTCATCGATCCTTCCAGCACGTTGAAGAGCTGCGGCAGCTCGTCGAGGCTGTACTTGCGAAGGAAACGCCCGATCGGCGTGACCCGCGGATCGTTCTTGGGCTTGACGAAGTTATCGCCTCCGCCGACGCTCATCCTGTCGGCGCCGGCGACCATCGTCCGGAACTTGAAGATCCCGAACTCGTTGCAGCGGAAACCGATGCGCCTCTGATGGAACATGATCGGGCCCGGGCTGGTGAGCTTGATGAGGGCCATGATCGCCAGCAGCAGGGGCGAGATCGCGGTGATGATGATCAGCGCGACCGCGATGTCGAACAGGCGCTTGATGCGTCCCGCGACCGGATGGCGGGTGGTGAGGTCGTAGTAGTAGGTGCCGGAGCCGGTGTCGTCGGAAAGGACGATGCCTCTCGCACGGCGCTGGAGTTGACGAAGGCGTTTTTCCTCGGGGGAAAGGCCGTGGTTTTGGGGTACCTCGTAGTCGATGTGGAATTCGGTCATAGGGGCGCCGGGGGCTGCGTTGTGTTGCTGAAGCACAAACCGCCATAGTGGTGTTGAGCAAAACGACTGCCAGTAGATGGATTTAGAAGCCGATGATGAAGCCGGCGAAGAGGACGTCGGTGTCGAAGGAGCCTCGTCCCGGGTCGGACGACGACGTCCGTTCGCGTGTGTACGACGCGGTCCAGGCGAGGCGTTCCGTCTGGCGGAACAGGCCGCGGACGCGCCACTGATCGCGATCGTCGGTGCGCGCGCCGCTGTATTCGCGGGTGCGATCGCGATAGCGAACCGAGGCGGTCACGCGCTCCAGCGGAACGGTGTCGATCTGCACGTACCAGTAGCGGTCGTCATAGCTCTGGGCGTCGGTCTGCACGTCGCGCTGGCCGACGACGTAGCCGAGGCGGGGACGGAACACCCGGCCGAGGCCGCGATAGCGGACTTGCGCGCCGAGGCTCTGGTAGTCGTTCTCGAAGCCAGTCTCCAGGTCGAAGCGCTGCCACTCGAGATAGGTGTCGGCTCCGACGTCCCAGTCGGAAGCGATGCGATAACTGTACTGGCCGCTGAGCGCGGTGATGCTCGCCGACGCCGTCTGGTCCCCCACGTCGAAGGAATAGCCGTTCTCCTGCCGGTCGAGAGAGACGTAGTACGAATGGGTACTGCCGTAGTACGAGGCTCCGACCCGGGCGCCGTACGAGGTCTGGCCGGCGTCGCCCGCATAGTTGAGAACGTTGACGCCGGCGAAGAAGTCAGGCTGTCCCGGTGCCCTTCGATACGCGGCCCGGTAATCGACGCCGACGCCGTTCACGCCCTCTTCCGGCTGCCCCTCGCGCGCCTGAAAGAAGTTGCCGAAACGCCAGAGCTGGAGCTCGACCTCGTGGCGAAAAAGGCGTTGCTCGTTCTCGTTCTCCAGCGGTTGGCCGGACAGCGGAATCGTGACGGCGAGTGCGACGAATAGAAATCGTTTCAATGCGTTCTCCCTGCCTAGTGTCGTGTCAGGGCTGAAAACGTGGGTTCTTTGCGGCGACGGCGGGCCGTCTGCTGCGCCGCTGCTCCTCGACGATGTCCCAGCATCGCCTGCGTCGCGGCGGCTTGCATCCAGCCCACCGGCGCTCGCAAACAACCCACGTTTTCAGCCCTGACACGACACTAGTCCGGCGGATTCAGCAAATGGCGCGCCGGATGGCCCCACGGATGACATTGCGCATCCACAGGCGCTGGGGGAGAGGGAGGTTTCCGCCGGTGTCGTTCGCGAGCGTGCGCAGCCCCTTGGTGACGGTGAAGAGGCAGAGAGCGTCACGGTCGACGTCGCCATAGCCGCGGAGGAAGGCCGCGTCGAGACCGGGCACGCGCACACGGAAGCGTCGCGCGAGCAGCTCGACGCGAATGAGAAAGTACGCGACGTCCTCGAGCGGAAGCCCCTCGCGGAAGCCCTCGAAGTCGATGACGGTCACGCGTTCGTCGTCGACGAAGATGTTTCCCGGCCAGTAGTCGCCGTGATGGCCGACGACCGGTGGGATGGCGATTCCGCGATCGAGCGCGCGGAGAAGACTGGCGTCGCCGTTCGCATCGGTCGCCGCCGTCGCGAGGAGATGGCGCAGAAGGGCGGTGCCGTCGGCGGCGGCAAGCGTCGCCTCTTGCATCTCGCGCAGCCAGGCGCCGGCGCGCTCGAGTGCGTGGAGGAGATGTTGCGGCTCGGCGCGCGCGAAGAGGCGATCGAGCGAAATCCCCGGCGCGCGCTCCATGACGATCGTCGCGCGCGGCTCGTCGAAAAGAAGGACGCGAGGGACGTTCGGCAGCCGTGCGAGCGTGCTCGCCTCGTGACGAGCCCGCTCGACCACGGGCTCGGCGCGATGCTGTTTCACGATGACGTCGCGGAGTCCGTCGATCACGACTTCCGCAACCGCAGCATCGAGGCGGCTGGAGATCCAACGGATGCCGAGCGATCGCGCGCCGAGCGGCGTCCAGTCGAGATCGAGAAGGAAGGGATCGAGCGGCGGCGCGTCGATCAGCGACTCGATGGTTTTCGCCGCGCTCTGCAGACGCTGGTCAGCCGCGCGAACCTCGGCGATGCCGCGCTGGCGTAGCGTCTGCGCGAGGTAGATCGCCCGAGGCGAGAAGTGCCGCAGCACCCGGAGCGGCTCGCGGAGAAAGCGCGAGGTGGTCGCGAAGAGGACGCGCCCGGACAGGAGCGGTTCATCGTCGAGGGAGATGACGTGAAGAAGACGGTCGCTCGGCGGAATCGCGGTCTGGCGATCGACGAGCAGTGCGAGCGGATACGACAGTGATGGCTGCGCCACCGCTGTCCTGTAAACACGACTCGTGCCGGCCGGCACGGCCGGCAGCGCTGGTTGCTCCGCCTTGCGGCACGTCTCCGCTGGATTCGACGGTCGCGGCTTCGGGCGGCGCGACGCGCCTGACATTTCTGCCGCTCAGAGGCACTCAGGATGACAGCGGTTTCTGGTCAGTGCCGCGCCGCGCGCTTCTTGCGGGCTGCCTTCGTGATCGCGGTGACCTCGTTGCTGATCGTCGTGTTGCCGGCGGCGTCGACGGCGACGACGACGTACGTGTACGTGGTCAGAGGGTCGAGGCCTTGATCGGTGAAGCGTCGTGAGCTCGTGGAGCCGACCAGAGCGCTGCCGCGGTAGACGCGATATTCGGAGACGCCGATGTTGTCGGTGGCCGGAGACCAGCCGATCTCGACGGTGCTGCTCGTCGCGCCGCGGAAGTACGCCGTGGGCGCGCTCGGCGCCTCGGCATCCGAGGAGTTCCACGCGAGAGTGAGGACCGCGCTGGCGGCGGAGCGATTTCCCGCCGCGTCGACCGCGCGCACCTGATACGCGTACAACTTCCCTTCCGTGACGGTGTTGTCGGTCCAGGTGGTGGCGGCCGTGCTTGCGATCTGGACGCCGTTGCGGACGATCGTGTAGCCGGTGACGCCGACGTTGTCAGTCGCCGCGTCCCAGGCGATGGTGACGGAGGTCGCGTGGCCGTTCGTCGCGCGGAGGTTGAGCGGAACGGACGGCGGAATGAGGTCCGAGCTCGTCCCGGTGCCGAGTTGGTGGGCGCCGATGTCGAATGGCGTCGCGCGCAGCGCCGCGAAGTGGTCGGTGGAGACGAGTGAGGTCACATTGAGCGCCCTGGAGATCGCGGCGGAGCCGGCTCGGATCTTATAGTCGGCCGCGGTCCATCCACCCGGGTTGACCAGCATTGGATCGGCCAGCACGTCGGTGGAGCTCGACGCCGTACCGGCCGTGCCGCCGTACCAGACGTTGTTCGCGTACGTGACGCCCGTGCCTGCGCCGGTGTAGCGCGGCGTGGGCGAGCCGACGGCGTTGAAGATGTTGTTCTGCACGACGCTGTTCGCGTGCGCGTCGTTCTCGATCTCGATGATCGCGTCGGTCGTGCCGTAGAAGGTGTTGTTTACGACCTTCGAGTTCCGCAAGCCGCCGCCGCTCTCCCAGGCCCCGTAGTAGAACCCCCAGCGCGTTCCGACGACGATGTTGTTCGAGAACAGGTTGTCGCTGGATGGGTTCATGTTCGAGTTCGTCTCGTTCGCCACGGCGATGCCGGCGGCGCGTCTCCCGTCGCGGAGGTAGCGCGGGTTGCCCGTGTTGTAGACGAAGTTCCGATCGACGGTCGCAAAGCGGCTGTTGTCGATGTAGAGCTCGACGCTGAAGTTGTCCCAGATTTGATTGTCGCGGATGACGTGATGGTTGCTCCGCAGCGAGATGAGCCCTTCGCCGTCGTTGTTCCAGATGCGGTTGCCGGTGATCGTGGCGCGCTCGGTGACCGACACCACGACCGCGCCGGCCCAGCCGCCGCCGCCCATGTTGTGGTACTGGTTCTCGAGCACCGTGTTGTGCACCGAGTTGCCGGAGACGGTGATGTCGGAGCTATAGCCCATGGTGTCCGCGCCGACCCAGATGCCGCCGCGAACGGTGCCGTGCACGTCATTGTTCAGGATACGGATGTTCTTCGCGTACCAGCCGAGGATGCCGATGTAGGGAGCGTTGCGCACTTCGAAGCCGTTGAAGTCGACGTATTCGGCCTCGTTCAGGGAGACCACGGCCTTGTCGGACGGCACGCCGGCGCCGTCGAGGGTGACCTTCTCGCTGTTGTAGGGACGGAACGTGATGCGCGCCGAGGCGGTGCCCTTCGAGTAGATCTTCACACGACCGGTGTAGACGCCGCCGCGCACGTGGATCGTGTCCCCCGGCTGGGCGACGGCCGCGGCCTGGGTGATCGTGCGGAGAGGCGCGGCGAGGGTCCCGGCGTTGGCATCATTGCCGCTCGTCGAGACGTAGCGATCCGCGGCATGGGCCGTGGCACCAAAGAGGACGACCGCAAGAGCAGTGAAGAAGTGCTTCGAACGTCGCATCAGAGCCTCCGATGCGATCACTTTCGTTCGCGCCGGACGCCCTGATGAAGCAGGAGATCAAAGGAAGGAACGGCTTACGCCGTCATCGCCCTTCGATCACGTTCGGTAACCCAGCCGTCTGACGTTTCAGACCCGTTTGGCTTTGCGTCCCCCCGTCACCGGAGGTTTGCCTTTGTCGTGTGACCGCTAATTGTTATTCGGCCGAAACAATCACTGCGACCGAGTATTTCAGAATTTTGCGTAAATGGTTGAGTCGGTTGACCGAACTCGACTGTAGCGCGCTTTTCTGAAGTGTGCAAATAATACGGATTTTCGTGTGCGAATGCAACGGATACATTTGGGAGTGACAGCGACGAGCGTCTCGAGACCGCCGGACCGCCGCCGTCTCGGCGGCTGACGTGCCGGTGGTCCGGCTGGAAACCGGAGGCGCCGCCTCCGACTCTGCATTACACCTTCCGCGCGAAGAACATCCGTCGCACTTCGCCGAGCATCGGCGGGTCGGTGAGCCGCACCGCGCCGACGTACACGAATCCGCCGAGCATGACGGCGAGCACGAGATCGGCGGCCGGCGAAAGCTCCGGCCCGTAGTGCCGCCAGGCGAGGAGCACCGCCGCCATCGCCGCGGCGGAGATGACGCTCGGCGCGTACGCGCGCGTGAGCTCGCGGAACGACACGCCGATGGCACGCGCGGTGAGCGCGAGCGCGACGACCATCGCCGCCCCGTCGACCATGGCGAGACTCGCCGCCACCGCAACGGCGCTGAACCGCACCGCGATCAGGACCACGATGACGATCACGATGGCCCGGCAGACCTCGATCCGCGCGAGCGTTCCCACCCGTCCGGTGGCTTTGAGCACGTCGCCCGGGTGCGTCCCGAGCGCGCGGACCCCGGCCAGGATCGCCAACGCGGTGACGATCGGCGCCGCCGAGATCCACCGCTCGCCGAACAGCGTGAGCACGAAGGGCCGCGCGAGGATCGCCAGGCCGGTTACGATCGGCAGCGTCATCGCGCCGATGTATCGCGCCGCGGCGAGGTAGGCCACTTTCGGATTCTCGCCCGAGGCGGAGACGCGCGAGAAGGCCGGCAACAGGACCCGGCTGGCCACGCGCACGATCACCATCACCGTCGCCTCGGGAAGTTTCCCCGCGAGTTGATAGAGCCCCAGCGCGGTCATCCCCAGCCAACGGCCGATCATCGCGATGTCGGTCTGATCCTGCACCGCGCCGAGGATGTTGACGAAGATGATTCCGCGGCCGTAGGCGAGCATCGGCTTGAAGAGATCCTTCGGGAGCCGCCACTTCGGCCGCCATGGCGTCACGATCCAGAAGAAGAGCGTCGACGCGGACAGTCCGGCGAGATGTCCCCAGACGAGACTCCATGCGCCGAAGCCGCGCCACGCGAAAAAGAGCGCCACGGCCGCTTTCACCGCCGCCATCGCCAGCTCGGGGAGGGCCCGCGCCTGGAAGCGAAGGTCTTTGCGCGTGAGCGCGTCGTGGGTGTTGCCGAGATAGCGGATGAGAAATCCGAACGCGAGAGCGCGCACGAGCGGCGTGCCCTGGGGGGCGTTGAAGAAGCCGGCGACGAACGGTGCCACGAGCAGCGTCGTGACACACCAGAAGACGCCCGCCGCGACGTTGATGATGAACGTGACCTGCGCGGCGTCTTCGCGGCGGTCGGGCCAGTAGATCAGCGCCGTGCCGCTGCCGAGGTCCCCGATGGTCTCGACGTAGACGATGTACGCCATCGCAAAGGCCAGCAGGCCGAACTCCTGCGGCGCGAGGAGCCGTGCGAGCAGCGTCAGACTGATGAGCGTGACGATGCGCGCGCCGGTCGAGGAGAGGAACGCCCACGTCGCCGCACGCGCCGTGCTCGGCCCGAGCTCACTCGTCGTGGTCACGGCTCGGTGGCCTCCTCCGACGCGATGCGGCTCACGGCCGCGACGAACGCGAGAAGGATGTAGAAGTACCTCTGGAATCCGCCGTGGAGGAAGATACTGGTGATGAGATAGCCGGCGACCGCGATCATCAGCGCGAGCGCGATGTGCGCGTTCGGATCCCGTCGCTCCCTGAGGTCGCCCCGCGCGCGCCGCAGCTGGCCGTATGCGACGAAGACCACGGCGGCAAATGCCACCAATCCGAGGAGTCCTGTTTCCGCGCCGATCTCGAGGTAGAGCGAATGCGCGTTCTGGGGATCGCCGGCGCGATAGAAATGCTCGGCCGACGAGCCGGCGAGGTTCGAGTACCGATCGAAGAACGTCTCGTAGTTGCCCGTGCCGACGCCGGCGAGCAGGTTGTGATCGAACATGATCGCGGCCGTGTTCGTGACGAGCTTCCGCCGCTCGAACGACGCCTCGGGCGGCGTATACGCCTCCTCTTTCGGGATGAGCATCTCGATGGTCATGAACCGGCGGCCGACGTTCCCCGGTGCGAGGACCAGGAGGACGAGCATGATCGCGGTGCCGAGGGCCACGCGCGTGAGCGGAACGTGCAGCGCCCACAGCGCGATCGCGGTCATGATGGCCATGCCCAGCATCGCGCCGCGCGAGTACGTCACGAGCACGCCGCCTGCGATGATCAGACCTGCCGCGAGCCAGAAGAACTGCCAGCGGCGCCGGGCTGACGTCCACGCGACGGCCGCGGCAAGGGGAAGGACCAGGACGAGGATCTGGCCGTAGAAATTCGCGTCGCCGACCGGCCCTGCGGCACGCGCGGCCGTCGATTCCTCGTAGATCGTCCCGTACGCGACGGTCGCGAGTCCGCCGAGCTCGCCGAAGGTGTTGACCGTGCCGACCTGCACGATCGAGATGGACGCCAGGACCGCCGCGGTCACGACCATGGCGATCATGCTTCGTCGCAGCGCCGGCCACGACGACGCGAGGGCCGCGATGACGAAGTAGAGGAGCAGGCTCTTGATCGCTTTCACGACGTTCTCATCGGCGAGCCAGAGATCGTCCGCCCACACCGTGCTCACGAAGAGGATCGCGGTGTAGACGCCGAGGATGAGCGTGAGCGGCTGCAGGACGATCCGCCATGGTTGGAGCGCATCGCGATAGAACCAGATCACCGCGGCGGTCGCGACGATCGCGAGCTGCAGGATGGAAAAGCCGAGGCGTGTGATGAGGACTTCGGAGAGATCCGAGTACAGCAGCACCACCAGGAGCGGCAACGCGAGCGTCCACAGCCACGGAGGAGGGATGCGCTCCGGACGCGGCGGCTCGGCAACCACCACGTGCTTGGCGGCCGAGCGGAGGCGCGGAATTCCCTCGCTGGCGGCGACCGCGGCGAGAGTGAAAAAGACGTAGTCCTGCAGGCGTGCGACGTCGCCGAACACGAAGCCGAGGACGATCAGCGCGCCGATCGTGGTGGTGATGCCGCCCTGTCGGCCGAAGAGCCACACACCGGCGACCACGGCGACGAGCAGACAGGCGATGAGTGCTGCCGCCACGGGAGGCAGGAGCAGCGCAACACCGGTGGCGATGACGATGAGATCGAGCGCGATCGCGTAGCGGACGGCGGTACGCCGGCCCTCGGGAGTCATGGCGAAGTCGTCGGGCCCTGTGGGCCGGTCGCGACCGCCGGGCGCCGGATCGCGGTCAGAAGCCACGCGACGGTGAGGCCGATGATCATTCCGACCACCAGTCCGGCGGCGATGATGCGCTCCATGCGCGGGAAAATGAGCTCCGCGCCGTGCGCGGGAGAGACGACGCTCACGCCGTAGAGTCCGAAGATCGCGCCCGTCCTCGCGGAGAGCAGCGCCGGAACGCCATTGGCGAGGGCGGCGGCGCGGCCAGCGTTCCCACCGTCGACTTCGATGCGCAGGACGTTCGTGTTCGGCAGCACCACTGCCCGGACGGAATAGCCCTTGTCAGCAGGCGGAATCGCCGCATCGGAGACGGCCGGCATGGAGGCGAGTGCCGCCACCGTGGCCACGATCGTGCGCTGGTCCAGGGCCTGGGTCGCCCGGATCTGTTCTTCGGTGTCCAGCTTGTCAGCGAGCGGCACGATCGCCGCAAAAGTGCTGGCCCGGTAGCGCCTCGGCTGGATCGTGCCGATGAGCCACGCCAGGAGCGCGGCGAGGATCGTCGCCAGCACGATGATCGGCCAGCGCGTACGCAGCGCGAGCAGAACTTCCTCGGCGGTTCCGTGACGGCTCGTTCGATTCACCCGTCGAGGCCGCATTGCAAGTGCGCGGCCATTGCGAGCTCAGTAGGGTCAGACCCTACTGAACTCGGCGGCTGCCCCAGCGCATCCGGAGCCCGTCGATGACCGTGACCTCGCCGTCGACGTTGAAGGTGTGTGTGCCGTCGAGGCCGCGGCTCCAGTCGGGCCGGAGGATCGCCACCTCGCGCTCTTCCCATGCGTCCGGCGTCAGAGTGACGATCTCGCGCAGTTGCATGGCGTAGCCGTACCACGGCGTTCCGATCTGTCCCGCGCGGAGAAGCTTGCCGTCGCGGAGGAACGGTCGTCCCGCCGGCCGACCCCCCACGACGTCGCACAGCAGCGGATTCAGTCGATGCGGCGTCCACGGGCCCCGGGGCGACGGCGCGTGACGGAGCCAGAGGCGGTCGAAGTCTTTGTCGTGATCGCTGCCGGTGGTCGCGTAGTACATCCACCACCGGCCGGCCGCCTCGAAGATCGTGGCATCGACGGCGCGAATGTCGCGCATCAACACCGAGTCCGGCTCCCATCGCATCGGGAAGTCCGTGGCCCGATAGAGCTCGATGGTGCGGTTCGCGCTCGTCTCGGGAACCATGTAGAACGCGCCGTCCCAGCGGAAGATGCAGGGATAGGAGAGGTGATACGGACGCTCGAGCACGGGGCGCGGCGCGGACCACGTTCCGTCGCGCCGTACTTCGAACACCGAGATGAAGCCGCGCTTGACCGGGTAGACGAGCTCTTCGACAAAGATCCAGGCACGGTCGCCGTCCGTGACGACGAACGGATCGGCCCAGAAACGGTTACGCGGGGGGACGAGCTCGCAGAATGCGCCGTCGCCGAACCGGAAGGCGACGCTCCAGTGCTCGCGCATGAAGCGATAGCGGATCTTCTCTCTCGCCAAGGCCAGGAGCCGGTTGGCGGTTGGCGGTTGGCGGTTGGCGGGGGCCCGTCGTTCCGGCTCGCTTCTCTGCAGCGCGTGCTCGATCATCGACGCCGTGCGCCATCCGAGACGGTCCTCTGCGATGCGGCGGGACGCCGGGCGCTGCGCGGCGGTCGTGCTGGCGATGATCTCATCGCGAGAACGGATGACCGCGGTCATCGTGCCGACGTCTTGGTCGATCGTCCATGCCTCACCGGAAAAGGGGGCGAATGCGAGCACGACGTCCGCAGGCGTGTCCACATCGTTCACGAACGCGAGCTCATGACGCTCGCGAACGTGGTCGATGACGTGCCTGATCCACGCTGGCTGCTCGGCCGAATCGACGATGATGCCGATGCGCATGGTCAGGGACGAGGCTGCAGGAGACGGACCACGCGCGAAGTTTGCACCGGACCGTGGCGATGGATTCGAACGAGCGAATGATCCGCGACCAGCTCGCGGCCCGAGGGGTGAGCGATCCGCGTGTGATCGAAGCGTTTCGCCGGACGCCGCGGGAGTGGTTCGTGCCGCCCCACCTGCGGGCCTCCGCGTACGACGACACACCGCTGCCGCTGGTGCGCGGCCAGACGATCTCGCAGCCGTTCATCGTCGCGGCCATGACCGAGATGCTCCAGCTGGCGGGCGACGAGAAGGTCCTGGAGATCGGGACGGGCTCCGGATACCAGACGGCGATCCTCGCGCGGCTGGCTCGTATCGTCTACAGCGCGGAGCTCGAGCCGGAACTGGCGGCCTCGGTTCGCGACCGGCTCGAGCAACGCGGCGTCGCGAACGTCGTCTTGCGCGTGGGAAACGGCGTGGAGGTGTTCCGCGACGAAGCACCCTTCGAAGCAATCCTTTCCGCGGCGGCGCCGGAGCACGTTCCCGAGGAACTGCTGGAGCAGCTCGCGGAGGGCGGACGGTGCATCATCCCCGTCGGGGCGGCGGAGCTGCAGCACTTATGGCTGATCGAGCGGAAGGGCGGAAAGCTCGAGAGGCGAAGGCTGGAGGCGGTAAGGTTCGTCCCGCTACGAGAGCGCGCCTAGGAGTCTGCGCGGCAAAAACGGGTGTCATCCTGAGCTGCGTAGACAGCGAAGGACCTTCCAGCACGCAACGGAGAAGGTCCTTCGCCGTCTACGCGGCTCAGGATGACACCCTCATGGAGCACCGAGGCCGGCACCGGGGAGGACCGGAAGAATTCTCTTCCCGGTTTCCCCATTCGTCTCATCGGTTCCATTCGTCGCATAGGTCCCATTCGTCCTATCCGTAGTAATGGCACCTGCTCGTGCAGGTCTCCTCGATGGTCACTCGAGCCAGCAGCGGCAGACTTCCGGCGAGCTGATTCCAGATCCAGATCGCGACGACTTCGGAGGTCGGGTTCTCCAGCCCTTCGATGTCGTTCAGGAGGTAGTGGTCGAGGCGGTGCACGATCGGGTCGACGACTCGCTTCAGATCGGCGAAATCCATCACCCAGCCCAGCTCGGGATGGAGCGGTCCGCGGACGGCGACCTCCCCTCGGAACGAGTGGCCGTGGATGCGGCGGCACTTGTGCTCCTCCGGTACGTTGGGGAGGAAGTGTGCGGCTTCGAAGCGGAAGTCCTTCACCAACTCTACGGTGTGCGTCATCTCCGACTGCCGTAACGATATGCTACTGGCCACTCTTTTGCTCTCAGGAGTTTGCGTCATGAGCAACTACACCGCTACCGAGGCCGAGCGTTCACTCGGCACGATCATCAAAGACCTCACCGCCGACCTGTCGATGCTGTTCCGCAGCGAGATCGAGCTGCTGAAGCTCGAGCTGAAGGAGTCGGCATCGAAGCTGGGAAGCGGCGCCGCCATGATGGCCGGCGCGCTCTTTCTCGGCCTGATCGGCCTGGCCTTCCTCTTCGTGACGATCACTCTGGGGATGATCGCGCTGGGCGCGCCGCCGTGGCTGTCGTCGTTGATCGTGACGGTTTTGCTCTTCGTCGCGGCCGGCGTTCTGGTGCTGCTGGGCAAGAAGAAGCTCCAGGACGTGAACTTCGTCCCGAGCGAGTCGATCGAGCACATCAGGACCGATATCGACACGATCAAAGCCGACGTGGCTCGAGCGAGGAGTCGTTAGATGGCCGAACAGAAGGAACACATTCAGCGGGCGATCGTGCGTGCCCGGGACGGCGTCGGCAACCGCATCGACGAGCTGGATCAGCATCTCCGGACGACGCTCGATCCGAAGACGCTCGCCCGTAGCTACGCCCCACACCTGATCGCCGGCGGTGCCGTCCTCGGGGTCATCGTCGGCTTCGGTCTGCCGAAGGTCTTCCGCAAGCTCGTGGCCTGGGGCGTTCCGATCGCCATCCTCGCGGTCACGATCAAGAACGCCAGGGAAGCGCAGCAGCTGAATCCGTGAGTGGCCGTTGCCCGTGACCCGTTGCCCGTGAGCCGTTGCCCGTGAGCGGGTCTGTCTTCGGGTGTGCGAGATGCCCGGGCCCGGGCCGGGCCACGGGCCACGGGCCACGGGCGAAGCCAC
>CAZLGP010000119.1:0-44978 GCA_964558905.1 uncultured Thermoanaerobaculia bacterium | reverse complement strand
CCACGCGCGCCTCGACCCGGCGTCGTCGCTCGTCATCGAGCACGCCGAGGCCTTCCGCGATCGGCGAAAGACGCTCATAGGCGGAGTCACATCCGAGGAGCAGTCGATGCTCCGCGCGAGACGTGAACATCCGATACGGCTCCTCCGTCCCGAGGGTGACGAGATCATCGATCATCACCGCCGCGTAGGCTTGGTCTCGGCGGAGTACGATCGGGTCCCCTCCCCGCACGGCCTGCAGCGCATTCATCCCGGCGAGCAGCCCCTGCGCGGCGGCCTCCTCGTAGCCGGAGGTGCCGTTGATCTGTCCGGCCAGGAACAGCCCCTCCACGCCGCGGACCTGGAGCGTCGGCATGAGCTGCTCGGGATTGACGAAGTCATACTCCACGGCGTAGCCGTAGCGGGCGATCTTTGCCCGCTCGAATCCCGGCAGCGATCGCACGACCGCGTCCTGGACGTCGGCCGGCAGAGACGTTGAGATGCCGTTCATGTACAGCCACGGATGTTCGAGCCCCTCCGGCTCGACGAAGATCTGATGGCGCTCCTTCTCGGCGAAACGGACCACCTTGTCCTCGATCGATGGGCAGTAGCGCGGACCGGCCGCGCGGATCTGGCCGGAGTACATCGGCGCGCGGTGGAGATTCGCGCGGATGAGGTCGTGAGCAAAGGCGGCCGTATAGGTGACCCAGCAGAGAACCTGTGGCTGCGGGAGCCGATCCGTGAGGATGGAGAACGGCCGAGGATCCTCGTCCCCGGGCGCTTCTTCGAGGCGCGCGAAGTCGACGGTGGTGCGATCGATCCGCGGAGGCGTGCCGGTCTTGAGCCGGCCAAGTTGAAGCCCGAGGGTGCGGAGGGAATCGGAGAGGGTCTCGGCAGACGGCTCGCCGAAGCGGCCGCCGACGGTCTTCTGCTCGCCTGAGTGCATGAGCGCACGGAGGAAGGTGCCGGTGGTGACGACGACGGCCTGTGCTTCGAGTCGGGTGCCGTCGGTGAGAGCCACGCCGCGAACGGCGCGGCCGTCGATGAGGAGCGATTGGACAGAGCCCTCGATGATGGCGAGGTTCGGTTCGGCGGCCAGGATCTCCTGCACGGCAGCCGCATAGAGGTCACGGTCGCACTGCGCGCGCGGCCCCTGGACGGCGGGTCCCTTGGAACGGTTGAGGATCTTGAATTGAATGCCGGAGCGATCGGTCGCCTCTCCCATGAGGCCGCCGAGAGCGTCGATCTCTTTGACGAGGTTTCCCTTCGCGAGTCCGCCGATGGCCGGGTTGCACGACATTCGGCCGACGGCATCTCTGACCATCGTGATCATGCCGACACGGAGGCCGCCGCGGGCGCAAACGCGCGCCGCCTCCGCTCCGGCGTGCCCACCGCCGATCACGATGACGTCAAGGTGAGTCATGTTCCACGTGGAACATCACTTGCCGATACAAAACTTTCCGAAGATCTCGGAGAGGACGTCTTCCCGCGTAATGACGCCCGTCAAGACACCAAGAGCATTCGCCGCACGGTAGAGATCGACGACGATAACTTGCTCGTCCAGGCCGCTGTCGAGCGCCCCTCGTGCGGCTGTGAGCGCCTCCTGGCAATCGGTGACGGCGATCCGCTGCCTTTCATTGACGAGCGCGCCTTCGGGCGAGACAAAACGCGCCCGAACGAGCTCGTCAAGCCTCACCAACAGCTCGTCAATCCCTTGATCCGATACGGCACTTATGGAAAGTCCCGGGCGGAGCGCAAGGTCCGCTTTCGTGAAAACGACCTCGACGTTGTCGAGCCTCGCAAGCTCCGCCTCGTCTTCCGCCGTCAGTCCGGCAACGCCGTCGACGAGGTAGAGGACGATCTCCGCCGTCCGCGCCGCCTCCCGCGCCCGCTCGATCCCGATCCCTTCCACGACGTCCACGCTCGCCCGCAGACCGGCGGTATCGGCGAGGGTCACCGGCAGACCGCCGATCTCGATCGTCTCGCGGACGATGTCCCGGGTGGTCCCTGGGACTGGAGTCACGATCGCGCGATCACTCCCGACAAGCCGGTTCAGCAGCGTCGACTTCCCGGCGTTCGGTCGGCCAAGGATGACGGCGCTCAATCCCGCTCGCGTGGCACGACCGCGGCGGTACGTCTCGCGCATCGCCGCAATGTCTGCCAACGCGGTCTCCACCCGCGATCGCGCCTCGTCCCGCGTGATGAACTCATAGCCCTCCTCGGAGAAATCGAGCGCCGCCTCGAGCCGGGAGATCACATCCAGAAGCGCCTGCCGAATCGCCGACGCCTTCCGGCTCAGCATCCCTTCGAGATTCGACAGCGACAGCTTTGCCTGCAGCGTCGTTCGCGCGTTGATCAAGTCGGCGATCGACTCTGCCTGCACGAGATCGAGCTTTCCGTTCAGCACCGCGCGCTCCGTGAATTCGCCCGGCTCCGCCATCCGCGCACCGAGCGCGATGCATGCTTCGATCACTCGCTCCACGAGAAGCGGGTTCCCGTGCAGCGTCAGCTCGACGAGGTCATTCCCGGTGAACGAGTGCGGAGCCTCGAAACGAACGACGATGCACTCGTCGATGTCGTTCAACCGCACGAGTGTGGCCATCCGGATTGGCGGAAGTGTGGGGATCGCCAGCCCCATCAGGATGGCACCACTCCGCGGTCCGTCGATGCGCACGATCGCCAGCGCGCTGCGCCCCGGCGGGGTCGCCGGGGCCACGATCGTGTCGAGCTGGATCACGGCTCCGTCGGAGCGTCCGCGGATCCGACAGCGGCGTCCGCGGGACGCGGGATGATCGCCACGCGCTTGAAGAACCCTTCCCCACGCGACTCGGTCGTCACGTCCGCGTCGTCGCGCAGCGCGATGTGCACGATGCGCCGCTCGATCGGGGACATCGCGGGCAGGAGCTCCTCGCGTCCGCCACGGCGGACGCGATCGGCCACTTCGCGGGCACGCCGTCCGAGATCCTCCTCGCGATGGCCCTTGAACTCCTCGCAGTCGAGCTCGATCTCCTTCTCGACTTTCCGTCCGACCAGCGACTTGTTCGCCAGGACCTGAATGGCATCGAGCAGCTCACCGTGCTTGTCGGTGAGGCGCCCGCCGTCGCTCCCATAGAGCCGAACGAGAATCTGGGTGTCGTTCTCCTCGGTGCGAACGATCACGTCGAGTCGCGACAGGGCCACACAATTCTCGACCCATCCGCGGACGGCACTCGCTGCCTCGGACTCCGGCCCCTGCTCCGGCACGTCGCCGAGGAAGGTCTCGAAGTCACCGCTGCGGAAGTCGCGCCCTTCGTCGCGGCGAGATCCGCCGCGTCGTCCGCGCCCGCCCCCGCCACCCTCGCGCCGGCCACCGCGGTCGCGTCCACCACCACCGCCACCACGCCCCCCACCGCCACGCGGACCCCGCTCGGTGCGTGGCGGACGTGCGTCGACGACCGGCGCGGGTGCGGGTGGCGGCTCAGGCGCATTCGAGTTCACGTCGGCCTCGATGACGATGCGTTTCATCCCGCCGAGGAAGCCACGCTTCTCCAGCAGCACGTGATAGGTGAGCGCGAACCGCTCGACACCGAACGTCTGCGCCGCCTGCTGCAGCGCGTCTTCGAGATTGCGTCCTTCGAACCGCTGGCTCATAAGTCCTCGGCGACGATCACTTCGCCCCGGAAGGGTCCGGCTTCAGATCGTCGGGATGGTCTTTCCACCACTTATTCATGATCAACATCTGGATGATCGTCAAGATGTTCTGCACCAGCCAGTAGAGCACGAGACCACTCGGGAAGTCCTTGAACAGGAACCCGAACACCAGCGGCATGATGAGGAACATCTTCCGTTGCGCCGGATCGCCGGTCATCGGTGTGATGTACGTCTGGTAGAACATCGTCAAGGTCATGAGGATCGGCAGGACGTACGTCGGATCCTTCTCCGACAGATCCTTGATCCAGAGGATCCACTCCGCGCCGCGCAGCTCGATCGCGCGCGAAAGCAGGTTGTAGAAGCCCCACAGGATGGGGAGCTGCAACACGATCGGAAGACACCCGGCCATCGGATTGATGCCCTCTTTCTGATAGAGCTGCATCATCTCCGCGTTCATTTTCGTGCGCTGCTCGGCGTCGGTCTTGGACTTCTTGTACCTCGCCTTGATGGCCTCGATCTTCGGGGCGACGCGCTGCATCTTCTTCATCGAGACGTTGCTCTTGTGCTGCAGCGGATAGAGCACGATCTTGATGAGGATGGTCAGGACGATGATGGCGAAGCCATAGTTCTCGGTGAACTGATTGATCCAGACCAGCGCGACCAGGAAAAACCGCGCGATCATCCCGAACCAGCCGAACTGCAACGCTTCGCCGAATCCGTAGTTGTCGAGGAGTTGCGTCTCCTTCGGTCCGAAGAAGGCGTTGCCGGCGACCGTGCCGTCGGGTGTGGCGTTGACGCCCGCGTAGAAGTCGACGCGAGGCTTTTTCGTGGCGGGATCGGTGAACGACTCGCGATGGAGCACGCCGGAGCCACCGGCGGTCGGGCGCATCACGGTGAGGAAGTAGTTGTCCTCGAGCCCGATGTAATCGATCGGACGGAACTCCTGAACGCGGTCACCCTTCTCCCTCGGAATGACGTCGAACTCTCCCTCGCTCTGCACGACGCCGTTACCGGTGATGATGGCAGCGGAGTCGACGTCGTCCGCACCAATGTTGGCGATCCCTGGACCGATCTCCACGCGGTAAGGCATCGCCGGCGTGATGTTCGTGGCAAAGTCGAAAAGGTACGGGCGCGTCGGATCGAAGCGGAACGTCTTCCTCGCGGTGGTCTGCCCGTCGGAGTACCGGTACTCGAGAATGCGCACGCCGCGGTCGCTGAGGTCGGTGACGCTGTAGAGCGCAGCGTTGAGCCGGCTCGCCAGCGCCGCATCCCGTCCGACGACCATGAACGGGTAGTCCGTACGGTCGGCCGGGCGGCTCCGCACGAGATCGACCTCCTCCCCCGGCTGGTCCTTGCGTTCGTAATCCTTCAGCCGGAACGAGACGAGCTGCGCACCGCGGTTCGAGAATACGGCGGTGAACGCATCGGTATCGATCGTGCTCGTCTGCACGCGCTCGGCGGACACGGGGATCTGTGGTGTCGCCGGTGTTGCGGTGGCGGGAGCCCCGGCAGCGGTCGAGGTCGAGGCGCTCGTTGCCGTGGCCGTCGGCACCGTCTCGGGCGCCTTCTCGACCCTCGCAGGCTCCGGCTTCCTCGCCAGCTCGGGAAACACCTTCGGCAACGCCCACGACCACAGGCCGAGGAGCGCGATCGAGATCACTACCGCAAGAAAGATTCTCTTTTCCATGTCAGGGGACGGGGTCCCAACCTCCAGGATTGAACGGGTGGCAACGGCCGAGGCGCTTCATGCCGAACCAGACCCCGCGCAGAACGCCATATTTTTCGACAGCCTGCATCGTATACACAGAACAGGTCGGCTCGAAACGACACATCGGGGGGAGCAGTGGCGAGATGAACCGCTTGTAGAAGCGAAGGAGGAACAGCGTGGCGCCGCGGAAGATCATGACTTCGGCCGCGACGGTTCGCGGACGACTCGCTCCAGCACGCGCGCGAGGTCGCGGCTGTACTCCTGAAACGAGGCGGCGGCGGCGTTCGGCTTCACATTCACGACGATGTCGAGCGATCTCGCGTCCAGCCCCAGCGGCTCGCGTTGCCGGCGATAGGTCTCGCGCGTCCAGCGCTTCAGACGGTTCCGAACGTTGGCCTTCCCCAGCTTCTTCGTTGCAGTGATGCCGATCCGCGAGTGAGGCTGATCGTTGGCCGCGAAGAAGAGAACGGAGAAGCGGGAAAAGAGCTTCTGGCCCGTCTCGTAGACCCTGACGAACTCGCGACGTTTCGCCAGTCGTTTGTGTTTCGGCAGCGCCTCGGGCCTGCCCTGAGCGCGGTCGAAGGGCCGCGGGCGTTGCACCGGAGAGTACCGCGAGCGCCCGCTTAGACAGCGAGGCGCTTGCGGCCCTTGCGACGACGGCGGGACAGAACGGCCTGTCCGTCCTTTGTCCGCATCCGGACGAGGAAACCGTGCGTCCGCTTGCGACGACGATTGTTCGGCTGAAAAGTACGCTTCGATGCCATTTACGCTAACCCTCTGAAAACGAAAGCGGTGAGTATAGTGACGGCGGAATGGGCGGTCAACGACCACGCCGGCAGTTCCGCAGGACGTGCGGGCAAACGCCCTGGCGAGAGAGCGTTATTCCAGTCGGCCGGCACGGCCGCCAGCGCTGCTTGCTCCGCCTCACGGCACGTCACCGCTGGATTCGACCGGTCGCGGCGTCGACCGGCGCACCGCCTCGCATCCGATCCACCGCCGCTCGCAAAGCACTCATGGAAACAGAGACTAAAGCGGTCCCAGCTGGCCGATTCAATCCGCCACCTGGCAGCCAAAAAGCCATCTGTTCATCACCCTTCCCCACCCCCTACCCCTGTGCTAGACTCCGTCCCCCATCCAGAGCCCCACAATTTCCACAACTGTGGAAAAGCTGTGGATTCTCAATGAGATAGCCCCATCCCGTCCGATGAGCACATGGAGCCAGGTCCTCGCCAGAATCGAGCAAGTCGCTGATCGGACGGAGTACGACACTTGGCTTGCGCCGACACGTTTCGTGGCCCAGAAAGGGGACACGCTCGACGTCGCCGTCCCCTCTCAACGCTACGTCGACGAGATCCGCGAACGCTTCGGTGCCCGCATCCGAGGCGTTCTGAACGAGATCAGTCCGGAGCGCGTGCAAATCCATTTCGTCGTCGACGGCAACGTTCGTGACGACCTCGGAATGCAGACCTCTCCGGCCCGGGAAGAGGTCCCGGCCGCCGTCTTCAATCCCCGCTACCGCTTCGAGACCTTCGTCGTCGGCGGATCGAATCAGCTCGCCTACGCCGCCTCCAAATCGATCGCCGAAAACCCCAGCGGATCGTTCAATCCCCTCTTCATCTACGGCGGAGCCGGGCTCGGCAAGACTCATCTCATCCAGGCGATCGGCCACCAGATCCGGGAGTTGCGTCCGCAACTCGCCGTTTCGTACATGTCCGCCGAGGCGTTCATGACCGAGCTGATCGCATCGATCCGCTTCGACAGGATGGCCTCGTTCCGCGACCGCTATCGCTCGGTCGACGCACTCCTCCTCGATGACATTCAATTCATCGCCGGAAAGGAACGGACGCAGGAAGAGTTCTTCCACACCTTCAACGCCCTCTACGAGGCGCAAAAGCAGATCGTGTTCACCTCCGACCGGCCTCCGAAGGAAATCCCGACTCTCGAAGAGCGCCTCCGCTCACGGTTCGAGTGGGGACTGACGGCCGACATTCAGCCACCCGATCTCGAGACGAAAGTCGCGATTCTCCGCAAGAAGGCCGAGGACAAGGGCATCCATCTCCCACAGGACGTTGCGCTGTTTCTCGCCGAGCGGGTGCGCTCGAACGTCCGTGAGCTCGAGGGCCATCTCAACAAGATTGCCGTGTTTGCGTCTCTCGCCGGCAAGGCCGTGACGACGGAGCTGGCCAAGGAGGCGCTCAAGGACATCCTCTCCAAAGAGGAAAAACCGATCAACGCCCCCGAGATCCTCCGTGTCGTCGCCCAGCACTACGGGTTGAAAGTCTCCGACCTCAAACAGAAGAGCAACGCGAAGACGATCGCCTTTCCTCGACAGGTGGCCATGTACCTGTGCAAGGAGCTGACGGACCTTTCGTATCCGGAGATCGGTAAAGTCTTCGCCGACAAACACCACTCGACCGTCATGTACTCGGTGCAGCAGATCAAGAAAATGCTGGACGCCGACGCCCAGTTCGCCCGGACGGTCGAGGGACTCACCAAGCAGTTCCGCTGATTCCGCAGGCCTTGCGGAAAGCCCCGATGAAAACGTGTGGATGAATACGACTCGCGAACGACAATCCCTCGCCGCTGCGGAAAACGCTCGAATTTCCCGCAGTTTTCACCCTCGCCGATCCACAGGCCGGAAAGGCGAAGACTGCTATACTTTCGAACACTTTGCGCCCGGCACCGCCGTTCTCCGCAGCACCTACTACTACCACTACAAGGAATCTAGTTCTCGTTTGAAGGAAGAGGGCAAATGGAGCTGACCGTCGGAAAAGCGGATCTGCAGAAGGAACTCCAACTCTGTCAGGGGGTGGTCGAGAAACGCTCGACGATCCCGATTCTGTCGAACGTGCTCCTGAAAGCCGACGACGGACGCCTGCAGATCGCCGCGACGGATCTCGATGTCACGATTCTGAGCTCCTGCGCCGCGCGAGTGACGACTCCCGGAGGCGTGACGATCGAAGCGAAGCGACTCTTCGACATCATCCGCTCGCTCCCCGACGAAGAGGTGCATATCGCACTGCAGGAGAACAACTCCGTGCAGATCGACTCCGGCACCGCGAAGTTTCGGCTACTCGGACTCCCCGCCGAGGACTACCCAACGCTACCGAGCGTAAACGTGTCCGAAGGCTTCAGCATCCCGCTCGACGAGCTGAAGACGATGGTCGGTAAAGTGAAGTTCGCGATCACGCACGAGGAGACACGCTTTCAACTCAACGGTGCTTTGCTCAAAGTGCAACCGAACAAGCTCGAGATGGTCGCCACCGACGGCCACCGCATGGCCCTGATCAATTTTCCGTCCGCGATCACGGGAGGAAAGGGCAAGAAGGGCAGCGATCTGACGATCCTCGTCCCCCGCAAAGCGCTGGGTGAGATCGAACGTCTCGAGGCCGGTGAAGACGGCACAGTCAAGTTCGGCGTCTCCGAGAACCAGCTCTTCTTCGACGCCGGCGATCGTCGCCTCCTCGCGCGGATGATCGACGTCAACTTCCCGAACTACATGGAAGTGATCTCGCGGGACAACGACCGCCGGGTGATGGTCGATCGCGAGCGTCTTCTCGCCACGATCAAGCGGATCTCGCTCGTGGCGAATGAACGGACGCGCGCAGTCCGCTTCGACTTCGCGCCAGGCAAGCTCACCGTGTCTTCGACGAACCCCGAGTTGGGCGACGCACGCGAGACGGTTCCCATCGACTACGCCGGCCAGCCGTTTTTCGTGGGCCTCAACGCGGCGTACGTGATGGACTTTCTCAGCGCGACCGACACGCCCAGCGTGTCGCTCGACCTGAAGGACGAGAACAGCCAGTGCATCGGCCGGCCGGCGACGGCGGCGGAAGACCTTCCGTACGACTACCTGTATGTCGTGATGCCGATGCGGCTGGCGTAGCGGAACGCAACCCTGAGGAGCGAAGCGACGAAGGGTCACCGGCGCCTTCACGATAGCCGACCCGATGGACACTGCAGCGAGAGGGCTCCGTTGATCCTTCGCCGTCTGCGCGGCTCAGGATGAACGCCGAATGATCCTCGAGCGCATTCGCCCGCAGCACTTCCGAAATCTCGCGGAAGACGAAGTCGAGTTTCACCCGCAAGCGAACATCATGGTCGGTCGCAACGGGCAGGGGAAGACGAACCTGCTCGAGGCGATCTACTTCCTCGCCACGACGAAGTCGTTCCGCACATCGCGCGTGGCGAGTCTCTTTCGCTTCTCCGAGCCGAACGTGTTCGTCAGCGGGTTGCTCGAGCGCGACCGGCTGACCAAGACTCTTTCCGTGGGCCTGGAGACGGGGGAAGCCAGACGACGCGTGCTCATGATCAACGGCGAGACCGTGGCGCTCCCCGCCTACCTCAACGCGATGAACGTCTTCGCCTACTCGTCCGCACGGCTCGAAGTCATTCGTGGGACGCCGGAAGAGCGACGGCGCTTTCTCGACCGCGGCATTGCCAGCGTCAATCCCGCGTACCTCGAGCAACTCACCCGCTACTCGCGTGTGCTCAGGCAACGGAATGCGCTCCTCGGCGAGATCGCACTGCGCCGCTCTGCAGCGAGCTCGCTCGACGCGTGGGACAACGAGTTGATGGTGGCCGCGAATGTCGTGCACAGGGCCCGGACGTCGTACGCGAGCGACCTGGGCGCCCTCTTCCGCGAGATCGTGGAGCAGCACGGATATCACGTCACCGGTGTGAGCATGGAGTACAAACCGAGCACCACCGAGGAACTGGCGAATCGTCGACGTGACGAGCTGCGAGCGCGCATGTCCCTCGTCGGCCCTCAGCGCGACCTCCTCGAATTCGAAGTCGACGGACGACCCGCCGCAGAGGTGCTCAGCGGCGGGGAGCAGAAGATGATCGTCCTGTTCCTGAAGTTCGCGAAGCTCGAGCTTTTCCGGCGTCGCCACGAGGATGCTCCGCTCTTCCTGCTCGACGACGTGGATGCCGAACTCGACCTCGAAATCCTGCAGTCTCTCTTGTCCAAGCTACCCGTTTCCACGCAGGTCTTCGCCACCTCGGCGAAGGAGGCCTTTCTGGCCGCTCTGGAGGCGGGGCCCCACCGCCGCCTAAGCCTTGAAAATGGAAGAGTTATCAGCTCCCGTGATTTCGTCTGAAAAGGCAATAAAACCGCTATAATTTCGCGTTCTTAATCGCGGCGAAAAATCCTCCCCCGAAGCGCCGCGGGAACAACCCGAATCAGGACGCCGGAAAGTAACCTTCGATGGCAGAAAACTACACAGCAGAAGACATCAAAGTCCTCAAGGGACTGGATGCGGTGCGCAAGCGCCCGGGCATGTACATCGGCGACACCGATGACATCACGGGCCTGCACCACATGGTCTACGAGGTCGTCGACAACGCCATCGACGAAGCGCTGGCCGGCTATGCCGACAAGGTCCAGGTCACGATCCACGTCGACAACTCTGTGACGGTCGAAGACAACGGACGCGGCATTCCGGTCGACATGCACAAGGAAGAGGGACGCTCCGCGGCCGAGGTCATCATGACCGAGCTGCACGCGGGCGGGAAGTTCGACAACAACTCATACAAAGTCTCCGGCGGCCTGCACGGCGTCGGCGTCTCGGTCGTGAACTTCCTCTCCGAATGGCTCGAGCTCGAGATCCACCGCGACGGCAACATCTGGCGCCAACGCTACGAGCGCGGCCTGCCGATCGCGAAGATCGTGAGGGGCGAGAAGACGACCCATCGCGGGACGCGGGTCACGTTCAAGGCGGACGGGGAGATCTTCTCGGTCACGGAGATGAACTTCGAGACGCTCTCGCAGCGTCTCCGCGAGCTTGCATTCCTCAATTCGGGAATCCAGATCGAGATCAGAGACGAGCGGAGCGAGAAGCATCACGAGTTCTGCTACGAGGGCGGCATCGTCTCGTTCGTCAAGGACCTGAACAAGAACAAGACGCCCCTGCACGACGAGCCGATCTTCATTCGCGACGAAGAGGATGGCGAGCAGGTCGAGATCGCGCTGCAGTGGAACGACGGCTACGCCGACAACATCTACACATTCACGAACACGATCAAGAACGCCGACGGCGGCACGCACCTGGTCGGCTTCAAGGGCGCGCTCACGCGCACGGTGAACAAGTACGTCACCGACACCGGCGTGCTCGAGAAGCTGAAGATCTCGCTCGAGGGCGACGACATCCGGGAGGGTCTCACCGCCATCATCTCCGTCAAGGTCCGCGATCCGAAGTTCTCCTCGCAGACGAAGGACAAACTCGTCTCGTCGGAGGTCAAGACCTGGGTCGAGCAGATCGTGAACGAGCGTCTGGCGGAGTATTTCGAAGAGAACCCGAAGGAAGCGAAGCGGATCACCGAAAAGATCATCGACGCCGCGCGAGGACGTGAAGCCGCGCGCAAGGCGCGCGACCTGACCCGTCGCAAAGGCGCGCTCGACTCGGCATCACTTCCGGGCAAGCTCGCCGATTGCTCCGAGCGCGATCCGGCGCTCTGCGAGATCTACTTCGTCGAGGGCGACTCGGCAGGCGGCTCCGCCAAGCAGGGCCGCGATCGCCGCTTTCAGGCCATCCTCCCACTCAAGGGCAAGATCCTGAACGTGGAGAAGGCCCGACTCGACAAGATGCTGTCGTCCGAGGAAATCCGGCTGATGATCACGGCCCTCGGCACGGGCATCGGCGCGGACGACTTCTCGCTCGCCAGGCTTCGCTACCACAAGATCATCATCATGACGGACGCGGACGTCGACGGCTCGCACATCCGCACCCTCATCCTGACCTTCTTCTATCGCCACATGCGCGAGGTGATCGACCGCGGCCATCTCTACATCGCCCAGCCGCCGCTGTTCAAGGTGACGCAGGGGAAGAAGGACACCTACCTCAAAGACGAGGCCGAGAAGTCGCGCTTCCTCCTCGGCCGCGTCGCGGAGTCGGTCGAGTTGACGCCCGAAGGCGGCCTCGCCGTGCGCGGCGAAGCCTTGATGAACATGTTGCAGCGAATGGAGGAGTTTCGCTCACATGCCCGCAAGGTGGCGGCTCGCGGCGTTCCGCGCGACGCGCAAGAGCTGCTCATGCGCGAGCACTTCACCGACCGCACCGCTCTCGCCGACGAGGCGAAGCTGGCCGCGCTCGTGGCGGCGCTCACGAAGTCCGGCTTCCTCGACGTGCGCATCGTCCGCGACGAGATCACCGAGACCGTCTCGGTGCATTTCCGCGCCGGCAACAACGGGAGCGGAAAGACTTATGTCGTCGACAGCGATCTCCTCGGCCAGTACGAATTCCGCCAGCTGGTGAAGTCGTACGAACAGCTCTCCGCCTTCGGTCTGCCGCCGTACATGGTCCGGCACGGGGAGGAGGTCACGGCGTACACCGACATCGACGCGCTCCTCGACCAGATCTACAAGCTCGCCGAGAAGGGCCTCACCATTCAACGCTACAAGGGCCTCGGTGAAATGAATCCCGAGCAGCTTTGGGACACGACCATGAATCCAGAAACGCGGCGCCTGCTGCAGGTCACCGTGCAGGACGCCGTCGGCGCCGATGAGATCTTCACCATTCTCATGGGCGACCAGGTCGAGCCGCGGCGCGTGTTCATCCAGGACAACGCACTCGACGTGAAGAATCTCGATATTTGAAATGGGTTGGCGGTTGACAGTTGGCGGTTGGCGGGAGGACGACGTGAAGTCGACGTTCTCCTGTCGCTCCTGCCAACCGCCAACCGCCAACCGCCAACCGATCTATGGCTGACGACACCACCGACACCCCGAAGTTCAACGAGCAGCGCTTCCCCGTCAACATCGAAGACGAGATGCGCCGGTCGTATCTCGACTACGCGATGTCCGTCATCATCGGACGCGCGTTGCCGGATGTCCGCGACGGGCTCAAACCGGTGCATCGCCGCATCCTCTACGGCATGTATGAGCAGGGGAACACGGCCGGCAAGGCGTACAAGAAATCGGCGCGCATCGTCGGCGACGTGATGGGCAAGTATCACCCGCACGGCGACTCCGCGATCTACGACACGGCCGTCCGCATGGCCCAGGACTTTTCGATGCGCTACCGCCTCGTCGACGGTCAGGGCAACTTCGGCTCCATCGACGGCGACAACCCCGCGGCGATGCGTTACACGGAGATCCGGCTCACCCGCCTCGCGGAAGAGCTGATGCGGGACGACATCGACAAGGAGACCATCGACTGGGTCCCCAACTATGACGGCTCTCTCTCCGAGCCGTCGGTGCTGCCGGCCAAATTTCCCAACCTTCTCGTGAACGGCTCGTCAGGCATCGCCGTCGGCATGGCCACGAACATCCCGCCGCACAACCTCGGCGAAGTCATCGATGCGTGCCTAATGATGATCGAAAACCCCGGCGTGACGGTTTCCGAGCTGATGACCGTCGTTCCGGGCCCCGACTTCCCGACCGCCGGATTCATCCACGGACTCACAGGGATCCGAGACGCGTACACCACCGGCCGCGGCATCATTCAGGTGCGCGCGCGGGTGGTCGTCGAGACCCAGAAGAAGAGCGAGAGGCAGCAGATCGTCGTGACGGAGATTCCGTACATGACGAACAAGGCCCGCCTGCTCGAGAAAATCGCGGAGCTCGTGCGCGACAAGCGCATCGAGGGCATCTCCGATCTGCGCGACGAGTCCGATCGCGACGGCATTCGCGTCGTCATCGAGTTGAAGCGCGACGCGATCGCCGAGATCGTGTTGAACCACCTGTATCGCAACACCCAGATGCAGACGACGTTCGGCATCATCTTCCTGGCGATCGTCAACAACAAGCCGGAGATCATGCCCCTGCCGGTCATCCTCCGGCACTTCATCGAGCACCGGAAGGAGATCGTCGTTCGCCGCACGCGCTTCGAGCTGCGCAAGGCGCGCGAGCGCGCCCATGTGCTCGAAGGCCTCGTCCGCGCTCTCGATGTGCTCGACGAGCTGATCGCGCTCATCCGCGCCAGCCGCACCGCGCAGGAGGCGAAGGACGGTCTCATCGCTCGCTGGCAGTTCAGCGACATTCAGGCACAGGCGATCCTCGAGATGCGCCTGCAGCGGCTCACGGGCCTCGAGCGCGAGAAGCTCGTGCAGGAGTACCAGGAAGTGCTCGCGACCATCGCCCGCCTCGAGGCCATTCTCGCCTCCGAGCATCTCGTGCTCGAGATCGTTGCGAACGAGCTTCGCGCAATCAAAGATGCCTACGACGATCCACGCCGCACGGAGATCATCCCCGAGGAGAACGAGATCTCCATCGAAGATCTCGTCGCCGACGAGGACATGGTCATCACCGTGTCGCGCGGCGGCTACATCAAGCGCTCGCCGCTCTCGATGTACCGCGCGCAGCGCCGGGGGGGTAAAGGCCGCATCGGCATGCAGACGAAGGAAGAGGACATCGTCGAGCACCTCTTCGTGGCCTCGACGCATGCGTACGTCCTCGTGTTCACGGACCGCGGCCGCATGTACTGGCTGAAGGTGCACGTGATCCCGGAGGTCGCGGCGAACGCGCGCGGCAAGGCGATCGTGAACCTGCTGCCGCTCGAGCAGAACGAGAACGTGCGCGCGCTCCTGACGACACGCGATTTCACCGAAGGCAAATACGTGGTCATGGCCACGCGCGGAGGCAGGATCAAGAAGACCGAGCTGTCCGCGTTTTCGAACGTCCGCGCGGCCGGCATCATTGCCATCGACATCGCCGAGGGCGACGATCTCTACGCCGTGCGCCTGTCGAACGGCGGCGACGAGATCTTCGTCGGCACGCACCAGGGAATGGCCATCCGCTTCCCCGAGTCGCACGTGCGACCGATGGGACGCGGCGCGGCCGGGGTGAAGGCAATCTCGCTGCGCGGCGACGATCACGTCGTCGAGATGGACGTCCTCCCCGCGGCGCCAGCCGAGGCCGCACCCTCGCCGGCGGAGGACGACGCCGTGGAGGAAATCGCTGCCGAGGAGCTCGTCGAGGAGACGACCGACGGCGAAGGCGAGGACGAGACGACCCTCGTGGCCGACGACCGCGGCTACATCCTCACGATCACCGAAAGGGGTTTCGGCAAGCGCACGCCGGTTCTCGCGTACCGTCTGCAGCGCCGAGGCGGCCTCGGTCTGTCGAACGTGAAGATCACCGAGAAGAACGGCTCCGTCGCAGGGATCGCCCACGTCGGTGACGACGAGCAGCTCCTCCTCATCACCGAGCAGGGCATGATGATTCGAACCGACGTTGGCAGCATCCGAATCGCCGGCCGGAAGACCCAGGGCGTTCGCGTCATCCACATCGACGAGGGCGATATCGTCGTCGCGGCGGTGAAGTTGATCGATAAGGCGGAAGACGACGCCGGGCCCGACGATGAGGAGACTCCGGAGACCCCTCCCTCTCCGACCGAAGAACCGGTGCATTAGCGCCTACAATTTGTCCATGGTCCGTCCCTCGAGGGACCGTCTCGCGCAGCTGGCCCGTCAGATCGTCGTCGCGCTGGCCCGCTCCCGCACCGTCATCCTCTTGAAGGAGCGCGAAGCCGTCCGCCAGGCGGTCGCTCAGGCGCTCGCGGACGAGCTACGCCGCGAGGAAGAGCGCGAAGAGAACGCGCGCCGCCGCATCGCGACAATGAAGGGCGCGCCGAAGCCGCGCACGAAAGAGTGGGAAGAGCTCTTCCGGAAGTTCGTCGTCGAGGAGCATCTACGCGAGGGCCTGGATTCGTGAAGGCAGCTGGCCGGCGCCACCGCGCGGAACGGTCATCCTTATAGGCGAAGCGCGGCGAAGGACCCCCTGCCACTTGCGCGGGCGTTCCCCAATTGCAGGGGTGGTTCGTGCGTTTCAACGTGATCCCGACATCCTGTGCCGCTGACGCGGCAACCCCCCTTGTATTCCTTTCCGGGGGTCGCTCGCTGTGCGCGCTCGCACCCCCGGCTGATATGGAGGGCGACCCGCTCGGGAACCGAGCTGTTCGGCAGAAATGAGGCGCGGGTCGCCCTCCATTCCTGATGATGAGCGTCGTCGCTCCATCCCCGGCTACCGTCTGGCTGCTGCTCCGCGGCACAGGATCCGGCGCTTCACGTCGGCGTAGACCGGACGGCTCAGACCTCGGAAGGGCCAAACTCCAGCGCCCGCGGGCGATAGCGTTTTCATGAAGCGCGCGCGGCGAGCGGAACGAAGAGCGATTCTGCCACCACACTAGGCGTGCGATGCGTCGCGGTCTTCGCTATGCATCTTCCGCTGTGCGGCGCGCTTCTCTTCCCGCAGCGCAAGCGTGTCCTCGTCTTCCTCGTCAGCGATCATGCGGCGCACACGCTGCGCCTTCATCCGCTCGAAGACGCCACCGGCGTGGCCGGCCGGGATCCAACTGTTGCCCGCGCACTTCGGGCAGCGTCCTCGGAAGGCGATGTTCTTGCCGCAGTCGGGACAGATGATGACCAGCGAGTGGGAAAGCTCGAACTTCTGCTCGCCTTCGGCGTCCAGACTGTTCAAAAACGCCGCGAGGTTGCCAAATGTCTCGTCGAGGGGCATTGCGACTCCGAACCGCACTTTACTGCATGCGACGGGCCAACCGGGCGCACCAGGTGGGGCAGAGGGCAGAAGGCAGAAGGCAGAGGGCAGAGGGCAGAAGGCAGAGGGCAGAGGGCAGAAGGCAGAGGGCAGAAGACAGAAGGCAGAAGGCAGAAGGCAGAAGGCAGAAGGCAGAAGGCAGAAGGCAGAAGGCAGAAGGCAGAAGGCAGAAGGCAGAAGTCCAACAGACCAACGGCCAAGGTGGACGGGCGGTGGTCTTCTGCCTTCTGCCCTCTAAATGCGCATCACGTCGAACTGCTCGTGGTGCAGCGCTTCGTCGGGCTTGAAGACGAGATGAATCCCGAGGGTCCGCTCCACTTCCTCGAAGATCGGATCGCCGGTGTGTAGCGTGCCGTAGACGATTGGATTCACGCGCACGATGACGTCCTGCCCTTCGTGGAAGTCGCGGAGCTTCATCAGTTCGCGCCAGATCTCCAGGGCGATGGTCGTGTTCGATTTGATTCGTCCGCTTCCGCCACAGTACGGGCACGCCTGGGTCAGCGAACGCTCGAGACTCTGCCGCACGCGCTTGCGTGTCATCTCGATCAGCCCGAATTCTGAAATCTGGAGGATCTTCGTCTTGGAGCGATCCTTCCTGATCTCGTTCTCGAGGGCTTCGAACAGCTTCTGCCGGTTCCCGGCCTCTTCCATGTCGATGAAGTCGAGAACGATGATGCCGCCGAGGTCGCGCAGGCGGATCTGCCGGACGATTTCTTTTGCCGCCTCCAGGTTGGTGCGGAACACCGTCTCCTCGAGGTTCTTCTTGCCGACGTATTTCCCCGTGTTCACGTCGATCGCGACGAGTGCCTCGGTCTGATTGATGACGATGTAGCCGCCGGACTTCAGCCAGACCTTCGACTTGAGCGCCTTCGCGATCTCCGGCTCGATCCCGAACTCGTCGAAGATGGGCTCCTCGCGACGGAACAGGCGCACCCGCGAGACGAGTTGCGGCTGGATCTGATCGAGGAACTCGACGATGCGCTGATACTGCTCGATCGAGTCGACCCAGACGCTCTTGAACTCGGCCGAGAGAACGTCGCGGATCGTGCGCAGGACGAGATCCAGATCGTGGTGGATCGCCGCCGGGGCCGAGGATTTCTCCGCACGGCGCCGGATCTGCTCCCAGAGCTCGGTGAGGTAGCGGAGGTCTCCGAGGAACTCCTCGTCGCTGCGGGCCTCGCCGGCGGTGCGGACGATGAAGCCCCCGTGTCCCGGCGGCCGGATGCGATCGAGCATCTCCTTGAGACGGGTGCGCTCGTCCTCGTCCTCGATGCGGCGCGAGACGCCAACGTGATTCACGGTCGGCATGTAGACAAGGAAGCGGCCCGGAAGGGTGATGTGGCTGGTGATCCGCGCACCCTTGCCGGCGATGGTGTCCTTCGATACCTGAACGACGATCTCCTGTCCTTCGCGGAGAAGGTCGGCGATGGAGGTCTCGTTGCGGTGCGGTTGAGGGACGTCGTCGAGATGCAACTCCTCGGGCGTCTCGCTCTCGTACTCCTCGAGATCCTCGATGACGTCGGAGACGTAGAGGAAGGCGTCGCGCTCGAGCCCCAGGTCGACAAACGCCGATTGCATCCCCGGCAGGACTTTGGTGACCCGGCCCTTGTAGATGTTTCCGACGATGGTGCGGTGGCGGATCCGCTCGACCCACAACTCGACGACCTGTCCCTCGTCCAGAACGGCGATGCGCGACTCGTGGCGAGTCGCGTTGATCACGATTTCCCGGGACATTCGGCGCGCATTGTAGACCGCCGCGCACGGAGCACGGCGATCTGTTTCCCGCGGGTCGCTCAGGGCGTTAACGTACCGCGTGTCCGCAGGGCACGCCGGCCGGACTGAATCTTCGGTAGACTGCGCCGTCTTGGGAGCCACCATCTACTTCTCGGGCTCGATCACGGGGGGAAGGGAAGACGTCACGCTCTACCGCCGGGTGATCGAGGCTCTCGAAGCCGATGGGCATCGCGTGCTCGCCGGCGCGGTCGCGGCGGAGGACGTCGGCGATGGCGGCGAGGCGCTCGCGCGCGGAGAGATCTTCGCGCGTGACCTCCGGTGGATCGATGAATGCGACCTCGTCGTGGCGGAGGTTTCGACTCCATCGCACGGCGTCGGCTACGAGATCGCGTATGCGCGCTGGAGGCGGCGGATTCCGGTCATTGCCCTCTACCGCCGGGGCCGCACGAAGCGCTGCAGCGCCATGATCTCCGGCGATCCCGGCGTGCAGTTTCTCGACTACGAGGATGTCGACACCGTGCTGGAATCCCTCCGGGGGGCAGTGCGTTACCCCGACCGCCTGCCTTGACGGAGGGGCGTGCGGGTGCTAATTTCCGCCGCCGCTACCGCATCGAGTACTCCGGCATAGCTCAGTTGGTAGAGCAGCGGACTGTTAATCCGCGGGTCGTAGGTTCGAGTCCTACTGCCGGAGCCAGTTCCAACCTGTTCGCCGCCACACTTGAGCCAGCGCGAGCGTGATACACGCGAGCGAACACGTGACGCACGTTCCTCGCAGCGTTCGAGGTACGAGAGGGGGCGTTCCGCGCGGATCTTGCGCGCCGCAGGGCAGCGGCCACGCGATTCACACGAAGCCGGTCGAGTTGAACGTCACGACTCAGTTGACGATGAAGGACGGCGTGCTCGGCAGCTCGATCGGCTACGCAAACGACCACGAGAGGCGATCGAGCTCGTACGGAGCGGGCCATCGGCTGACGCGCCCGCGTGGCTCGAATTGCGCAGATCGCCTCCACCGGAGCTCTGGAGTGAATCGCCGTCAGCCGTCGACTGCTGCGCTGCTCGTGGCCACCATCGTCGTGGTGGTCTCGCTCATTGCGCTCGTCCTTCTTCCGTTTCTCGTCAGGCGTCAGACCGAGCACTATCGTCTTGAGAGCGAGCGCCACGCAGATCCGGCGCGCGCGGCCCTCAACGAGCTCAACTACCGCCTCAGCCAGCAGATCGCGGCGCTGACGCGCGCCGCCGCGACACGCGATGAGCGTTATCTCGAACGTTACAGGCGGCTGATCCCGCCGCAGGATGCAGCGGTGAAAGCGCTGGGAGCACACACCGGCGTGATCAGTCCGGAGTTCGACTCGGCTTTCCTGGAACTGCGGCAGCGCCTCGCGACGTGGCACGACGCCATGGAGCGCAGGGTGGACATGCAGCGACTGCCGTTCGACGCGAACTATCCTGCCGTAATCGAAACGGTTCATCGTATCGATGAGGCGATCACGGCGTATCAGACCACGCGTCGCGAGCGGGTTCGCGCGCTCGCGCGGATGCAGGTATGGGTGACGTTAGGGCTGGTTCTGCTCGCATCCGTGGCCGCGTCCCTCTTCCTCTGGATGGTGCGGCGCCTGCGAACGATTGCTTCGATGCTCGCCGAGGAATCGGCGGCGCGGCAGGCGGCATTCGAGCGGCAACAGGAGCTCGTCCGCATCCGCGACGAGATCCTCGGCGTCGTCTCTCATGACCTGCGAAGCCCGCTCACGACGATCGCGCTGAGCGCGCAACTGATTCCCGGCAGTTCGCCCGACGAAGGGAACGAGCATGTTCAGACGATCGTCACCGCGACACGACGCATGGAACGGCTCATTCACGACCTGCTCGATGTCACAAGAGCCGAGCAGGGAAAGCTTTCCATCAGGTGTGACGCGATCGATCCGACAGCCGTTGCACGAGACGTCGTCGCCAGTCAGGAGCCAATCGCCGCCTCGAAGCAGATCGCATTGGAGGCGTCCGTCGCCGACGATTTGCCGCGCGTCTGCGGAGACGGAGATCGCGTCGCGCAGGCGCTGACGAACCTCATCGGTAACGCCTTGAAGTTCACGCCGGCCGGCGGAGTCGTACGGCTCGCTGTGGCGCAACGCGACGGCAAGGTGCACTTCGAGGTTTCGGACACGGGGCCGGGAATCTCGCCGAGCGATCTTCCACACCTCTTCGAGCCATTCTGGCAGGCGAAGAAGACCGCGCACCTGGGCGCCGGGCTCGGCCTGAAGATCACGCGTGCAATCGTGGAGGCGCACGACGGCTCGATCGAGGTGGCGAACCTCGCGGGCGGCGGAGCGTGCTTCCGCTTTGAATTACCAACTTTGGAGATCACGCGATTGCGCTTTCGCGAAGGGTCGTAGGTTCGAGTCCTACTGCCGGAGCCAGTTCTCGATCTGTCCGCGGATCTCGTCACGCACCCGGCGAAAGACGGCGAGACGCTCCTCGTCCGAGCCCGTGGCCGCGCTGGGGTCGTCGAAGCTCCAGTGAAGGCGCCGCGTTCCGCCGGGAAAGATGGGGCAGGATTCATTCGCGTTGTCGCAGACTGTGATGGCCCAGTCGAAGCGGCGATCGCCGAGGGAGCGAAGCGTCTTCGAGGTCTGGCTCGAGATGTCGATGCCGATCTCCTTCATCGCCTCGATCGCGAGGGGTCGCACCTGCGTTCTTTCAGTGCCGGCGCTCTCGACTTCGAATTTTTCGCCGCAAAGGTGGCGCAGCAGGCCTTCGGCCATCTGGCTGCGCGCCGAGTTGTGGGTGCAGATGAAAAGAACGCTCTCTTTCGCCATCGTCAGAGTCCCGCCTCTTCCCGGATTCGCTCCGAGCGCTCGACCGCGTTCGCGACCGCCGGGCGCTCGAGGCGGGTGAGATCATTACCGACGCCGCACAGCTCCTCGAGCGGCACGCGGCGCAGCGCCTTCGTCAGAACCTGATCGGCGCGCACTTCCGGATCCCCCTCGAGCTCTGAGAAAAGCGCCGACAGAACCGCCTCGGCCGTGCCGCTCGCGGCGAGGCGGAACTCGACCCACCTTCCGTCCTTTTTCTCGGCGACGAGACCCGCCTTCCTCAGCTCCGACAGGTGCTCGGAGACCGTCGATGCCGCGAGCTTCACGACCGCGCTGACCTGACAGCCGCAGAGCGGCCCGTCGCGGAGCATCGCAAGGATTCGCAGGCGGACCGGATGGGCGATCGCCTTTTGCATCCGGATCATGTTCGAGAGGCTCATCGGATGCTCTCCACGACGCGCTCGGTCGTTGTGCAGGTCGGATCGACAGCGAGATCTTCCTCGTCCGGCTCGTGGCCGAAGTACCGCCGCTTGAATCGGAGTGAGACGTTCACGAGCGCGACCAGCACCGGGACTTCGACGAGCGGGCCGATGACGGTTGCGAAGGCGACGTCCGAGGCGATGCCGAAGACGGCAATCGCGACCGCGATCGCAAGCTCGAAGTTGTTCCCCGAGGCGGTGAAGGCGAGGGTCGCCGACCGGCTGTAGTCGGCGCCGAGCTTCCACGCCATGAAGAAGCTGATGAGGAACATCAGGACGAAATAGATCGTCAGCGGGATTGCGACCAGCAGGACCTTCGCCGGGAACTCGACGATGTTGGCACCCTTGAAGCTGAACATCACGACGATCGTGAACAGAAGAGCGATCAACGTGACGGGGGAGATGCGCGGGATGAACTTCTTCTCGTACCAGTCGCGTCCCTTGAGGGGGAGGAGGATGGCCCGGGTGGCGATGCCCGCGAAGAAGGGGATGCCGAGATAGATCATGACGCTCGCGAAGATCTCGCCGATCGTGATCTGGTCGAGCGTGCGGCCGCCGGCACCCTGGACGGAGGAGAGATCGATGCCGAACCACCCCGGGACGAGCGTGACGAAGATCCAGGCATAGAGACCGTAGGTGACGACCTGGAAGACGCTGTTGAGAGCGACGAGGCCCGCGGCGTACTCGGAGCTGCCGCGCGCGAGCTGGTTCCAGACGAGGACCATTGCGATGCAGCGTGCGATGCCGACGAGGATGAGGCCGACCATCAACTCCGGATGGTTCCGGAGGAAGAGTGCCGCGAGGACGAACATGAGGATCGGCCCGACGATCCAGTTCTGCGCGAGCGAGATCCCGAGGATCTTGAAATCGCGAAAGACCTTCCCCATCTCTTCGTGCTTCACCCGCGCGAGCGGGGGATACATCATGAGGATCAGGCCGACCGCGATCGGGATGTTCGTCGTGCCGACGTCGAAGCGGCTGATGAGCTCGTGCGCGGCGGGGTAGAGCCAGCCGATGACGATTCCGACCGCCATGGCGGCGAAGATCCAGAGGGTGAGCCAGCGGTCGAGCCAGGAGAGTCTGCGGGTGACGTTTTCGGACATGGGCAGTCAGTTCCTCCGAGGGCAACGGCTTCGCCGTTTCGCAACTTCCCGAATTGTACAGCCTCACCGGTGTCTTGAACCATCATATCCTCCAGATTCATCACGTTCGCTTTGGCCCAAACGCAGACCGTGATGGACGTGGCGTTTCTCGTGGCGGGCGCTGTCATCGCGCTGATCGGCTGGCCCATGGCCGGCCGGCGGTTGCGGCGTAACGTCGTGTGAGACCGAAAGAAGAAGGGGGGCGACGGGAACACGAACGTCATGCCTCCGCTACACCGGAAGGCCAAGCTCCTTTGCCGCCTGCTTCTGAGCAGTGTCCACGGACACGAAGCGATCGATCGGGTCTGCCCGATGAAAGGCGAGGGCCGTCCGGAGATGCGCGAGATCGAGGGATCGCGGAGTGGTGAGGATCGGCATCAGGTTCGATTGACAGAGATCGAGGGTCAGCTCGTGCAGCGCGAACAGCTCTGAGTCCCGCTCCACGCGGTCCAGGCATGCCTGGAACTGCGGCTCCGAAAGCGTCCCCTCCCGGGCCAGGCGGACCAGATTTCGCTTGGCTTCCAAGACCAGCAGGACACTGGACAGCAACTCCGCACCTTCGGTTTCCAGGGACAACGCTTTCGCCCCGCCCTCGGACAGCAGGATGCAGAGGTAGGCTGACGTGTCGAGATACAGCCGCCGCCCAGGCGTGCTTTCCACGCTGGCCGGGCTCAACGCTCGCTCCGGTCTTCCATCAGGAGCGCGAGATAGCGCCCCTTCGTGCCTTGTCGTAGAGCCGGCACGAGCCGACCATTGCCGATCCGAGAACCCCGGTGCACGTGCATCGGGGAAGGCGGCGCGAGTCGGGCCACGATCTCGTTGTGTCGAGTGATGAGAATAGTGCTCCCCGACTCGGCTTCGGCGACGGCAGCAGAAAGTCCGGACTTCAGCTCCTGAATCGAGACCTGTTTCATGACCAGAATGTTAGCAGAATCTGGACCGCGATATGCGCCTCGGGAACGCACGCGATGGAGGGTCGGCGGTGCCTCGGTGCGTGCGTCTCCACGCGAGTCCCTTCGCTCACAGGATGTGAAAGACGCCGCGAAGCGTTTCGTAAATGCCGATCAGAATCAGAAGAACGCCAGTCACCGGTCGCGCGATGCTCTCGATTCGCGACGCGGTCCGAAACGCGCCGGCCACTTTCGTCGCTCCGAACGCGATCGCGACGGCGAAGAGCGCCACCGGAAGACCCGTCGCCGCGCCGTAGACGGTCGGCAACGCAAGCACGGAGGCGTGCTGCGTCGCGAGCGGAATGAGCATGCCGAAGAACAGCGCCGCCGACACGGGGCAGAACGACAACGCGAAAACGGCCCCGAGCGGCAAGGCGGCGAGGATGCCGCCGCGGCGGACGCGCTCCCCCGAGACCGATTGCGACCTTTGTGGGAGCTTCAGGTCGATGAGGCCCACGAGCACCATGCCGACAAGGATCAGCAGCGGCCCGAGGAGTTTGTAGAAAGTCCCTTGGAGGAACGTCGACACGCCGAGGAGCCGCTCCATCGCGAACACGGCAATGGCCGCAATCAGCACGTACGCGAGGCTCCGGCCGAGTGTGTAGAGGAGGCCTGCCGCCAGCGCACGCCGCGGCGATCCGCCATCCCTGCTCACGAATGCGATCGCCGCCACGTTCGTGGCCAGCGGGCAGGGGCTGATCGACGTGAGAACGCCGAGCCAGGCGGCCGTTCCGATCGCGAGGAGGAGGCTTGTCTCGGCCATCGGCTAGTTCTCCACGTACGCGCGCACCGCGTCCTGGACGTAATTGAGGTACGCGGCGCGGTTGCCGACGAGCGTCCAGACGTCGTCGAGCTTCACCCAGCGCTTCACGTTGCCGTCCACTTCGTCCGCCACGACCACGGACTTGTTTGTGAGTTGGTAGTCCTGGATGAAGTGCCGGTTCTCTTCGCGCTCGACGTTGACGGGACGGAACTCGACGACACCAGCAGCCACCTGCTCGCCGAAGCCGGTCTCCACCGCCTCCTTGGCGTACGCCTCGACTTTCCGACAGGTGGAACAGCGAACGTCACCGTGGAAGTACATCGCGACGATCTTGTGCGTCGGCGTCACGACCTTCGGATCGGTTGCGACCACTTCTTTCGTCGCAGGCTTCTCGAGAACCGCGGCAGCAGAGGACTCAATCGGTGGCGTTGGCGTTTCGACGGCCAGCGTCCCGACGGCCGGCGCTGCGACGGCTTGCATTGGGACGGCCGTTGCCGTCGCTGAATGTTCCGGATCCGACGCCGTCCCCGATGCAGAAGGATCTTCGCGCGCCGATCCAGGTGCACTGATCGCCAGAGGGGAGCGCCCCGACATCGATTGCCAGCCGATCAGCACGACGGCGGCGACGACGAACAGTCCGAGCGCAAGATTGAGAATCGGTTTCACTCGCATGATCCGCTCACATCACGCGATGCCCAGCAAGTGCCGGACTTCATCGGCCTTCGGAATGCGTCCGGCGACGACGATCCTGCCGTCGATGACGAGGCCCGGAGTTGCCATCAGTCCGAGCGCCATCATGCGCTCGATCGATTCATCCTTGACGACTTCGACTGCCAGGCCGGCCTGCTCGACGACGTGCTGCACGACGCGAAACGTCTCCTTGCAACGCGAGCAACCGGGGCCGAGAACTTCGATCTTCTTCATGACCACTCCTTCTTGACTAGGTGATGGATCCGAAAATGAGTCCCGCGGCCGTCGCGGCCACGACGACGAGGGCTACATAGGTCAACGTCTTTTTCCATCCGACCATCCCGGCAATCACCAGCATGCTCGGCAACGACAGGGCCGGTCCGGCGAGCAGCAGTGCCAGGGCAGGCCCCTTCCCCATCCCCGAGCCGATCAGCCCCTGAAGAATCGGCACCTCGGTGAGGGTCGCGAAGTACATGAGCGCCCCCGCCACCGATGCGAACGCAACGGAACCGAACGAGTTCCCTCCCAGAACCGAGGCGATCCAGCTTCCGGGAATGAGACCGTCGTGGCCGGGACGGCCAAGGAGGAAACCGGCGACCAGCACTCCAGCGAAGAGGAGCGGAACGATCTGCTTTGCAAAGCCCCACGAGGAAGAGAACCACTCGCCGAGATCGCCCCCCTCGCGCGCGATCACGACGGACAGTGCGAGGGCTCCAGCCGTGAATGCTGCAGCGGGATGCGAAGGGAAAACGAGTGCAACGACGATCACCGTCGCGGCGATCGCCGCCGCTTTCCGTCGGGCCAGACCGAACCATGCGACGAGGGCGCCCAGGAGACCCGCGGCTGCAGCCGCCGTGAGCCACCACTTCGCCGTCCACACGATCCACCAGATCCCCTCCCTGGCTGCAGGACGTCCCCAGTTCGCGAAGACGAGGATCGCCACCATGGTCAGGAAGAACGTCGCATTCTGTGCGAGCGAGCGGGTCGGTGCTTCCTCGGAGTCGAAGCCCCACGCGGCGGACCGCGTTCTTTCTTCCTGTCTGAAGATCATCGCCATCGCCAGCCCGATCAGAGCGGCAAAGGCAACGGCACCTACGGCTCTCGCGAGACCCAGCTCGAAGCCGAGGACTTTCGCGGTGAGGACGATTGCCAGCACGTTGATCGCCGGCCCCGAGTAGAGAAAGGCGACCGCCGGCCCGAGCCCCGCGCCCATGCGGTAGATGCCGCCGAACAGTGGCAGGACCGTGCAGGAGCAGACCGCGAGAATCGTTCCGCTCACCGATGCGACTCCGTAGGCGAGCGGCTTGGGAGCCGCGGGGCCAAGGTAGCGCATGACGGACCCCTGACTCAGGAAAACGGAGATCGCACCCGCGATGTAGAAGGCGGGCACCAGGCACAGCAGGACGTGCTCGCGGGCGTACCACGCCGCCAGATGCACGGCCTCGCCGATCGCCGCATCGATGCGCGGCGATTCGTCCGGGATCACATAGAACGCCACGAACAGGGCGACCAGGCCGGCCAGAGGCTTCCATTCCGAACGCCAATCGGTACCGGGGAGCGACTCATCTCCGTCGCTGCCGCGGACTTCGGTCGCGGGGCGGGCCGACTGTGGCAGGCTGGTCTCCGGGATGGCGCTCATCTCGGTCCTCCTTGCGCGCGCATCTGGTCCGCCTTGGCGAGAGCACTCTTGAGCCGGGGGCGGTCGAGGCGGGTGACATCGAGATTCACGCGGCACAGCTCATCGAGCGCGACTTTGCGCAACTCCCTTACGAGGACGACGTCCGCCTGCGCCTCCGGGTCCGCGTCGAGCATTGGCCAGAGCGGGTCGAGGATGCCGTCGCGCACCGCGGCCTCGGCGAGCCGGTACTCCACCCATCTCCCCTCCTTGCGATCGGAGATGAGGCCGGCCTTCCGGAGCTCGGACAGATGTTCGGAAATCGTGGAGGCGGCCTGCTTCACGACGACGGCCATCTGGCAGCCGCAGAGCGGCCCGGTGCGAAGTGCCCCGAGCAGCCGGAGGCGGGTCGGGTGGGCGATGGCTTTGTGGGTCTGAACGAGGCGTGCGAGGGGCGTTATCGTCATTTCGGTAACTCCCGAAGCAGCGTAGTGTTCCCGGCCTATTCGTGCACGTGACCGCGGTCACCCCATCGAGGTGACAAGCCTTCGTGCTCGTGCGAGACCATCAGAACAAGCCGCCGTGAATGGATCGCCGTGGTGTTCAGTTAGCGATCACTGCCGCGAGGCGTTCACGACGTGAGCCGATAAGAAGATCACCGTCGAGTTTGAGGGCTACCAGCGATGCCGACGAACTTCACGACCAGCGACGCCGCGGGGGCGTGCTACCGACGCGCAATGGGCAGGACGTCGTCCCGGTGGATCAATCGCATCACGCCGCTGTTCGATCTCGTGATCGCAACTCAGGACTGCTAGCCTAGGACAGCGTCATGTCCGCGTTCAGCACGCGCATGAGGTCCGTCGTGGTGATGATCCCCGCGAGCTTTCCCTCTTCGAGGACGGGCAGGCAGCCGGTCGTGCCGCGGATCATGAGGGAGGCCGCGCGGCGGAGCGTGGCGTCCGCGTCGATCGTGGCCACTTCGCGGGTCATCACTTCATCCACGCGCGTGGTCTCCGGTTTTCCGGCGAGGTCCCGCATGGCGATCACGCCAACCACCGCGTCGGCGTCGATCACGAGCAGGTGATGAATCTGATGCACGCGCAGACGATCGCGCGCGATCGCGATCGTGTCGCCGGGTGACACGGAGACCACCTGCTGTGTCATCAGCTCTCGGACGAGCATTTGGACCGGGCGACAGCTTACATCACGCGGCGTAGAGCCCAGACGACGAGCCAGCTGATGAAACCGCACGCGGGGAAGGTCAGCACCCACGCCAGGACGAGTCGCTGGGTCACGCCCCAGTTCACGGCCGAGCCGCCGCGCGTCGCGCCCACACCGACGATGGCGCTGCTGATCGTGTGTGTCGTGCTGAGCGGAATTCCGAAACGCGTCGCCACTTCGATCACGGACGCCGCCGCGACTTCCGCCGCAAATCCCTGGTGAGTCTCCAGCCGGGTGAGCTTCATGCCCAGCGTCTTGATGATCCGCCATCCTCCGGTCAGCGTCCCCATGGCCATGACCGCGGCGCAGAGAAAGATGACCCAGAGCGGGATGTAGAACGTCGGCAGGACGCCGCCGATCATGAGCGCCAGGGTGAACACGCCCATGAATTTCTGGCCGTCATTCGAGCCGTGCGCGAAGGCCATGAATCCCGACGAAAGGATCTGCAGGCCGCGGAACGTCCCTCTCGTTTTTGCGGGGACCGCGCGTCGAAAAATCCAGTAGACGGCGATCATCAGCACGAACGCGCCCAGCCCGCCGAGGACGGAGGAGAAAAAGAGACCCACGATGACCTTTCGCCATCCTTCCCAGAGGAGTGCCTCGGGACCGGCGGTGGCGAGGCCAGCACCGGCAAGACCGGCCACCAGCGCGTGAGACTCGCTCGTCGGAATGCCGAAGATCGCCGCGAAGGAGGACCAGATGATGATGCTGAGCATGGCGCCGGCCACGGTGGTCAGATCGATGGCGCCCGCGTCGATGATGCCGGTGCCGATCGTTGCCGCGACCTTGGTCCCCGACAGGACGCCGAGCAGGTTCAGGATGGCTGCCATGACGACCGCCTGCAGCGGCGTCAGGGATCGGGTGCCGACGACTGTCGCGATCGCATTCGGCGAATCCGTCCAGCCGTTGACGAACTCCGCGCCGAGGATCAGGAGGAGGACGAGGATCAGACCCGCTTCCACGCGGTGCGCATCCTACGATGAAACCGTTCCGCTCCGCAGTGGTAACCTCTCCCTCCGGTCCAGATGAATGTCGCCCCGTTTCCCACGACGCGGCGCAGCGTCGTGCTCTCTCTCTCGAGCGCCGACGCCGCCGAGCGAGCGCGCGCCTTCGACACGCTCGTGGCTTGTTACTGGAAACCGCTCTACAAGTACGCGCGCGTCACCTGGAGCCGGAAGCGCGAGGACGCCGAGGACCTGACCCAGAGCTTTTTCGCACGAGCCTTCGAGAAGGAATCGCTGGCGACCTATGACCCGGCCAAGGCGAGCTTTCGCACGTTCCTGCGACTGCTGTTCGATCGCCACGTCTCGAACGAATGGACGGCCGGACATCGCCTCAAGCGCGGCGGCGGAGAGGTACACATTGACTTCGACGCGGCGGAGGCAGAGATCGGCCGCGACAGCTCGCCAGTTACGCCGGAGGAGTATTTTCACCGTGAATGGGTGAGGAGCATGTTCGCGTTGGCGGTGAGCCGCCTTCATGCTCGCTGCGAGGCCGAAGGAAAGCAGATCCACTACGCGATCTTCGAGGCCTACGACCTCGACGACGACCGCGGCGTCTCGTATCGCGATCTCGCCGTGCGTTTCGACGTGCCGGAGACGCAGGTCACGAACTACCTCGCGGCAATGCGCCGCAGGTTCCGCGAGATCGTCCTCGAGGCACTGCGCGAAGTGACCGCCACCGACGCCGAGCTCCGCAGGGAATCGAGGGCGCTCCTTGGAGGAAAGAAGTGAGTCCGCACTCGCGTGACGTCGACCAACAAACGACCGGCATACGCGAGCCTCCAGCAAGCCGCCATGCCGACTTCCTCTCCGACGATGCCGTCGCGCGTTTGCGCGACATCACCGAGCAGCCGGACCTCACCAGCACGCGGTACGAGGTCGTACGCGAGCTGGGGCGCGGCGGCATGGGCATCGTCTACGAAGTCCGCGATCGCCAGCTCGAGCGCAGCGTGGCGATGAAGGTCGTCGACGAGGAGTGGCGGGCCGAGGCAAAGATCATCGCGGCACTCGAGCACCCCGGCATCGTCCCGATCCATGACGTGGGCGACCTGCCGGATGGCCGCTTCTACTACACGATGAAGCTCGTTCGAGGCCTAGGCCTCGACGCCTGGGCAGTGCAGGGACACCCGCGCACCGAGCGGCTGCGCATCTTCGCGCGCATCTGCGAGCCGGTGGCGTTCGCACACGCGAACGACGTCGTGCATCGGGATCTCAAGCCGGAGAACGTGATGGTCGGGGAATTCGGCGCGGTCCTGGTCATGGACTGGGGCGTCGCCGACATCGCCGGAACACCGGGCTACATGCCGCCGGAACGAGCGCGCGACGCGCGCTCGGACGTGTACGCACTCGGCGCGATCCTGCGCGGTCTTCTCGGGGATGAGTCGATGCCGCGGCCGTTGCGCGCCATCGTCGAGCGCGCGATGGCTGTCGATCCTTCACAACGCTACGCGACCGCGCGCGAGCTGGGCGACGACGTGCTGCGTTTCCTCGACGGTGAGCCGGTGAGCGCGTATCGCGAGAACGTGCTCGAGCGCATGGGGCGCTGGCTCGCCCGCAATCGGGTACTGGTGGTACTGGTCGTCGCCTACCTGGTCATGCGCGTCATCGTCTTCTTCTGGATGAGGCTCTAAAGGATTTCCAGGAAACGCGGAATCGAAGCGTTGGAGGAGAAGATGAACAAGATTCTCGTAGGGTTGATCGTCGGCGCGGTGCTCGGTGTCATCGACGGGGCGACCGCGTGGTTCACGCCGCAGGTGCGAGACCAGATGCTCGGCATCATCATCGGATCGACGTTCAAAGGCGTCGTCGCCGGCATCGCCGCCGGTTGGTACGCGCGGAAGGTGCAATCGGTGCCGAAGGGAATCGTCTTTGGGTTCATCGTAGGGCTCGTGCTCGCGTTCGCGGTCGCCGCGATGCCCGATCCCAAAACGGGCGAACACTACTGGTGGCAGATCATGGTGCCGGGCAGCATCCTCGGAGGTGTAATCGGCTGGGCGACGCAACGTTACGGCAGGCCCGGCGGAGGGAGTCGCTCGGCTGCCGCCGCGGCGATGCTCGTCGTCGCGCTCGTGAGCGCGGGCGCATTCGCGAACCATGAGGAGCCTCTGGCGCAGCAGGCCCCGACTCCGGCGTTCGAAGAGCTCGAGGCCCTCGCCTGCAGGTGGGACGCGAGGATGGTCAAGCCACCCAGACCGTCTTGATGTTGACGAACTCGCGAATTCCGTAGATGCCGAGCTCCCGCCCGAAGCCCGAGCGCTTCACCCCGCCGAACGGCATGCGAGGATCGGACGCGACCATCGCGTTCACGAACACCTGTCCCGCCTCGATGCCGGCGATGAAGGTCTCGGCCTCGCCGCGATCGCGGGTCCAGACGCTGGCACCGAGGCCGAAGGGCGTGGCGTTCGCGAGCCGCACCGCTTCCGCGGCGTCGCTCACGCGGAACAGCGACGCCACCGGACCGAAGGTCTCCTCCGCGTACGCGGGGGCACTTGGCGGGATCTCCGCGAGCACGGTCGGCGCGTAGAAGTTTCCCTGCTCGCCCAGACGCCGCCCTCCGGTGAGCAGCTTCGCGCCGGCGCTCACGCTCGCACGGACCTGTTTCTCGATGTCGTCGGCGATCTGCGCCGTCGCGAGGGGACCGATGTCGGTGGTCTCCTCGAGCGGATCGCCGACGCGCAGCGACTCCATCGCCTCGACGAAGCGGCGCTGGAACTCGTCCGCGACGTCCTCGTGCACGATGAACCGCTTCGCGGCGATGCAGGACTGGCCGTTGTTGACGATGCGCGCCTTGATCCCGGTCTTCACCGCGGCGTCGAGGTCCGCGGAGGGCATGACGATGAAGGGATCGCTCCCGCCCAGCTCGAGCACGCTCTTCTTGATCTGCTTCGCCGCGCTCGAGGCGACGCTCGCACCCGCGGGCTCGCTGCCGGTGAGTGTGGCGGCCTTCACGCGTTCGTCTTCGAGCAGCGCCGCGACCTGTTCGGACGTGATGAGCAGGGTCTGAAACTCGTCGCGGACGAAGCCGGCCTCGCGCAGGATGTCCTCGATGGCCAGGGCGGACTGCGGCACGTTCGATGCGTGCTTGAGCAGCCCCACGTTTCCGGCCATCAGTGCGGGCGCGGCGAAACGGAACACTTGCCAGAAGGGGAAGTTCCACGGCATCACGGCGAGAATGGGGCCGAGGGGATCGAAGCGGACGTAGCTCTCGCTCGCGTCGGTCTCGATGTGCTCTTCAGCCAGGTACGTCGCGGCGTGCTCCGCGTAGTGCCGGCAGACCCTCGCGCATTTCTTCACCTCGGCGACCGCGGCGCCGATCGGCTTGCCCATCTCCAGGGAGATCGTCCGCGCGTACTGTTCGGCGCGGGAATCGAGGATGTCCGCGGCCTTGCGCATACGGGCGGCGCGCTCGTCGAAGGAGCGCTCACGGTTGATCTCGAACGCTTCCATCGCGCGGCCGAGGCGCTGTTCGATGTCGGCGGCAGTGAGAGGCTCGAAAGTGGCGATGGTCTCGCCCGTCGCAGGATTCACAGTCGCGATGGCCATGGCGGGGGAATGATAGTGGAGGAAATACCTCACGCGCTCGTGTCGTACACTTGTGCGCTATGACGCACACATTCACGGCGGTTTTCGAGGAGGCGCCGGAGGGCGGCTATACCGCCTTCGTCGAAGAGCTTCCCGGGGCGATCTCACAAGGCGAGACTCTCGAGGAGGCGCGAGAGAACCTGAAGGAAGCGATAGAATTAATCCTCGAGGTCAACCGCGAAGAGGCCACGCGCGACATCGATCCGCAAACTAGCTGACCACTTCGAGTCACAGCACGTACCGGCTCAAATCCTCGTCCCTCACGACGACCTCGAGCACGCGCGAAACGTACGCGGCGTCGATCGTGACGCTCTGGCCGGGCATCTCCGACGCGTCGAACGACAGCTCGTCGAGAAGCCGCTCCAGAATCGTGTGCAGGCGCCGTGCACCGATGTTCTCGGTCTTGTCGTTCACGACGGCAGCGTAGTGTGCGATCTCCCGGACCGCGTCGTCCGCGAACGTCAGGGTCACGCCCTCGGTTGCCAGCAGCGCGGTGTATTGCGTGGTCAGTGCGTTCTTCGGTTCGCGGAGGATCCGCTCGAAGTCGTTCTCCGTGAGCGACTCCAGCTCCACGCGGATGGGGAAGCGGCCCTGCAGCTCGGGGATGAGATCGGACGGCTTCGAGACGTGAAACGCGCCGGCGGCGATGAAGAGAATGTGGTCGGTCTTCACCATGCCGGACTTCGTGTTCACCGTCGTTCCCTCGACGATCGGAAGGAGGTCGCGCTGGACGCCCTCGCGCGAGATGTCCGGGCCGTGCGAGGCATTCTGCCGTCCGGCGATCTTGTCGATCTCGTCGAGGAAGACGATGCCACTCTGCTCGACCCGTTCGATGGCTTCCCGGGCGACGTTCTGCTGGTCGACGAGCTTCTCGGCCTCTTCCTGAATGATGATGTCGCGCGCGTCGCCGACGCGCATCTTCTTGCGCTTCGACTTTCCCCCGAAGATGCCCGGGAGCATGTCCTTGACGTTGACGCCCATCTCTTCGACTCCCTGGGGAGTGAAGATCTCGAACGACGGAAACCCCTGCTCCTTCACTTCCAGCTCGATCTCGCGCTCGTCGAGCTTCCCTTCGTCCAGCCAACGCCCGAGCTTCTCTCGTGTCTCCGCCGACGAGTCGTCCGGCTCGGGGCCGGTGACGAATGCGGGGCGCGCGCGCGGCGGACGCGAATCGGGCAGGAGAATGTCCAGGATGCGCTCGCGGGCATTCCGCTCGGCCTGCTCGCGGACGAGGCGGTTCTTCTCGTCCTTGACGAGCTTCACGCCGATCTCGGTGAGGTCGCGCACGATCGACTCGACGTCGCGTCCGACGTAACCGACCTCGGTGAACTTCGAGGCTTCGATCTTCATGAACGGCGAGCGCGTCAGCCGCGCCAGGCGGCGGGCGATCTCGGTTTTGCCCACCCCGGTCGGACCGATCATGATGATGTTCTTCGGCGCCACCTCGTCGCGCAGCTCCGGCGCGAGCTGCTGCCGCCGCCAACGGTTGCGCAGCGCGATCGCCACGGCGCGCTTGGCCGCGTTCTGCCCAACGATGTACTTGTCGAGCTCGCGAACGATCTCCTTCGGTGTGAGGCGTTCCGCGTTGAGGAGGGCGTCGTCGAGAACGGCGGGCAACTGGATGACCATGGCTCAGAGACTCTCTACCGTGATGTGGTCGTTCGTGTAGATGCAGATTTCCGACGCGATGCGCAACGACTCCCCTGCGATCTGCGCCGCATTCATCTCCGTGTGTTTCGCCAGCGCGCGTGCCGCGGCCAGCGCAAACGATCCGCCCGAGCCGATGGCGAGAATGCCGTCATCGGGTTGAATGAGATCGCCGGTTCCGGAGAGCAGGTACGCGCGCTCGGCGTTGGCGACGATGAGCATGGCCTGAAGCTGGCGCAGGTACTTGTCCATCCGCCAGTCCTTGGCCAGTTCCACGACCGCGCGCTCCATGTTCCCGCGGTACTCCTCGAGCTTCGCCTCGAACCGCGAGAAAAGCGCGAACGCATCGGCGGCCGATCCGGCAAAGCCGGCCAGAATCTTGTCGTGATAGAGGCGCCGCACCTTCGCCGCGCCATGTTTCATGACCGTGTTCCCGACCGTGACCTGTCCGTCGCCCGCCATCGCGACCTCTCCGTCGCGGCGGACACAGATGACGGTCGTCGCGTGAAAGACTGGTTGTTCCATGCCGGCGCGGATCGTACCGCACTCCTAAGAGGGAAAGTCGTCCGGCACCGGCGCGACGAGCTCGCCTCCGAGATAGGCATGCTCGAGCTTCCAGGCGTGCAGGAGCATCCGCGGCGCCGGCATCGTCGAGCCGTAGCGACGGTCGCCGACGACGGGACGCTCGATCGACTTGAGATGAATGCGAATCTGATGGGTGCGTCCGGTGAGAATCTCGGCTTCGACGAGCGTCGAGCCCTCGAGGTGCCTCAATGGCCGGATGATCGTGTGCGCGTCCTTTTCGCCGATCGGCGTCTCGATCGTCACTTCCCGATCGATCGATCCTTCCGCAACGGCGAGATAGACCTTGCGAACCTCCCGCGACCCGAAAAGCGCGGACAGCCGCGCGGCCGCCGCGGGGCTCTTCGCGAAGACGACTACGCCGCTGGTCTGCGTATCGATCCGATGCACGAGGTGAATCGTCCGCTGCCGCATGCGCAGCAGTTCCTCGAGGGAGCGCTGTTTACGGTCTCGCGCCGGTTGTGTGGGAATGCCCGCCGGCTTGTTCACGGCGATCCAGTCCGCGGTCTCGCGCAGAACCTGGATCTCCGGCAACTCGTCCGGTGCGATCGTGATGCGGTCACGGTCACTCACCTCGCGTGATGCAACGCCGACGGGACGATCGTTGACGAACACGCGTTTCAGCGCGATCAGCTCGCGCGCCTTGCGGCGGGAGATCTCCGGATTCCGGGCTGCGACGGCCTGATCGAGGCGCATGGAAACGTTGTGACTCTACGCCTGCAACCGTCGTATGCCGAAAAAAGAAGAACAACAACTGGTTCCGTCCCGATTCGACGCTGCTGCGCGGGGAAGGGATGAACGGCTCCGGGACGCATCGCGTGAAGATCACGACGATCGGCGGCGACATCCGTACCCGCAGGCAGCAAAAAATACGGAAGTCGGACGAAGCGTCCGTCCATTACGACTGAAACGTGCGAAAGGAGCACATCATGATTAGTCGTTGGATGGGAGTTCTGGCTGTGGCCGGGATCACAGCCGCAAACATGTCCGCACAACGGGCCGACTGGGTCACGTGCCTTCCCGAACCCCAGTTGCCGCGACCGCAGGTGACAACGAACGAGATGATCGTTCCGGAAGCGTGGCGGCCGAAGCATCAGGGGTGGAACCTCGATGCGAACCACAACTACATCGAGGACTCGCTCGAGATGCTCAGTCCCAATAGCGTCGCTGATGTGACGGTCGCGCTAAACCACGCGACGACCGAGGACGACGTGCGGTGGCTCGAGGGACTCGGGGCGATCCGCTACGCCTCCCGCTCTGTTCCCGCGGTGTTCCTGGGTGGCGTCCGTCTCATCGATCTGCCGCAGATCGCCGCCGACCCGCGCGTTGCCCACATCGAGAAACGGCGCACGTACTACTGGCAAACCGACAGGAGCATCCAGAACATCCGCGTCGCGGCGTCGACTACCTATCCCGCGGCGACCTTCGCCGACGCGTGCCCTGGCATCGACGGAAGCGGGATCAACATCGCAATCCTCGATTCCGGAGTGGACGATCCGAGTGGTCCGGGCGTCACACATGTCGGACTTCCAGCGGCGGTGTACGCCTACGACGCCGTCGCCGACACGCTTACGAATCCGAATGATGACGTCGGTCACGGCACACACGTCGCCCAAATCGCCCTCGGCCGTCCCAACATCGGCTTCCGCGGAGTCGCGCCGGGAGCGGGACTGATCGACATGAGGGTCGGCGGCGCCGCCGGTCCCGACGACGCAGCGATCTCGCGCGCGATCGACAAGTGCAAAGAGAAGCAGACCGAGTGGGGCTGCCGCATCATGAACATGAGCTTCGGCGACTGCTCCATCTCATCGGACGGCACACTCGTTGGCGACGCACAGGTAAATAGCGCCGTTGCCGCGGGGATCGTCGTCGCCGTCGCGATGGGCAACGCGGCCAGCAACGGCTGTCCCGCGGCCGGCACGCAACGGGTCGGCACTCCCGCCGCGGCCGACAAGGCCGTTACCGTGCAGCTTTCTTCCTACGCGGGTACCGTCACGCGGACAGACGACACGATCGGAACGCCGTTGCACTTGCGCGGGCCGCGCAACACCGACGGCGACGCCGACACATTGGACGAATTCAAGCCCGACGTGACCGCGCCCGGCATGGCGACGGTTTCGCCGAATACAGGGATCGCCTCCGCGAAATGGAACACGCCCGGTCTCGCGACGACCGATTACTTCCGCGCCTTCGGGACTTCGATGGCATCGCCCCACGTGGCGGGTCTGGCGGCCCTCATCCTTCACGTGAATCCGTCGTTGTCCGCGGATGCGGTGAAACAGATCATTCTCACGTCCGCGGAGAACCGCGGCACCGGTGTGGGATGGAAGCCCGACTGGGGCCACGGGCTCATCGACGGACTGCTCGCGTGTCAGACGACCAAGGCGCCGACGACGAACCTGAAGTTCAACACCAACTGCGCCAGCCCGACACCGTCGTCGTGGAGTTCGCCGGATGTCTACCCCGGCAGTCCGATCATCACCGAGGGCGTGGCGAACACGCTCAACGCGGTCGTAACCAACGCCGGCTCGAATCCGGCCGCGTCGTTCCAGGTGGAGCTCGGCGTCCATGACACGAGCAACAGCACCGCACCGTACGCGACCGTTTGCACTGTCAATGTGCCGTCGCTCGCGGCGGGTGCGACGACGACCATTTCCTGCCCGTGGACGCCCAACGTCGCACTCGCGACAGGCGAAGCCCACGCCTGTCTGAAGGCGCGGATCGTCTATCACCGCGACAGCGATGCGTCGGACGATTGCGCGCAGCGCAACGTGCAGATCGTTGCCACGATGTCGCCGGCGCGGTTCCGTTTCGCCGTGGTCAATCCCACACTCGAGGACCTTGCAATCACGTTCCGCAGCGACCAGAATCTGTGCAACGTGGACGGTTGGAACCTGCGCTTGCCCGACAGCTTCACGCTGCGGCAAGGCGAGGCGCCGCGGATCACCGAGGTGCTGCTCGATCCGGGGACGAGCACCGGTGCGAAGGTCGTGCACGTCGAGACCGTGGGCACGGCGGGGGACGGCCGGCGGCTGAGTCTCGGCGGCGTGACGTTCGTCGCGCAAACGCCGCAGATCCGGGACTGTAACCGGAATGGCGTGGACGATGACGCGGAGATCTCGCTGCAGATCACTCCGGACTTGAATCGGAACGGGGTGCCCGACAATTGCGAGGCAAACTCCTCGCGAAGGCGAGCAGTGAGGAAATGAGAAGGGCGGCCCGGAGGCCGCCCCTGCGCTCGGTCGTTACTTGCGAACCATACGCTCGGGCTTGGCCGGGCTGGCCGGCTCGCCGCCTTCGATGACCGTCAGCTCGGGGCTGCCGATGCCGAGGATGCGGCGAACCTTCCCTTCGATCTCCCCGGAGAGATCGGCATTCTCCTTGATGAACAGCTTCGCGTTCTCTCGTCCCTGCCCGAGGCGGACGTCGCCGTAGGAGAACCAGGAACCGGACTTCTCGATGATCTTGTTCTCGATGCCGATGTCCAGGAGCTCGCCGGTCTTGGAGATGCCCTCCCCGTAGCCAACGTCGAACTCCGCGTGGCGGAACGGTGCGGCGACCTTGTTTTTGACCACCTTCACCTTCACCCGCGAGCCGACGACTTCGTCCCCTTCTTTGATCTGGTTGGTGCGGCGGATGTCGAGGCGGACGGAGGAGTAGAACTTCAGTGCGCGGCCGCCCGTGGTGGTCTCGGGGTTGCCGAACATGACTCCAATTTTTTCACGAATCTGATTGATGAAAACCATGCACGTTTTTGATTTCGCAAGAATGGCTGTTAACTTGCGCATCGCCTGCGACATCAATCGTGCCTGTAAACCTACATGAGAATCGCCCATCTCGCCCTCGAGCTCCGCTCGCGGCACCAGCGCGGCGACGGAGTCGATGACGATCACGTCGATCGCCCCCGACCTCACCAGCACCTCGGCGATCTCCAGCGCCTGTTCGCCCGAATCGGGCTGCGAGACCAGAAGGTTCTCGATGTCGACGCCCAGTTTCTTTGCATACTCCGCGTCGAGGGCGTGCTCGGCATCGATGAACGCCGCCAGCCCGCCTGCGCGCTGCGCCTCGGCGATGATGTGCAGCGAGAGCGTGGTCTTGCCGGAAGACTCCGGCCCGAAGATCTCCACGATGCGGCCGCGGGGGACGCCCCCCACTCCAAGGGCCGCGTCGACGCCGATCGATCCGGTCGAGATCGCGCTGACGGCGGCGAATTCCTTCGCCCCCAGACGCATGATCGACCCCTTGCCGAACTGGCGCTCGATCTGCGTGAGCGCGGTTTCGGCAGCTTTCAGTTTGTCACTCGGTACAGTGGCCATTTGCCTGCTCCTTCATGTTGTTTCCCGGTGGTGTGTCGCCGAGGAGAGGCGCGGGAAAACGGTCGAGTAGACGGACATTCGTGTGGTGCAGCGAGTGTACGACGCGAAGTTGAGGGCTCGCAACAAATCGCGAGGAAACGCGGTATTTTGATTGCGCGCGCGATACTTTGTGAGCGAGTTTCTACAACGTGAAGAATGCACTGAAGCTTTCCACCATTCTCCTGATGGTCGATCCAAGGACCACGAGGTGGATCGACGCGCCGCTGCCGATGCCGGCCAACCTGGTCGCGCTGTCGAGCGCAATCGTGGGCGGCGACGCGACGAGCATCCGAATGCTGGCCGCCGAGCGGTGCAAATGACGCGCGACGCCGCAAAAGTCGCGACGCTCCTCTTCTTCTCGGGGCTCTCCGCGCTCGTCTACCAGACGGTCTGGCTGCGGGAGCTCAGGCTGATCTTCGGAGCGTCGACCTTCGCGACGGGAGCTGTGCTGGCGGTCTTCATGGCCGGTCTCGGTCTCGGCAGCGCGTTGCTGGGCAAGCGTGCGGACGCGAAGGAGAAGCCGCTCGCCTTCTACGGGCGTCTCGAGCTCTTCATCGCCGCCGCCGCGGCGCTGTCGGTGCTCCTGCTGCCGGTGGCGGCGAAGGTCTACTTCGCCAGTGGGGGCTCGCCGCAACTCGGTCTCTTCGGCGCGACGCTCCTCCGTCTCGCGCTTGCGATCGTCATCCTCGGACCGGCGACGCTGCTCATGGGCGGCACGCTGCCGGCCGCGTCGCGCTCGGTGGAGACGAGCGATGATTCCGGACGCCGCGTCGTCGCTCTGCTCTATGGCGTGAACGCCCTCGGCGCTGTCGCCGGAACGTTGCTGTCGACGTTCGTGCTGCTGGAGCGGTTCGGAAACCGCGCGACGCTGTTTCTTGCGGTGATTGCAAACGTGCTGGTGGCCGTCGCGGCGCAGTTGTTGTCGAGACGAGTCGACAGGCCGGCAACTCCCGGAGTCGACGAGCAGCGCGCGTTCCTCGACGAGGCGACGACGCGAAGACCGGCGCCGGCCTTCCTCTACCTGGCGTCCGCCACGGTTGGCTTCGCCTTCCTGCTGATGGAGCTGGTCTGGTATCGCATGCTGTCACCGATCCTCGGCGGGACGACGTACATGTTCGGGCTCGTGCTCGCCATCGCCTTGGCCGGGATCGGCCTCGGCGGTGGTCTCTATGCGTTTCTGCGCCGCGGTGCGGCCACGGTCGGCGGGTTCGCCATCACCTGCACGCTCGAGGCTCTGGCCATTGCCGTTCCGTTTGCACTCGGTGACCGTATTGCGTTTCTCGCGAACGCGCTCCGTGGCCTCGGGCCTCTCGGCTTCGACGGCCACGTCACCGCGTGGGTGATCGTCACCTCGATCGTCGTGTTGCCCGCCGCGGTGATCGCGGGCGTGCAGTTTCCGATGCTGATCGCGCTCCTCGGTCGGGGCCGTGAGGACGTCGGACGCCAGATCGGCGCCGCGTATGCGTGGAACACCGTCGGCGCGATCCTGGGCTCGCTCGCGGGAGGCTTCGGTCTGATGCCGCTTCTCACGGCGCCGGGCACGTGGCGACTCGTCGTCATCGTGTTGGTGCTCCTCGGGATCGCGGCGACGCTGCGCGATCGACGCTCGGCGGCGATTGCCAGCGCCGTCATCGCGGTCGCGTGCATCGCCGCGACCGGGCCGACGGCGGTCTGGCGGCATTCCGGGATCGGCGCCGCGCGCGCGCTGGTCGCGACGTCCCGCAACCACCTGCAGGGCTGGATCAACGAGGTCCGGGGCAAGGTGTTGTGGGAGCGCGACGGGCGCGAGTCGAGTGTCGCGCTCGTCGCGTCGAGCGATCTCGCGTTCATCATCAACGGGAAGAGCGACGGCGCGGCGCGCGGAGACGCGGGCACGCAGGTCATGCAGGGCATCATCGCCGCGGCGCTTCATCCGAAGCCGGAGTCGGCCCTCGTCGTCGGACTCGGGACCGGTTCGACCGCGGGATGGCTCGGTGCGATTCCGTCGGTGACGCGCGTGGACGCGGTGGAGCTCGAGCCGGTCGTCCTGGACGTCGCCCGAGCGTGCGAGGCCGTCAATGCTGGGGTGATGACGAACCCGAAAGTGCACATCGCGATCGGCGATGCACGAGAAGTCCTGCTCACCAGCGGACGGACCTACGACATCATCTCGTCCGAGCCGTCGAATCCGTATCGCGCCGGAATCGCCAGTCTGTACACGCGGGAGTTCTACCAGTCCTCGCGGGACCGGCTGCGCAGGCACGGCATCTTCGCGCAATGGGTGCAGTCGTACGGCGTTCATCCGGAAACCATCCGGACGATCTACGCGACCCTTACATCCGTCTTCCCGAACGTCCAGACATGGTGGACGACGCGCGGCGACCTGGTGCTGGTGGCCTCGGTCGATCCGCTCGTCGTCGATACGGATGTGTTGCGCGAGCGCCTGAAGAAGGAGCCATACCGCACGGCGTTGATGAACAGCTGGCGGGTCGCGTCGGTCGAGGGATTCCTCGCCCATCTCATCGCGAATGAGAGCTTCGCGCTCGCGGCAGCGAAAGACGCGGAGATGAACACGGACGACCGGACGGTGATCGAGTTCGGATTCGCGCGCAGCATCGACAGCGATGCCACCCTGCATCAGCAGGTCGCGGACGATGCGCGGGCGATGCGCGCGATGTATCCCCGCGATGTGCGTGGAGCGATCGACTGGCAACTGGTGGAGAAGCAGCGTCCTTGGCTCAGCGATCCGACGAGACTCGGTGTCATGGCCATGATGTCGCTCACCGCGGCAATGGCCGGCGATCCGCGGTCGGAGGAGGGGGCAAGAGCAGTGGCGCGCGAGCAGCCCATCGAAGGCGATTTCATTCTGGCCATGCTGCGAACCCGGCAGGAGCGCTACGATGAAGCGACCGACCTCCTGCGCCGCGCCTTTTTGAGCTATCGCCGCTCGCCGTGGCCCGACGATGAACTGATGGGGAAATCGTTCGAGCTGGCGGTGGAGCTTGCACGCACGGACCCGGGGCGCGCGCGCATCCTGTATGAAGCACTCTCGCGGCCTTTTGCGGCGATGCAGCACGAGAGCAACCGCCGCTTCACACGGATCGTCCTCGCGCCGCTCTTCGACAAGTGCGGTCCGCGCGCAATCGAGGCGCTGCAGGTGATGGAGCCGTATCCGATCTGGCAGCGCCATATCCTGACGATCCGCGCGAACTGCTACGCGCTCGCGGGCCTCGACCTTGCGCCCCGCGCGTGGGAGGACCTGGAGCGGTTCAACGACGCGGAGCCGGGCAGCATCGTCCCCTCACGCTGACACTCACGGACCTTTCTCAGGTCTTTTACGAACCTCGTGCGCTCCGCTCGCCTCGCCTCGTCCGTCGGCGCGCGGAGAACCGACGACGGATGCACGGTCCGGCTGCTCAGCGTCGGACGCGGAGGAATGAGCGGCGCGGCGGTCTGAATCGACACGACAGACCGCCATGCGAGAATCTGTCATGCTCAACAGACGCGAGCTCCTGAAGCTGGCCGCGCTTCTCCCGGCCGCATGCGTGAGCACGGCTCGCCAGGAAGAACCCGAAGGCGAGTGGGTCAACGACATCCATTCGCAGCTCAACCGCACGTGGGTCGCTGGTGTGCGCAAGCCGGCATCGACCGAAGAGCTGCAGGCGCTGATCCGTTCCACGCGCGGTCCGCTGTGCACGGCCGCGGGGCGACATGCGATGGGCGGACAGCAATTCGCGACCGACGCCACGCTCATCGACATGAACGGCATGCATCGCGTTCTCGCCTTCGATCGGGAGCGGGGCATCATCGACGTCGAGGCCGGGATCCAGTGGCCGGAGCTCATCGCCGCGACGCGCGACTCGCGCTGGGCCATCCGCCAGAAGCAGACCGGCGCCGACCGTCTGTCGATCGGCGGCGCGCTCTCCGCGAACGCGCACGGCCGGGGCCTCACGATGAAGCCCTTCATCGAGGACGTCGAGTCGTTCACTCTCATCGATGCGAACGGTGAAGAGCACGAATGCAGCCGCGCGCGGAACCGCGATCTGTTCGTGCACGCCATAGGCGGCTACGGTCTCTTCGGCATCGTCTCGTCGGTGCGCCTGCGGCTCACACCACGACGGAGAGTCCAGCGCGTGGTCGAGGAACAGGACATCGACGCGCTCGTGCGGGCATTCGACGCGCGTATTGCGGACGGGTTCCTGTACGGCGACTTCCAGTTCTCCATCGACGTCGCCTCGTCCGAATTTCTCCGGCGCGGCGTCTTCTCCTGCTACAGACCCGTTCCCGACGACACGCCGTTGCCGGCAACGCAGGCGGAGCTGCGGCCGGAAGACTGGATGCGCCTGCTCGTCCTCGCGCACGCGAACAAGAGCGAGGCCTACCGGCGCTACGCCGACTACTACCTCTCGACGAACGGGCAGGTGTACGAATCCGACGAGCACCAGCTCGGCTTCTATCCGGATGACTACCACCGCGCCCTCGATCCGCTGCTGCGGTCCGCCCGCGCGACGGAGATGATCTCGGAGCTCTATGTTCCGCGGGAGAAGCTCGCCGACTTCATGAACGCGGCCGGCGAGGAGATCCGCCGCCGCGATGCGAGCATCATCTACGGAACCGTACGTCTGATCGAAAGGGATGATGAGACGACCCTGGCATGGGCGAAGAAGCGGTATGCGTGCGTGATTTTCAACCTGCACACCGAGCACGACGAAGCATCGCTGGCCAGGACCGCGGACGCGTTCCGCGCGCTCATCGACCTGGCCCTCGTCCGCGGTGGAAGCTACTTTCTCACCTATCACCGCTGGGCGCGGCGCGCACAGGTGGAGGAGGCCTATCCGCGGTTCCGCGCTTTCCTGGCGGAGAAGAAACGCGTCGATCCTCGGGCGCGGTTCGCGAGCGACTGGGTGCGCCACTATGCATGACCCGATGGCACTCGTCACCGACTCCGCGCTTGCCGTCGTGGCCTGGGTGCTCGCGGCGCTCCTCTACCGCGCGCGCAAGCCATGGGTGCCGGCGTTCGTCTTCACCGGCATCGCGGCGTTCCTTGGCGGCGTCTACCACGGCCTGTTCGAGCACCCGATGCTCTGGAAGGCGACGGTCTACGCGGTCGGCTTCGCGAGCTTCTTTCTACTCATCGGCAGCGGCGGCCGAGGGCTTCGCGCGTTCGCGGCCGTGAAGCTCGCGGCGTACCTGGTCTGGATGTCGCTGACGGACGGGTTCCTCTGGGTGATCGTCGACTACGGCGCGACGCTGTTGATCGTGTTCGCCGTGCACGCGATGCGCAGGTCGCCGGCGACGAAGTGGATCGCCGCCAGCATCGCGGTGTCGATCGTGGGAGCGCTCGTGCAGCAGACAGGCGTGACCATCCATCCGTACTGGTTCGATTTCAACGACCTGTATCACGTCATTCAGATGGGGGCGCTCTGGATGCTGTATCGCGGAGGAATGCTGCGCGCATAGCATGCGAGGCGGCCGGGATCGGGCCGGCTTCAGGGTCTGTTGCCCAAACGCCCGCGTAGCGGGCATGAGGAAATAGCCCCCGGCTTTCAGCCGGGGGTGGGGCGCGGTGTCCTTGGTCAGCCCGCGTAGCGGGCGAAAGAGTCGTCCTGTCGCCCGCTAC
>CAZLGP010000118.1:0-25693 GCA_964558905.1 uncultured Thermoanaerobaculia bacterium | reverse complement strand
CGACGAAAGCATAGTTGACACTATGTTGAGGAGCGAAATCGTCGTGCGGCGAAGCAGACAGGCCGCTATCGGCTGTCGCAGCAGAAGGGCTGTGAGAAATGCGGGTTAGACGCAAGGATGACTCGTGAACGTCCTCATCGTCGACGATCATCAGGTCAACCGCAGGCTGCTCCGGGCGCAGCTCGAGGCGGAAGAGCACGACGTGTCCGAAGCCGTCAACGGTGCCGAGGCTCTGGCGATGCTCGACTCCACAGTTCCCGATCTCATCATCTCGGACATCCTCATGCCGGTCATGGACGGCTATCGTTTGTGCGCGGAGATACGGGCCAGCGCGAGTCATCGTGACATCCCGTTCATTTTTTATACGGCTACGTACACGTCTCCGGCCGATGAACAGCTCTGCTACGACCTCGGAGGAGACGCCTACCTGCGCAAGCCTCTCAGCGCGGCCGATCTGGTGTTGGCCATCGGGCGCGTGCTCGGCGCTCCGAGACGCGCGCCCGCGCTGACCGCGAGCCAGCACGACATTCTCAAGGAGTACAGCGAGCGCCTGGTGTTCAAGCTCGAGCAGAAGAACGTCGAGCTCGCCGACGCGTCGGACCGGCTCCGGCTCCAGGCCGCGGCACTCGATTCAGCCGCCGACGCGATCGTCGTCACCGACGTGAACGGAACGATCTCGTGGGTCAATCGAGCCTTTGCGGACGCGACCGGCGTGTCGTCGGCAAATGCGATCGGCAGGACCCTGAGCTCACTCCGGATCAGCCTCGAGCACGCGGTCTTCACCCGATCCTTTTGGGAGGCGTACCGCGACAAGGTCTGGCGCGGGGAGTCCATCGCCCACCGCGAGGACGGAGTCCGGCGTTACGACGAGCTCATGGTGACGCCCGTCCGTGCGGCCAACGGGGAGGTCACTCACGTCGTCGGCGTCCTGCATGACGTCACCGAGCGACGGGAGGCCGAGGAGCGTCTTCGCGAGAGCGATCGTCGCTTCCGCAGCGTGCTTGCGAATCTGAACCTGATCGCCATGATGCTCGATCGCGAGGGACGGATCACTTACTGCAACGATCACTTCCTTCACCTCACCGGTTGGAAGCGTGAAGAGATCCTCGGGCGCGACTGGCTGACGGTCGTGCCCGCAGACGCGGAACGCGAGGTGCGCGAGGTCTTCAGCAACCTTCTCGACGACGATCCCGCCGCCTGGCATTACGAAAACGAGATCCTCACCCGCACCGGCAAGCGGCTGCTCATTCAATGGAACAACACCGTCCTCCGCTCTTCGGCGGGAGACGTCGTCGGGACCGCAAGTATCGGACAGGACATCACCGGTCAGAGAGTTCTCCAGCAGCAGATCCTTCGGGCACAGCGCCTCGAGAGCCTGGGCACGCTCGCCGGAGGCATCGCCCACGATCTCAACAATCTGTTCATGCCCATCCTCCTCGGCGCCACCATGCTGAAGAAGCTCAGGCCCGACGAACGAAGCCTCCGGGCCATCGAGAACATCGAGCGGAGCGTCAGACGCGGCAGCGACCTCGTGAAACAGATGCTCCTGTTCGCCCGCGGCGTCGAGACCACACCCCAATCGGTCCATATCGCGCACGTAGTCCGGGAGGTCGAGTCGATCGCGAAGAGCACCTTTCCCAAAAGCATCAGCATCGATGTCTCCATCGGCGATGACGTCGGCACGGTCCTGGGAGACGCGACGCAGTTGTCTCAGGTCCTTCTGAACCTGGCAGTGAATGCTCGCGACGCCATGGCCGAAGGAGGACAGCTCACCATCTCCGCGACCACCGCCGAGATCACCGAGCGCTTCGCGCGAATGCACGGCGGTGAATCCGCGGGAACGTATGTGATCATCGAAGTGACCGACACCGGCGAGGGGATGTCCAAAGAGACCATCGATCGGATCTTCGATCCGTTCTACACCACGAAGGCGGTGGGCAAAGGGACGGGGCTGGGTCTGTCGACCGCACGGGGCATCGTGAGCAGCCACGGCGGCTTCGTGAGCGTCGCCAGCGCGCCCGGTGAAGGAAGCACGTTCGGCGTGTATCTTCCCGCGGCAGCTGGGGAGGTCGCGGCCGCGGGTGAGCCCGGCGAAGAGATCGAGCCCGCCCGTGGAAACGGTGAACTGGTCATGATCGTCGACGACGATCCCACTGTCGTCAATATGACCAGCCAGACGCTCGAGACCTTCGGATATCGGATCATGGCCGCGGAAGGCGGGGCGGAGGCCATCGGTCTGTACTCTCGCCACCAGCAACAGATCGCGGTCGTCATCACTGACATAGCCATGCCGGTCGTCGATGGGCACGCGCTCATCGCCGCGCTCCGGCGGATCGAGCCCGGCGTCAGGATCATCGCCGCCACCGCGAATGCCAGCACAGCTCGGACGACGAACCTCGCGAAGATGGGCGTTGCACACGTGCTGTCCAAACCGTACACGGCGGACCAACTGTTGCGCGCCGTCGCGGTTGTACTGGCCGGGCACGTCTAGCCGGAAGTCATTCGTCCCAGCGGAGCGTTTCCGCGACGCGAGAGGCCAAAGTGAGCGGATCAAATGGCTTCGCGATGACGCCGTCTACGCCAAGGCTCAGGTAGCGTTGGCGATCGGCAGTCTGGACCTTTGCCGTCAGAAGGATGACCGGAATGTTCGCGGTCATCGGGTTGGCGCGCAGCAATGCGAATGCGGTCGGGCCATCCATGTCAGGCATCATCACGTCGAGAAGGATCGCGTCCGGACGGGAGGCCAGGGCCGATGCGATCCCTTCACTCCCGCAGGACGCGGACAGGACGTCCCAGCCGTTGGTCAGCTCCAGGCTGGCCCCCGCGATCTCCCGAATATCGTCGTCGTCATCCACGATCAACAAGCGTCTAGGCTGCACTCGATGCCTCCTCCGCCCCACGGGCGTTCAAAAGCGCGAACACGCGCCGGGCCAGCGTCGTGAGCGGCACACGGCTCTTCGTCAGAAACTCCGTCTCCCCGAGGCGAAGCCGAGCCTGATCCGCAACGCCCACTTCCCGGGCGCTGTAGACGAGCAGCGGCACGTTGCGCAGGCTTTCTCTCTGACGCATCCACTGCACCACGCCGAATCCGTCGACGTCGGGCAGCGTAAGATCGAGGATGACCAGCGCCGGCTCGACCGAGGCGCATGCGGTGATCGCTTCCGCTCCCGTCGCGACAGAAACGGTCCGCAGCCCCTCATTCTCGAGGGATGCGGCGATCACGCGCGCCAGGTCGATGTCATCCTCGACGATGAGGACCGGCCGGAGGGAGCTCGCGGTTGCCAGGGCGGCGGCGACGTTTTCCGCGGTGAACGGGGCGCACAGCCAGGCTGCGACCATCCCCGCGCTCGCCGCGAAGAACCGGTGCGGATCGCAGGCGACGATGATCGGCGGAAGATGCGCGACCAGCGGGATGGACTTCGCACACTCGAGCAGCGCGTCCGCGGTCGTCTCCTCGTCCGGCAGGTCGAGAATCAGGGCTGCCGCCTGCGGATGGAGCAGAACGTCCGCCAGCTCCGGGACCATCACCACCTGATATCCCGTCGCGGAGATCGCCTCGGCCAGCTCGCCTCCCGACGCGGCCTTTCCCCAGACCAGCACATACCGTGCGGCGGTCGCCGGCACAGTCGCCGGCTTCTCGTCGTCGGCGAGCGGAATCGTGAAGCGGAACGTGCTTCCGCGTCGCTCGCGGCTTTCGGCCCAGATTCTGCCGCCGTGAGCGTCCACGATGCTTCGGCAGATTGCGAGTCCCAGTCCGGTGCCGCCCTTCTTGCGTGAGTCCGACGCATTGACCTGCTTGAAGCGCTCGAAGATCACGTCGAGCTTCTCCGCCGGTATGCCCTCCCCTTGGTCCGCGACGAATACGGTGAGCGCGTTTCCTTCCACCGCCCCGCCGACACGCACCACGCTGCCGGCGGACGAGAACTTCACGGCGTTCCCGAGGAGATTGGTGAGGGTCTGTACGATCCGGTCGCGGTCCACCATGACGACTGCCTCGACCTCCTCGCAAACGAGGGTCACCCCGGCGCGTTCGGCGACGTTCTGCACGACATCGACGGCGTCGCGAAGGAGCGTCGACGCGGCCATTGGCCGGCGTTGCAGTTCCACCTTGCCGGAGCTGATCTTCTCGAGATCGAGGATGTCGTTGATCAGCCTCACCAGACGATCGGTATTCGTCACGGCGATCTCGACCATCCGGTGAGCGCGCCCAGGAACGTCGCCGAGAAGGCCGCTCCCGAGCAGGCCGAGCGCTCCGCGGATCGAAGTGAGGGGCGTGCGCAGCTCGTGGCTGACCGTGGAGATGAACTCATCCTTCATCCGCTGCACCGCCAGCCTTTCCGTAACGTCGCGAAACGTCACCACGGCCCCGCCGCGGTGGTCGTCATCGCGCATCGAGCTCGTCGTGTACTCGATCGGAAATGTCCGGCCATCGGCTCCGACGAGATTGACGGTGCCGCCGGGGCTCGCGTGCGTCGGGCGGCAGATGGGGCAGCTCTCGAGTGGCAGCGCGGCCAGTTCCGGCTCGTGAATGATTGGATGCAGCGGACGCCCGAGCAGTCCCGCGACCGTACCTCCCAGCATGTTCGCGGCGGCGCGATTGATGAAGGTGGCCACGCCGCGATCGTCGATCCCGAAGATCCCTTCCGCGGCCGTGTTGAGGATGGCTTGTTTGTGCCGGGCCAGGTAGTCGTTTCGATCGGCGATCCGCTGTGCTTCGTCCCGGGCACTCGTAAGCTCCCTGTTGGCGAGACGCAGCTCCGCCGTCCGCTCCGAGACCTGGATCTCGAGATTCGCTCGACGCTCTTCGAGCTCCCGATCCCGCGTCTGAATGCCGGCCAGCATTTCGTTGAACGCCGAGGTCAAGGCCATGATCTCCCGGGCCGCGCCGCGGGGGTGATCGGCGCGCGCCGAGTAGTCCCTCGCGGAGCGCACGCGCCCCGCTACCGACGCGAGCATGAGGATCGGGTCGGCGAGGATCTTCTGTAGCGGCTGGGAGACCGCGAGGGCAATCAGCAGCGACAGCAGCAGGATGATCACCGCCGCGAGCACATACCGGCGGATGCGCGCGATGAGCTCGCGCAGGTCGGACACGAGGTATAGCGTTCCGATGACCTCGCGATCGAGCATCACCGGCCGTGTCACCTCGATATGACGCCGGTTGGAGCGCGTCCCTACGGGGGGCGCGGTCGGCGGCAGCGAATGGTGGGACCCTGGCGTCGAGTAGGGCGCGAACGCGGTACCGTCCTTCGTATAGATACACGCCGCCTCGATCGCCGGACGGGCCGCGAGTGCGGAGAGCACCGCATCCGCCGATTCCCGATCGGCGAACATGACCGCCGCCGCGCTGTTGGCCGCAATGATGTCGCCGAGAACGGTCAGATCGGATCGCAACGTCCGGTGGGAACCGACGACGTCGACCAGGATGAATGCGACGCTGGCCAGGAGCAGCGCGATCGTGCTCGTGAGCATGATGATCGTGTGCAGCGTGTTGCGGACCGACCGATCTCTGATGGGCATGTAGGACTTTCGGCCCCGATGATCAGAGCCGTCTGCCTTCAGTCACACCACCGGCCCCGGAAAATACATCCACCCTATGTATTTTTCGACCGGCCCCACGCGACTAAAGGACAGCCACGATCCACAGAGGGATCGGGCGGGAGAGACCGATGAGTGCTGTCGAAGAGAGAATCCGCATGTTGCGTGAGCGATTCACCGAGAGTCTGCCCGATCGCGTGGCGGAGATCCGCCGCTCCTGGATGCGCCTCTGCGCGAATCCGGAGCTGCCTGTCTTGCACGAGGAGCTCGCCCGCCAGCTCCACACCCTGGGAGGGACGGCCGGCACTTACGGCCTGATGAACGTCGCCGGACTGTCCGTCGAGGGCGAGCTGGCCTGCGCAGACCTCGACGGACACGCCGACGAAGAGACACTGCTCTACCTCGCAACACTCGTCGAAGACATCAGCCGCGCGATCGATTCGTGGCTGGAAGGACCTCCCTCGAGGCCGACGGTCGTTGCCGAAACCCACGCGCTGCAGGTCGCACGGCGGTGAGCTCATCCCTCCGAACCGAGGACATCAGGGGCCCGATCCCCCTGGACTCGGCGCGGCGAGGCGCGCCTGCGCCCTCCAGTGAGCTCGCGGAGGAGAAGCTGCGCCTCCTGGCCGACGCCGCATTCGACGGCATTCTCGGCCACGACTACTCCCAGGTCGTCGAGGTGAACCAGTCGCTTTGTGCGATGTTCGGATACACTCGCGAAGAGCTCATCGGCAGATCCGTCATCGAGCTGGTCCATCCCGACTGTCGCGCGACCGTCCTCCAGGGATTTCAGGCGAGCCACAGGCGTTATGAATGCATCGCCCTTCACAAGGACGGGACGCCGTTCAACGTCGAGATCAGTTCGGCCGACGTGCCTCGACACGGTGAGCCCTTCCGGATCACCGCCATCCGGGACATCACGCGGCGGAGACAGGTCGAAGCCAGGCTCATGGAAAGCGAGGAAAATTTCCGGATCCTTTGCCAGGTCGCCTTCGATGGCATCCTGCTGGAAAGGAACGGACTGGTCGAGGAAGCCAATGAGTGCTTCGCTCGCATGTTCGGATACGAGCCAGCCGATCTGCAGAACCGCCCGATTGCGACTCTGCTCCGTCCGGATGGGCGGACCTGGTCCGAGGGACGGATCGAGGCCAGCGGGATCCGCGCTGACGGTTCGACCTTCCCGGTCTCGCTCTGCATCGCCACCGCCTCGGACGGACGGCGGATTCATGCCGTCCGCGATGTGACTCTCGAGAAATCCGCGCAGGACCAGCTTCGCGAGACCGAGCGCCGATACCGCGAACTGAGCGAGACGACCCACGACCTGCTCTGCCTGCACGACACCGAAGGCCGCGTGCTGGAAGCAAACACCGCGGCGCTCCGGGCCCTCGGCTACTCGCATGAGGAGATCCGCGGGATCAGTATCCGGGACGTCCTCACTCCCGGGTCCGCCGCCAGTTTCGACGACTATCTCCGGACGATCCTCGAAGAAGGCAGCGCCGAGGGGCACATGGCCGTGCTCAACAGACGCGGCGAGCGCAGGCTCTGGCACTATCGGAATGTCCTCCAGACCAGCGGCAACGACGTCTACGTTCGCGGCCTCGCTCAGGACGTCACCGAACAGGAACGGGCCGCGGTCGCGCTTCAGAAGAGCGAGCAGCACTTCCGCTCGATCATCGAGAACATCTCCGACACGATCACCATCCTCGACGCCTCCGGATTCGTCCAATATCAAAGCCCCTCGATCCGGGACGTTCTGGGCTATGTGGTATCCGACGCCCCCAAGGCCCATTTTGCCGACTATATCCACCCCGACGATCGTCCGGCCGCGTGCGAATTCTTCACGGCGCAGTTGAACAATCCGGGGGCGAAGGAAACGCTCGACGCACGGGTGCGACACCGCGACGGCTCGTGGCGCTGGCTGTCGATGGCGGCCACCGCGCGCACCACCGCGGGCGGCCTTTCACTGATCGTCAACGGGCGTGACGTCACCGAGCGCCGGCTTCTGCTCGCACAACTCGAACAGGCCAATCGCGTCAACAGCCTCGGTCATCTCGCAGCCACGGTGGCACACGAGTTCAACAACGTCTTGATGGGCATGCAGCCCTTTGCGGAACTGATGCAACGCCCCTCCGTGTCGCCGGAGAAGATCGCCAGAGGATCGAGCTACATCCTCAGCTCCATTGCGCGCGGCAAACGCGTCGCTCTCGACATCCTCCGCTTCACCCAACCGGCCTCTCCCTCCTTTGCCACTGTCCAGCTGGCGCGATGGTGGGAAGGGCTGCTGCCGGAGCTGGAGGCGGGCACCGGCAACTCCATCCTGCTGCAATCGTCGTTTCCGGACGAGCTCACGGCGTGGGCCGACGCCAATCAGCTTGCCCAGGTGCTCTCGAATCTCGTCAGCAACGCGCGGGATGCAATGCCCGGTGGCGGGACGCTGACGGTCCACGCGCGGCAGCCGCGCGCCGGCGAGACATTCCCCTTCGGAGTCGTCGCGGAGCCCGAACGCTACGCCCAGATCTCCGTGAGCGACACCGGAATCGGGATGTCGGAGGAGGTCGTCACACACATCTTCGAGCCGCTCTACACGACTAAGCGCAATGGCGGCACGGGGCTCGGCCTCCCGGTCGTACACCAGGTCGTCTCTCGGCACAAGGGAGCGATCTTCGTCACCACGCGCCCCGGCGAGGGAACCACGTTCCATCTGTTCCTCCCCGCAGGCTCAACCTCGCAAACCGAGGATCCCTTCGGTCCGCGCGCCGATGGAGCGTCCCGATGAGTGGGGCGGAGATCACAAGGAAGGCACTGGTCATCGACGACGACCCGTTCATCGCCGAGCTCCTTCAGGTCCTGCTCGAAACACGTGGATTCGTCGTGGAGATCGTCCGCGACGGCATCGACGCGGTCGAGCTCAAAAGCCACTACGACGTCATTCTGCTCGACGTCAAGATGCCGATCTTCGATGGCGAGCGTCTCACCGCGTACTGGACGCTCACGCAGCCCGACCTGCTGAAACGGGTGATCGTCCTGAGCGGATATTCGCGGTTCACGAGGACCCGCGACCTGCCCGCGTTTGCCGTCGTCGACAAGCCGTTCGACCACAACGAATTGCTGAACCTCATCGAAGCATGTGCGGCGCAAGGTGCCGCGGGAGAGGCGAAATGAGCACGGTTTCCCAGGAGCAGCCGTCCGATGCGCTGGTGGCGAAGTGCCACCTCTGCGCCCAGATCTACCAGGCTTTCCAGGCAGCATGGTGCAGCTGCGATCGGCTCACGCGGTCCCTCGTCTGCCCATTCTGCCAGCACTGCTTCTGCGACGCGTCGGCGTCCTATCGTCGCCTGTTCTGGTCTTCCGTTCCCGTCGAGCTCCGTCAGGATCCACGACGTTTCGCCGCCGACAAATCAGGATTCCATACCGGCGCGTCGGCCCGCACTCCGGCCTGGAATGCGCCAGTGGTGGTGATCGTCGATGACGAAGAGGCCGTTCGATCGCTCGTGGCCTGTCACGTGGAGGGGCTCGGGTATCGCACGCGTGTGACCTGCGACCCCCACGACGCGCTGGAGCTTGCGCAAGCACGTGACGTGCGCGTGCTCATCACCGACGCTCTGATGCCCCGGATGGATGGACGCGAGCTTTGCCGGAGACTCAAACAAACGAGGTCCGGAGCCGAGAAGAAGGCCATCGTCATGACCTCGCTGTACACGGCCCGCCGCTTTCGCACCGAGGCGTTTCAGCAATTCGGGGTCGACGAGTATCTCTCCAAGCCTCTGGACCTCTCCATCCTCAGCCGGGCGCTCGCCAGATTCGCGCCTCTTCCCACAGGTGCCCGAAAGTCGGACGAATGTCCGGATTCCGAACACCACACCCGGAAGCACTCAATCGCTTAACTCTCACGATTAAAGCCGTTTAGTGATCGCTAGCGGCGTGGCGTGCCGGTTGTACTGAAGGTCCACAGAGAGAAGGAGCTTCAGATGGCAAACCGCGTACTCGTCGTCGACGACGAACCCACCATTACCGAGGGACTCATGATGCTGTTCGAATGCGAACGGCTCGAGAGCGCCGCAGCATCGGATCGCGCGTCGGCCATCGCGATTTTTGATTCCGAGTTCTTCCCCGTCGTCCTGGCCGACCTCTGCCTGCACACGCAGGAGGAAGGTCTGGCATTGATCGATCACGTGTTGCAATCCAGTCCACGATCGAAAGTCATCGTCATCAGTGCTTACGCGACGCGCGAGGTCGAAGAGCAACTCCTCGAGCGCGGGGTGTCGCTCGTTCTGCAGAAGCCCGCGACGGGCGACAGCATCATGGAGGCGATTCATACGCTCCTGGTGGAGATCGAGAACGAGGCGCCGGCAGACCAGCCTGTCGATCTCGAGACGCTCTACCTGACGGTCCGCAAGCGCCTGTACGACATCCCCCGCCGCCGCTTCAACCTTTCCCACGATCGCGCTGAAGACGTCCTGCACGAAGCGTGGCTCCTGTTCCTGCAGAAGCGAAACTACGTCCGATCCGTCCAGCCCTGGCTGGCAGGCGTCGTCGCCAATCTCTCGCGGCAGCAGCTCGATCAGGTCAAGCGGCGGCGCGAAACGCCGCCGGATGATCTGCCTCTGGAGACGATCGTCGATCCGAAGCGAGTGAATGAGACCAGCCGACTGGCCGTCGAACAGGCGCTGGAGCGCATCGATGCGCGGGCCCGACTTCTCTGCCGTCTGATCGCTGTCGAAGGCCTCTCCTATGTCGAGGTGAGTGAGGCCACCGGCCTTCCTCTGGGCTCCATCGGTCCCACGTACCTCCGCGCCAAACAAAAACTGCGGAATCTGCTGTCCCACTGAGATCGAACCAGAAGACAAATGTCCACCGTCCTCCGCTCCGTTGTCGTCATCCGCCTGCGCTTGGGGCAGCGGTGATGATGGTCGTCCGGCGCGCTGCGGCAGTCCTCCTGCTGACGGCCCTTTTCGCCTTTCCGCGCGCCCTGGCCGCGGATGTACCGATCCCGGTGCAGCTCGCACTCTTCACGAACGTCTGGAAGCTGGACAGGAACTTCGAAGGCCACGCCACGGCGACGATCGCCATCCTGTATCAGGAAGCCAATGCCGCGTCGGTGGCCGACAAGAACGCTGTACTGGCGTGGATCGCGGCCCAACGGAGTCTGCGGGCCGTGCCGGTCGCAGTCGACGGCAGCGTCGGGATCGAGATTCTGGAAACTGTCCAGGCGGACGTCCTTTATGTGACGCGTATGCGCGGCGCCGACCTCGCCAGGGTCGCGAGGATCGCGCGGGCGCGAGACATCCGCACGATGGCCGGTGCACCGGAGTACGTCCGGCTGGGGCTGAGTGTGGCCATCGGCGTTCGGAACGACCGGCCGCTCATCATCATCAATCTCGACGCTGCTCGCGCCGAGGGGGCCGCCTATCAGGCGCAACTTCTGCGCCTGGCGGAGATCGTGCGGGAATGATGAACCGCAATTCCCAGGGCGTCCGAATCCGTCGCCCGCTGAACAACCAAAAGGAGACGTCCATGCGCGCGTCCATCCTCGCGGCCTCATTGGCCGCCCTCTTCATCCTTCCCCTGACCGCGCACGAGCCCCGCGCCGATTCGGATCTCGATGCGTTGCTGAAGACCCCGATCAGCACCGCCGCCAAATACGAGCAACCAATGAGCGACGTTGCGGCTTCGGTCACCGTCATCACCGCCGAGGAGATCGCCCGCTACGGCTGGCACACGCTGGCCGACGTCCTGAACGCGACCCGCGGCCTCCATACGACGCACGACCGTCGCTATACGGTTCTCGGCGTAAGGGGCGTGAGCCTCCAAGCCGATTACAACAACCGGTTTCTCGTGCTGATCGATGGGCATCCTCTGACCGAGAGCGTTCTGGGGAGTGTCGGCATCGACACGGGTCTCGCTCTCGATCTCTCGCAGTTATCGAGAATCGAGCTCGTACGCGGTCCCGGCTCCGTTCTCTATGGCACGGCCGCGATGTTCGGCGTGATCAATCTGATCACGAAGGATGAACGCGAGCACTCCTCGGCAACGCTCGGCGCCGGCAGCCAAGGGCTCCGGACGGGCGCGGTCCGGGCCGGATTCGGTGACGGCGAGCTCCGCGGCAGCATCGCCACATCGTGGCAGGAAAAGGCCGGTGGCGACCTCTATTACCCCGAGTTCGACCGGCCGGAATTGAACAATGGCGTCGTCCGCGGTCGCGATTTCGACGACTATGACAGCATCGTCGCCACGCTGCGCTGGCGGGATGTTCGCGTCCTGGCTCTGCACTCCTCGCGCGTCAAAGGCGTCCCAACCACGACGTGGGGCTCGACCTTCGGCGGCGACGAGCAGATCACCGCCGACCGACGAACCATCGCCGTCGATTACTCCCGTCGCCTGCGTCCTGCTCACAATCTGAAGCTCAGCGTGCTCTACGACCGCTATCGTTACGAGGGGACGTATCCGTACGAACCCGTCGACTACGTCGACGATGCCAGCTCCACCCGGTTGGCCGCGGAGCTGCTCTATCTCTGGGATATCCGGCCCAATCATCGCCTATCCGCGGGCGCTGAGCTCGTCCGCAACAGTGCATCCCATTACCGCTGGGGGATCGAAGATCTGACCGGCAGCATCGGCGCGCCGTATACGACGCAGGCGTTCTTCGCGCAGGTCGAGTCCCAACTCACTCCCCGCCTCTCCGTGACCGTCGGAGGCAGTCTGCACCTCCACGAACGCTTCGACGCGCAGATCACTCCTCGCGCGGCGGCGATCTACCATGCCTCGCCGGCATCGACGTTCAAGGTTCTTTACGGACATGCGTTCCGAAACCCCAACACCTGGGAGCGTGACTACGACAACGGCGTCATTCTCGGGAACACTGCACTGAAAGCCGAAGGAATCACGACCTATGAGGCGGTCTGGGAGCAGCGTCTCCGTGGAGACTTCCTCGCCACGGTGTCCCTGTTTCATCTGGATTTGACGAACATCATCCGGTTGCAGCCCGTCGCTGAGGGCGTTCAGCATCAGAGCGTCGGTCGGATGCACGCGAGCGGGATCGAGTTTCAATTGGATCACCGAACCAATCGCGGGATCTGGAGCTACGCCGGGCTGTCGCATTCCCGTGCGACAGTGGAGGGGCGGGGGATGACGAACTCGCCCGAATATCTGGTAAAAGCCGGAATGTCCACCCCCACCGCACGGCAACTCTACGCCGGTGCGGAGCTCCAGTATCAATCCGGCCGGCTGACGCTCGCGCGCCAACGCACCGACGACGTGCTGCTGGCGAACCTGAACATCGGCCTCGCTCTGACGCGCCATCTTCAGGTCACGACGACGGTACGCAACCTGTTCGATACCGACTACGCGACGCCGGGCGGACCGGAACACCTGCAGGACACGCTCGCGCAGGACGGCCGCACGGTCCTGGTGCGCCTCCGTCTGGGGACTCACTGAGTCAGTCTGGAAAGCGAGATCTGAAGACTCGTCTGTAGCCTCAGAGTCTCAGAGTGTCACAGTCGCATAGAGAGATCCACTATGTGACTATGAGACCATGAGGCCATGTCAGAGTATAAGGGACGAAAGGTCCCCCGCGCGCTCGTGCCTGGGCTTCAGAACCTTGTAGTGCTACGCCTCTCCAATCCCAAGTGACGGGTCGGGACCTCCCCCACCTCACGGAGCCGCGGGACGCGCAAGCCGGCGAAGGATGTCCAGCTGCTCCGCGGTGCCGCGGCTGGAGCCGTGAATGGCCAGGACGATCTCGGGATCGAGCCCCGACCGATCGAGCCAACGGACGAACGCGAGGTTCATCGGAAGCTCGGCTTTCGACGGGAACCTCTTTCCGAGCGGGAGAAAGAGATCGCTGACGAAAAGGAGCTTCTCGGCCGGGACCCAGGCGACGAGCATCCCCGCCGCGTGCTCGTTCTCGACTTCGATCAACTCGACCCGCCGCGACCCGTCGGTGATGACGTGCTTTCCCGAAACCACCTCGAGCTTCGCGGTCCGCGGCTCGCGCGACAGGCGATCGGGGTGAATCGTGTGGGGATTCCGGATCGCACGCTCGACCACCGCGCGGCCAGGCGCCGTCGTCACGACCGTCGCCCCCTCGGCGATGAACGCGCGGACTCCTCCGGAGTGATCGTTGTGAAAGTGGCTGAGCACCACCGACCGGATCGGTTTGCCGGGCACCGTCTCGTGAATCAGCCGGATGAGCTCTTCCGCCACCGAACTGGAGGTCGCGCCTTCCGTGAAGTTCGACGCCGGAACTTCGTGCATCTCGAGCCATCCGGTCGGCGCTTCGAATGCGACGACATACTCGTCGAGCTCGATGAAGATCGGATGGAACCCCGAGCGTAGACGCTGGACCTGCCAGATGCCCGGCGCACGCTCCACGACACGCGGCTCGGGTCCCGCGGCAGGCACTCCGGACGGCGGCTGCGGCGCGGGCGGAACCGGCACCCCTTCGGGAATCTCGAAAACGGCGGAGTCGGATGGCGTGTGCGCCGCGGCGCGCCATTGCACGCGCTTCCAGGGGCGTCCGCCGATGAAAATGCTGTAGCCGGCCGGGAGGAGGAGATCACCGGTCCTGCGGTAGTCGTCGTAGACCCAGCGGATGACGGTGTCGCCCGACAGCGGCAGGTCGACCCGGTATTCGAAAGCGGTCACGAATCCGTTCCGGTCGACGTCGAGCGTGAGCCTCTCGCCACCGACGAGCACGAAAGAGACGCGGTCCAGCGTCGCGAGAGACTCGACGAGGCGGACGGTCGCAGCGCGTCCGAGGGCGTCTTCGAGGAGCACCTGAGGCAGCATTCGCGCAAGCCGTCGTGCGGCATCCTCGAATGCCGGATCGGCGACGCGCGCAGCGAAGCCCTCCGTCATCTGCACGAACTGCATCTCCCTCCCGGCGTACCCGAACCGCAGCCACTCCTCGGTTCCGTCGCGGCGTGTGTAGCGACTCTCGTATCCCACCCGGCCGTCCGCCGTCACGGCCAGCTCCTCACGGAACGGAACCGCGTCGTCGGAATCGGGACGGTAGCCCTGAAGCTGGGCCGCCGGGTCGATCGTCCCTTCGCCGGCGAGAGCGATGGCGGAAGGTGAACCGAGCGCGGCCCGAGCGCGTCGCAGCGCGTCGAGTCCGGCCGATCGCGCTTTTGCGACGCGTCCGAGAAACGGCATGATCTCCTCGACGACAGCACCCTCCGCCACCCACCCTCCCTCGTCCCGCGCCGCGGCCTCCGCGCTCGGGAACTGCACGAAGTGATGATCCAGCGAGGGGATCACCGCGAGGCGCGCGAGGCCGGGTCTATTCTGATTGACCAGCCGGACGATCAGTTCGTGCCCGGCGCGATCCTCGTACCAGTCGGCTTCACCGTAGAGAACGAGCACCGGGACGTCGACCCGCGCCCAGGCCGCCGCCCAGTCGCGCCGCTGCGCCTCCTGATGAAATGACGGGGACCGCCCGTATTGAGTCCACCCCTCCGTTCCAATGAGCGCCTTCCAGGCCGAGGCATGCGCGGGATCGCTGCCGGCCAGCTGCGCCGGATCGATCGATTCGATGAGATACGACGGGAGAAAGCGGGAGATCCACTGCATCTCCCGCGTCATCTGGTCCGCCGGGACCGCGGTCAGCTCGCGAAAGCGCCGCTCGAACCCGAGCGTTCGTTCGAGCCACGTCTTCGCACCTCCGCCCCATACGACGACGGCCGCGACATCGCTCTCCGCGGCGAGAAGTGGCGCCATCGTCGCTCCCATGCTCGCCCCGAAAATGACGATCCGGCTGGCGTCGACGTGGGGCGAGCGGCGGAGCCACTCCAGGGCCTCGCGGTGATGGCCCAGCTCGCGGTCGGAGCCGAGCTGCGCGCAAGGCGGCCCTTCGCTGTCGCCGACACCCGACTTCTCCGTCCGCAGCATCACCATCCCGGAGCGCGCGGCGATCTGCCGGAGCATCCGCGACCAGCCGTCCTCCTTCGACCCGGGCAGCTCGATCGAGTCGCACGAGAGCCACTGCACGAACAGGATCGCCGGCAGCGGATCCTCGGCTCCCTCGGGTTTCGTCAGGATCGTGCGAAGCCGTGCGCCATCGGTCGTCTCGAGGACGCCGTAGATGCTGTCGACTCCCTCGATCCGCTCCAGCGCGGCGCCGCCCCGGCGCGGCAGATCTCCCGTGAGGATCGAGCCGGCCTGCAGCGGTGTTGCGAGCAGAAGGAACAACACAGCGGACCCGGCAACGATCCGGCCTGCTCTGCGCGCGCCGCGAAGCAGGATGTGATCGAGCGAATAGCGCCCCGGTCCGGCGACGAGCAGCGCCGCGAATCCGGAAAAATAGAGGAAGGCGAGCTCCCGGTCGGCGAACGCATCCCCGTGATGGTGGACCACTACGGCGACGCCCATGCCGAAGACCAGCGGAATGAGCGAGAGGCGACAGGCGATGCCCGCCGCGACGAGAAGCGCGCACACGAGCTCGGCGAACGCCATGAGGCCCATCGAAAGCTCGGGGCCGAGTCCGATCGGGTCGGGGTACGACACGCCACCGCCTCGAGTCCATCCTCCGAGCGTCGCGCGCCCATGCGTCATGGCCATGCTCATCCCGAATAGGATCCGAGCCGCCAGAAGTCCGGCCGAACCGCTCACGGTTTCCGGCGTGCCGCCAAGGAGGACGCGATCGATCCATTCGTACATGCCCGAAGCCTCCTCGCCGGAGCGGCCGGAGTCCTGTCGGAAACCTGACGGAATGGTGATGTTTTTCGGGCGCGCCCGCGCCGGGCGTGCGCGACCCGGTACGATGGCGCCGATGACCCAGCCGATCATCGACCACCCTCGCCGCTCGAGCTCCCTGGCCCAACCGTTCCGGATCGGCCGGTGGAGCGTCGATCCGGAGGCGAACACCGTCGCGGCGGGAAGAGTGGCCACACGGCTCGAGCCGCGAGTGATGCAGGTGCTGCTCTGCCTCGCGTCGCGCGCCGGGCGTCCGGTCTCCCGCGACGAGCTGATGAGGTTTGCGTGGAGCGACGTCGTCGTCGGGGACGATGCGCTCAACGCCGCCATCTCCAAGCTCCGTCGCCTCTTCGAGGACGATCCCCGAAGCCCCCGCTTCATCGAGACCGTTCCAAAGGTTGGCTACCGGCTGATCGCTCCGGTGGACCGCGACGCTGAGGCCCAGCCGCTGCCCCGGCGACCGATGCGCGCGGCCGCGAAACCCGCGCGCATCGCGGCCGCCGTTGCAATCCTCGCCGTCGTCGCGGTGATGGCGTTCCTTGCGCTGCGGCGCGAGCCGCGCTCCGCGCGGCCGTCCGGGAGCCGATCCGCATGCTCCCTCTCACCTCGGATCCGGGGATCGAGGTTCAGCCCGCGATCTCGCCCGGGACGGGCGAGCGTGTGGCCTACGCCTGGAAGGGGCCGGCTGGCGACGACTGGAGCATCTGGGTGCGCACGCTCGGCGTCGGCGAACCTCTTCAACTCACGCGCGGTCCGGGAGCAGACCATCATCCGACCTGGTCGCCCGACGGTCGGTGGATCGCATTCACGCGAACCGAGGACCGGGCCTGCTCGATTCTGCGTGTTCCGGCGCTCGGGGGCGAGACCGAGCGTGTCGGCACCTGCAGCGCGCCGGTGCACGACCTCGACTGGTCGCCCGACGGTGCCGCCCTCGCGTGGAGCGAGCCCGTGGAACCGGGAGCGCCGCATCGCATCGTGCTTCTGGTGCTCCAGTCGGGGCGCAAAACCGCGCTCACCGATCCCGATCCGCGAAGCGTCGGCGACGTCGCTGTTGCCTTCGCCCCCGACGGAACGCGGGTCGGATTCATCCGCAGCCCTGCACTCGGGGTCGAGGAAGTCTGGCTCACCGACCTCCGCGGCGCTTCGCCACGTCCGGTGACGGACCTCGGCGGAAAGATCCACGGGTTCGACTGGGCCTCGGACACGGAGCTCCTCGTGTCGTCGAATCGCGGAGGGCTGTTCGCTCTCTGGTCAGTGCCGATCGCCGGCGGCGCCCCTGTCTGGATCACCGGGGGTCCGTCCGATATCGACGCCCCCTCCGTCGACGCTTCTGGGCGCTCGATCGCGTTCGAACAGTGGAGCGACGAGGTGAACGTCCACGAGATCGACCTCCAGAGCGGCGAGCATCGGACGCTCGTCGCGTCGTCTCGTTGGGACTGGGATCTGACGCTCTCGCCCGACGGCTCGCGCCTCGCGTTCGTGTCCGACCGCTCGGGAAGCTCGGAGATCTGGATCGCGGACGCGTCCGGAGCCAATCCGGTGCGCCGGACCTCGTTCGGCGGGCCGTACGTGACGAGGCCGCGGTGGTCGCCCGATGGACGGACGTTGGTGTTCGACGCGCGGGCCGGTGGGGTGGCGGACATCTGGACGATGCCCGCCGCGGGCGGCGCGCCACGGCGGATCACCGACGACGCGGCGCAGGATCTCGCGCCGTTCTGGTCGCCGGACGGCCGGAGGATCTTCTTCGGCTCCAACCGCGGCGCGGGATGGGCAATCTGGTCGGTCCGCACCGACGGGACCGATGCTCGCGAGCACGTACCGGGGGGATGGGCAGGGGAATGGACGGCGTCGGGAGACCTTCTCTACGCCACTCGGGGCGAGCCCGGACTTTGGATCGCTCCGGCGGACGGCTCGGCCGCGAAGCGGATCGTCGACGATCTCGCGCCCGTCGACGCGTTGACCTGGTGCGTGCGCAACGGAGCCGTCTACCGGGTGCGGCGCGACGACCCGGACGCGCCGGTGCTGGTCCGCACGGATCTGTCGGACCTGTCGTCGCGCGAGCTCGCGGCACTCGGCCCCATCCTCCGCCACTCCGCGCTGGCGATCACGCCTGACGGAACCAGGGCAATCCTCGCACGTGTCGCCCGGCTCGAGTCGGACATCGTCGTCCTGCAACGGTAGCCGACGGCGATGTGGACGGTCCAGGCGGGTGGCCCCGAGGCGTCCAGCCGGGCGGAGCCCGGGGCTATGCTGGACGTCGCGCCTTCGCGCGCCGGGCGCACGCGTCTCGCGTGTGCGGGCGGGCGGGACGCCCGCCTGTCAGCCGCCGGGACGGCGGCGGTCCGGAGGTCGACCAGCGACTCAGGCGGCGCACGCCTGCACACGCGTTCGAAATCCGGACACCTGCCTGTTTTCGCACTTTCTAGTAAACCATTTACTCACAATCACTTAGTGAACTTCGCCTCATGGTCCGAGCTTTGGATTGATGAGTCGTCAGTCCTAAGGAGGAATCGACCAATGACCGCGATCATCATCCATACCGTCGAAGATCTGCGCGCCGGCCGCACCAGCTGGCGCGTACTGCTGATCCTCACCCTGCCCGCGCTCGCGGCAGGAATCGTCGCCGGACTCATCCCGCCGTATTGAGACGTGCCGGATGACCGTCCGCCAGACAATCCTCGTCATCGACGACGATCCCGCCATCATCGCGGGGCTCGAGATGCTCCTCGACGGCGACGGGCGGGTCCTCATTCTCTGCCCCGATCTGGAGTCCGCGGAGTTGATGCTCGCGCGGCATCCGGTGACGCACGTCCTGAGCGACGTCCAGTTTTCGGGCCGCCTCGGCTATGAGGGACTGCACTTCCTGACCCGGATCCGGGCGCAGCGTCCCGGGTGCCGGATCGTCCTCATGACCGGCATGGTGAGTGACACCCTGTGCGCCGAGGCCGAGCAGCTCGGAGCCGCGACCGTTCTGGCCAAGCCGTTCGAGCTACACGAGCTCGAGCAGGCCCTCGGCCTCGAGGGTCGTAGCGCGGGGCCAACGGAGATCCTGCGCGTGCCGCCGCTCGACGAGATCCTGCACGGAGGATTGCTGTCCACCGCCTTCCAGCCGATCGTCACGCCAGACCTTGCGATCTTCGGCTTCGAAGCGCTGGCGCGAATCGGCGGGGCCTGGGCCGACGGCGGCATCAGCGATCTTTTCGAGTACGCCTCGAAACGGCGGCAGCTCGCGGAGCTCAACGTCGCCGCGCTGAAGTCAGCGGTGAGTCGGGCAGGCTTGCTGCCTTCGGGAACCCTCTTGTTCATGAATGTCGATCCGACCACGTTCCACTACCCCGGCTTCGTCGAGACGCTGGTCGCGGCAACCGCGGAGCATGGTCTTCCGCTGTCGCGGATCGTGCTCGAGATCACCGAGCGCAGCGCCTTCGCGGACGCGGACACGGCGCTCCACGTGCTCGACCGGCTCTACGACATGGGTGTGCGGTTCGCGCTCGACGATCACGGTTCCGCGTATTCGCATCTCTCGCTGATCGATCGCATCCGGCCGTCGTTCTTCAAGATCAGCCAGACCTTCGGCACCGCGTTCGAGGAGGATCCGATGAAGACGCGCGTGGTCCGACACATCGCCGCGATGGCGCATGACTTCGGCTGCCTGACGATTCTGGAGGGAATCGAGAGCGCATCGACCGCTCTCGCCGCCGTGGCTCACGACGTCGATCTGGTCCAGGGCTACTACTTCGGCCGGCCGCGAGAGGCATCGTGTTGGACCGATGCCCGCCGTGTGGCCGCGTGAGGCGCGTTCACGACGCGTCAACCCCCGCGGGTCGCGCGGATCAGCGCCTCCATGTGCCCGAGGTACTTCTCCAGTGCGCGCTTCCCCGCCGCCGTGAGCGAGTACTCCGTCCTCGGGATGCGTCCCTCGAACGACTTCTTACACGACAGGTAGCCCGCCTCCTCGAGCTTCCGCGCGTGGACGCTGACGTTGCCGTCGGTCGTCTTCAGGATGGCCTTCACCTCGTTGAACGTCAGCGCCGGGTTCACCGCCAGTGCGCTCACGATCGCCAGGCGTGTCTTCTCGTGGATCACGCGATCGAAATCGGGGATCGACGTCTCTACCGGCTGCCTGCGCGGCGCCGGAGAAGATTTGCGTGCTGCCTTAGCCCGCATTTCTCACAGCCCTTCTGCTGCGACAGCTGATAGCGGCCTGTCTGCTTCGCCGCACGACGATTTCGCTCCTCAACATAGTGTCAACGATGCTTTCGTCGCGAAATCGCCGTGCGACTCGCATCCAGGCCACTCTCGGCTGTCTCGCGACGAAAGGCTGTGAGAAATGCGGGTTAGCCACCGTACCTCCTCGCGATCACCACGCCGAATCCGACGTGCAGCCCGCCGAAGCCCGCGCCGAGGAGCACGTTGCCCACGCCCGGCGGAACGAAGCAGGCTGCGACGCCGAGGACCATGAAGCAGACTCCCATCACCGGAACGACGGGGATCGAGTACGCGCCGCTGCTGACGAACGACGCGCCGTAGAGCAGCAGCCAGGTCGCCGGCAGGATCGCGTACAACCCCTTCTGGCCGAGGACGTAGGTGAGCGCGGCGGCGGCGAGGATGGGAGCGAAGTAGCTGATGAAAAAGCGGCGCGCCGGCGCCCCTCGGAACGAGACGTTTGCGCGCTGCGCCTTGCGGACCATCGCAATCGCGATCAGGACGGCCGCGACCGCGGCACAGATGAGCCACGCCAGCAGCCACCGGCGCGTGCCCGCGTACGGATGCGAGACCACGGCGGTCGCGATGGCAACGAGTCCGATGCCCACGCCGCCCCAGCCGGGGATGGAGGTGAACGCACTCGCCCGCTCCATCGCCTCGCGGATATAGCGGAGGTTGCTGAGCGCATGCTCGTGGATCGGCGCCGGGTCCATTGCCCCGATAATAGCGCAAAGCGCTTTGCGGCCATGCGGAGCGCGGCGCTGGAGCGCCGGCGCCTGGAGCGCCGGCGGCTCGCCGGCCGGCGCTCCGCACGCCCGATCCCGTACAATGAGCTGTCAGTTCCAGACCCGGAGGATCATCATGCGTCGTTCCGCAGTCGCCGTCTGTCTGTTTCTTCTCGCCGCGACCCTCTCCGCAGCCACGTTCGACCTCCCCTCCGATCGCGATCTGCTCGATCGCGCGGACGTCGTGGTGGTGGCGACGGTGCTGCAATCCTCGCCACGCGCGGCCGACGGCGGGATGATCTACACCGATCATCAACTGCGCATCGAAGAGGTTCTCAAGGGCACGGTCGGCGCGTCCACCGTGGTCAGGGAAGCCGGAGGCATCATCGACGGCCGCGGCGTCGTCATCGCCGGAAGCGCCGAATACGAGCCCGGTGCTCGCGTCCTGACTTTCCTGCGTCGCCGCGCCGATGGCACGTACTTCACCGTGTTCATGGGCCTTGGCGTGTATCAGTTCCCGCGAGAGACGCAGGTGCTGATCCGAACTGCGGAGGGAATCGAGACCTTCGCCGGTGAGCCGCGACAGCTACGCGAGGCCGGAGCGTTCCTTGACGCACTCCGCACAGGGACGCCCAACGTAACCGCGCCGATCCTGCAGGACGTACGCGAGGCGAAGCCGGTCGTCAACGCCACGCCCACGGCGTCGTCCTACCTCAAAGTGGCGACCAGCGGCAGTGAGACACACTCGCAGCGGTGGCCCGGCTGCGAGTCCAACTGCTTCATTCCTTACCTCTACAACGGCACTCAGCCGGGCATTGCTAACCCCGTCTCTGCGATCGAGAACGCGATGAGTGTCTGGAACAGCGATCCGAACTCGGCGATCAATTTCGCCATCGGATCGCAGGACTTCCTCAACAACGACCACGACCTCGACGGCGACAACATGATCCTGCTCGGGTACACCGGCTCCGAGCCGGGTTTCTGCAGCGGAGCGGTCGCATGCGGCATCGCTCACATCGCCGGCCCGAATCACTCCTTCAGCGGAGAGGAGTTCTGGACGATCAACGAGGGCGACGTCATTGTGCGACCCTCCATGAGCGCTGGGTCCTTTGAGCGCATCCTCGCTCACGAACTCGGTCACACGATCGGATTCCGGCACTCCAACGAAGGCGTCCCCTTCAGCACCAACGCTCTCATGAACTCCGTAGTCCCCGCCGGCCTCTTCCTGCGCCGCTGGGACAGCATGGCCGTCGCTACTGCCTACGGCCCCGGCTATCCATGCGAGACGTTCACGGCCTCGGCCAGCGGGGGAGGAAGCGTTCCGTTCGGTGAAAGCAAATCGCTGACGGCCACGGCCTCCGGTCCGGCCGACGCCACTTACAGCTACCAATGGTTCGAGGGAGCGAGTGGCGACACTTCCACGCAGGTTTCGACGTCGAAGAACTTCGGCACCCCGCCCATCACCGAGCCACGACAGTATTGGGTGCGGGTGACCATCGACTGCGGCAATACCGCGAACAGCGCCACCATCACCGTCACCCCCGAGTTCTGCGACGCGCCGGCGATCACGAGCGAGACCGCGAGCCACCAGATCACCGCCGGCTCGACGACCAACCTCATCTTCTCCGCCACCGGCACCGGGCCGCTCACCTATCGCTGGTATCGCGCGAACGTCGTCGGCGACACCTCGAACCAGGTCTCCACGCAGCCCAGCTTCACGACCCCGCCGCTCACACAGACCACTAGCTATTGGGCGCGCGTCACCAACTCTTGCGGCCAGGACGAGACTTCGCTGATCACCGTCACCGTCAGCGCGCAATGCGTGCCGCCGGCCATCACCAGCCAGTCGCCCAGCTTCACCCTCCAGCAGGCCGAGGGCGCCACGATCTCCGTCAACGCCACGGGCACATCACCGCTCGCCTACCAGTGGTACGAGGGAGAGGCGCCCGATGACTCGAAGCCGATCGCCGGCGCCACCGGCAACAGCTACGCCGCCGGCCCATTCGAGGACGGTGGCGTCTACAAATACTGGGTCCGCGTCTCCAACGGCTGCCCCGGCAGCGTGAACAGCGCCACCATCACCATCACCGTCGCAGTCCCCTGTCCGGACGTCGTTCTGCCGCTCGTGAGCTCGCCCGGCATCTCCCACTTCTCCACCGGCTACGACGTCTCCTGGACCGGCAACCCAGAGACGGCGACGTTCGAGCTGCAGGAAGCGACCAACGCCGCGTTCACCGAGAACCTGAAGCCCTTCGAGATCTCCGACGCGCTCTCGCACTCCATCGCGCCGCACCTCGAGATCGCCGCCGACACGCGCTTCTACTACCGCGTCCGTGCGACCTCCACCTGCGCCGAGGTCACCACGGCCTGGTCGAACATCACCTCGACCGTCGTCACCCGCCCGCTGCCCGCGGACAGCGAGCAGTTCGGGTTCAGCGTCCCGGTCGGCTCGACGCAGTCCTTCACGCAGGACCTGCTGGTCCCCGGCTTCGGCGAGACCGCGACCGTCAACGATACCTTCGCCATCGCCATCGACGTGCCGTGGATGACCGTCTTCCCCGCGAGCGGCGCGCTCTCCGCCGGCGGCACGACCGTGCAGCTCACCATCAATCCGGTCGGCCTCGATGTCGGGACGACCACCGGCACGATCCAGATCACCCGCACGCCCGGCGCCACCGCGAACGGCATCGCCACGCACGACGGGCCGGTCACGACGTCGCTCCCCCTCGGACTCAGTCTGGTGACTCCCGTCTCGCCAGATCCGCGTGGCGCGAATCCTCCTCCCGGCACGCTGATCGTCCCCGCCGTCGCACACGCCCAGGGCATCGGCAGCCCGTTCCGCTCCGACGTGCGCATCGTGAACGTGTCCTTCGCCGACATCGACTACGAGATCTCCTACACCGCGTCGCAGGCCGACGGGACGCAGACCGGAAAGAAGACGACGCTCACCATTCGCGCGGGAGACGTGCTCGCGCTCGACGACATCGTCGCGGCCTGGTTCGGCGCGGGCATGCTCGGCGAAGGCGGCATCGGAACGATCGAGATCCGCCCGCTGACGTCCGACAATCCGTTCGACACGTTCGCCTCCAGCCGCACGTACGCCCTCGACGCGGGCGGCACGCTCGGGCAGTTCATCCCGGCGCTACGCGCGAATCAGTTCATCGGCAACCTCGCCCAGGACTCGCTTGCACGCATCAGCCTCCAGCAGGTCGCGAACTCCTCGGCCTACCGCACGAACATCGGTTTCGTCGAGGGCACCGGTGCGCCAGTGTCGTTCCTTGCCCGACTCGTCGACGGCGGCGGCAACGTCATCGGTCAGATCAACCGCTCCCTGCCGCCGTACGGGCAGTTCCAGAGCAGCCTCACGAATCTCTTCGGTGACATCGACCTCCCCGACGGCCGCGTGGAAGTCGAAGTCACCTCGCCCGGCGGGAAGGTCAGCGCGTACGCCTCGGTGCTCAACAACCTGACCAACGATCCGCTCATGGTGTTCCCCGCGCAGCCCGCGCGGACGACGGCTCGACGCTACGTCCTGGCCGGCATCGCGGAGTTCGTCGCGCCGGACGGGCGCAACTTCCACAGCGACATGCGCGTCTACAACGGCGGCGACACGCCGGTGACGATCACCCTGTGGTACTACGACCGCGGGTCGTCGACACCGCATCAGAGCGCGCCTCCCGCCCAGCGCACGCTCCAGCCGGGGCAGGTCCTGGCCATCGACGACGTCCTCCCCTCGCTCTGGCCCGGCCTCATCGGCGGCGGCGAGGTGCTCATCACGACGGCCGAGGAATCATCGCTCGTCGTCACGGCCCAGACCTACAGCCGGCAGGCCAACGGAGGCACGAAGGGGCAGTTCATCCCAGGGGTCACGTTCCGCGAGGCAGTCGGCCTCGGCGAGCGCGCGCTGGAGGTGCTGCAGCTCGAACAGTCCGCGCAGTACCGCTCCAACGTCGGCGTGGTCGAGGTCACCGGCGCACCGGCCACGATCGAGATCGGGATGTTCGAGCCCGACACGAAAGCCTCGGTGTTCACCCAGTTCCAGTTGAAGGCAAACGAGTATCGCCAGTTCGACGGCATCCTCGGCGACCTCGGCTTCGGAAAGCTCGGCACGGTCTACAACGGCCGCGTGACCATCCGCGTCGTCGAGGGCCAGGGGCGCGTCTACACGTACGGATCGATCATCGACGGCCGCACGGAAGATCCGACATACGTTCCGGGCCAGTGACGGAGGGCGGGCTCCGGCCCGCACGCGGGGGCGCGCGTAAGCGCGCCCCCCTGGAGTTTGGACATTCGCACGCACGCGTGATTCGGAGCCCGCGTAGCGGCGAAAGGAAATAGCCCCCGGCTGAAGGGCCTGTGGCCAATGCCCGCGTTGCGGGCTACAGGGAGTAGCCCCCGGCTTCAGCCGCAATGGCGTCAACTTTAGGCTCGGGCACTTGCGCCGGAGGCGCGTAAAGAGGGTAGCCGGTGGCGAGCGCGAATGCGCCGCCACCGGAAACGTGGGCGTCCGCGAATGATCCGCCCCGGAGGGGCGG
>CAZLGP010000117.1:0-62769 GCA_964558905.1 uncultured Thermoanaerobaculia bacterium | reverse complement strand
CTTCAGCCTCGTGAGCGCCGTCAAGCTCGTCCGACAGCCCTGAACAAGATCACCAACTGGAGAGCCGGATGCGGGAGATCCGCCCGTCCGGTTCGGAGGGAGGGGGAGGCCGAATGGGCCTCTCCCTACCCCTATTTTCCTCTTGCCCGCTACGCGGGCGCATTGATCGCCAGGAGCCTGCGCGGCAAAAGTTTCAGGCGCGCTGCGCCGCCCGTAGCCGCCGACGTCGACTCCATCCGTGAACGTGCCGTGAGGCGGGGCAACCAGCGCAGCCGGCCGTGCCGGCTAGAGGCTCTTCACGCGCACTCCGCCGCCGGAGCTGCGCAGCACGAGGCGGGGGCCGCCGCCGTTGATCTTGCCGCGGATCGAGTCGTCGCCCTGACGTCCCTGCACGGTCACCGGCACGTCCGAGCTGACGCCGCCGCCGCTCGCCTCCGCGTCGAGATCGACGGCGATCGAGGGCGAGAGCGTCACCACGACGCCTCCGCCGGAAGTCGAGAGCCTCGAGTCGCCGTCCGGCTGCCGCGAGATTTGCGCGTGGATCGAGCCACCCGAGGTTCGTGCGTCGACGCTGCCGGCCGCGTCCTCGATGCGGATGCCACCACCCGAGGTGCGGGCAACGACAGAACCGTTGATGCGCGCGAGCTTGATCGAGCCGCCGGAGGTCTTCGCTTCCACCGGTCCCGTGGTATCGCCGATGTGAATCGAGCCGCCCGATGTGTGCGCGAGCAGCTCCGCCGAGGCTCCGTCGACGGTGATGCTTCCGCCGGAGGTCTTCAGCGAGGATTTGCCGCCGAGGCGGCCGGTGCGGATACTGCCGCCGGAGGTGCGGGCGTCGACCGTGCCCTCGATCTCATCGATCTCGATTTTGCCGCCGGACGTGGAGACCTTCACGTTGTAGCGGTCGGGGACGCGGATGTTCCACTGCACCTCGTAGTCGTCGCCGTTCCACGAGAACCAGCGGACGCGGTCGCCGTCGAGGTCGCTGTCGATCACGACGTCGTTGCCTCGCTGCTCGAACGTGATCTTGTGCTCGGCCATGCGGCGCTCGCCGCGCCGGCCGTCCGCGTCGCGGATGACCTCGATCGCCACGCCCGTCCCGCCGGTCACGATCCGGATGTCGCCGTACGCGCCGTCGAGATGGAGCGTGCCGCCGTCGGCGACGTTGAAACCTCTCTTGATGACGTCAGCGAGGGCGCTGAAGGAGAAGAGGAGCGCGATGGCGAGAATGATCGAACGACGCATGGGACCTCCGGTTCGGTTGGCGGTTGGCGGTTGACGGTTGGCGGGAGATGACCGCCAACTGAAGGTTCATACGCTGGCCCCAGCGAAAAGTTTGAGCTCAGAGAACGGTGGTGCGGCGAGGGACTCCCGTCAACCGCCAACCTCCAACCGCCAACCGATGTTGCAGTAAGATCCGCGCGCCATGCCGAACCCTCCCACCCCGATCGACGACGCGCAGTTCAAGCTGGCCATGTCCCACTTCGCCAGCGGTGTGACCGTGGTGACGACCGACCACGACGGGACGCCGTACGGCATGACCGTGGCCTCGTTCGCGTCCCTCTCGCTCCATCCGCCCCTCGTACTCGTCTGCATCGAGAAGGCTGTGAAGACGCACGACGCGCTGGCGGCCGCGGAGAAGTTCGGCGTCAGCATCCTCGCTCAGTCGCAGTCCGAGCTCTCCGGCCGCTTCGCCTCGAAGAAGATCGACGACAAGTTCGCGGGTGTGGCCGTGACGCCCGGCGAGCACCTCGGCGTGCCTCTGCTCGATGGCGCGATCTGCACGCTCGAGTGCCGCGTACACAGCGCGCTTCCGGGCGGCGATCACACGATCTTCGTCGGCGAGGTCGTCGGCGCGCACGTCCCGGCCGGCGACGAGGCGCCGCTCGCCTACTTCCGCAGCGGGTACCGCCAGCTTGCGTGAGATGAGCGACACCCTGCGCGCGACCTTCCGTCGCGTGCTCAGACTCCCGAACCGCCGCGTCGCCATCCGCCCCGGCCGCCTCGAGCGCATCAGCGGCTTCGCGTCGCAGATCTTGGGCAACGAGCGCGAGGTCACGGTCTACCTCCCCGCCGGATACGACGAGCGGGAGGATGTCCGCTACCCCGTGCTCTACGTGCAGGACGGGCAGAATCTGTTCGACCCGCATCGCGCGTACGTCCCCGGAAATCACTGGGGCCTGCAGGAGGCGGCGGATGCGGCGATCGGGGAGCGGACGGCGCGGCCGATGATCATCGTCGGCATCGATCACGCCGGCCCCGCGCGGATCGACGAGTACACGCCGGTGAGGGACAAGAAGCACAAGGGCGGAGGACGCGCCGCGGCTTACGCGCGGTTCCTCATCGAAGAGCTCAAGCCGGCCATCGACACGCGCTTCCGTACGCTGGCGGATGCGGAGAACACGGCCATCGGCGGTTCCTCTCTGGGCGGACTGGTCTCGCTCTTCCTCGCACTGAGGCATCCGGACGTTTTCCGCGGCGTCGCCGCGATGTCCCCTTCGGTGTGGTGGAGCGACCGCGCGATCCTTGGCGAGGTCGATGCGTTCGACGGACCGCCGCCGCGCATGTGGCTCGACATCGGCGGCCGCGAGGGCGCGGAGGCGCTGCGCGATGCGCGCGAGCTCCGTGACCGCGTCGCCGCGAAGTCGTGGCGCGATTCCCGGTTCTACGAGGACCGCCGCGGCGACCACAGCGAGCGCGCCTGGGCTCGCCGCGTACGCCAGGCGCTGGAGTTTTTGTTCCGGCCGGGGTAGTTTCGCCACCAGTGCTGCTCGACACCCTCGGCCGCCCGCCGCGCGATCTCCGCATCTCGGTCACGGACCGCTGCAACTTCCGCTGCCCGTACTGCATGCCGAAGGCGATCTTCGGGCACGCCTTCGCCTTTCTGCATCGCGAGGAGCTGCTCACGTTCGAGGAGATCGCGCGCCTGGCGCGTCTCTTCGTCCGCAACGGCGTCGAGAAGGTGCGCCTCACGGGCGGAGAGCCGCTGCTGCGCCGCGATCTCGAGAAGCTGATCGAACAGCTCGCGCGCATCGAAGGCCTGAGCGACATTGCCCTGACGACGAACGGTTCGCTCCTCTCGCGCCCGAAGGCGCTCGCGCTGAAGGCGGCCGGACTCCGGCGCGTGACAATCAGCCTCGACGCTCTCGACGACGCGACCTTCCGCGCGATGAATGACGTCGACTTTCCGGTTGCGAAGGTGCTCGAGGCCATCGACATCGCGGCCGAGCTCGGGCTGACGCCGCTCAAGATCGACTGCGTCGTCAAGCGCGGCGTGAACGAGCATCAGATCGTCGAGCTCGCCCGCCGCTTCCGCGATAGCGGCCACATCGTCCGCTTCATCGAGTTCATGGACGTCGGCAACACGAATGGCTGGAGGATGGAAGACGTCGTCTCCGGTCGCGAGATCCTGGAGACGCTCCGGCGCGAATGGCCGCTCGTGCCCGCCGACCCGCAGTACTTCGGCGAGGTCGCGGAGCGCTGGCGCGACGCCGACGGTGGCGCCGGCGAGATCGGCATCATCACGTCCGTCACACAACCCTTCTGTTCGAGTTGCACCCGCGCACGTCTTGCCGCGGACGGCAGGATGTACCTCTGCCTCTTCGCCGGCACCGGCCACGACTTCCGCGCGCTTTTACGCGGTGGCGCGTCCGACGAAGAGATCGAGCGCGCGATCGCGACGATGTGGCGGGGGCGCGATGACCGCTATTCCGAGTTGCGGAGCGAGGCGACCCCGGCGTTGAAAAAGGTGGAGATGTCACACATCGGAGGGTGAGGTCAGTCCTCCCGACCCCCGTTGTACTTCTCCTCTGACGAGCTGGGCACGGTCGACAGGTCGACCGCATTCTTCGTGCTGAGGTTGGACTTTGGCCCGAACGGCTGCACGCGGCCGGAGTAGACGCGCTCGCGCATCGCGCGGCCTTCCTTGATCTGCTGGATCTGGCTCTTCTTCATGTCCGCCGGAGTTGCGACAGTCGGGCCATTCCTTCGACGAAGAGGTTCTTGCCCCCCTGCGACGGGTGGCGAACCTTGTCGTGAGCGATCGACATCTTCGTCAGCGACGCGGATGCGTGATTGCCGATGGCGACGATGCGCTCGAAGGAAAACAGCCTGAGCAGGCGGGCGATGAATCGCTCGCCGATCGCAAGCTCGGCGGACGTCGGCGCGCGGTTGGAGTCGGGGTTGCCGGCGTGGAAGGGGTGGAAGGGGAACGCGTTCCAGAGCATGGGCAGCGGCGCGATCATCCGGATCGTCGACCACACCATCGTCGCGCTGGCCTCGGTCGACAGCCGCGGCCCGGCGGTCGCCTTGCGATAGCCGTGATCGGCGCCGAGAACGCGGCCGCTGCGCGTGTCGACGCCGCCGAGCATGACGCTCTCGCTGACGAACGCGATGCCGGTGAGGCGTCCGCCGCGGTAGCTCACGGCCTCGCCGATGAGCAGCATGCGCGGCCCGATCGCATCGAGCTCGCCGAGGTAGAGCCGGAGATTGCGCCGCCGGATCGCGTTCTCGCGCAGATCGCCGGTCGTGCGCGAGAACTGGCTGCAGGCGCGATCGGAGAGCTCGACCGAGGCGAGGTCGTGGAGGAAGGAGTCGAATTTGCGCATGGTCGGGGGGGCCTGGGTGCTGGGTGCTGAGTGCTGAGTGCTGAGTGGAGTGCGAGCGCGTTGCCTCCGCACTCCACGTCAGTGTCGGACCGCTCTCCGCCTGGGGTTGAGCGGGCGTGCATCGAACAGGCGGTAGACCGCGCCGCCGTGATTTGCCACGTAGAGCTCTCCGTTCATGTCCTCGCCGAACGTGGAGATGAAGAACGGGGTGTCGAGCAACTCGCGGATCGTCGGTGCCTCGGTGCCGTTGCGCGCCGCGGCCCAGATTCTCCCGTTGCAGTAGTCGCCATAGATGTACATGCCCTGCAACCGCGGCGAGCTCGCGCCGCGATAGACGTAGCCGCCCGTCACCGAGCAAGCGCCACCGGAGTGGTTGTACTCGATCACGGGCAGCACGAGGTTGCCGGCGTTGCAGCCGCTCGACGGATTGAAGCAGTGCGTCCCTTCCATCCGCCGCCACCCGTAGTTCTCGCCGCCGATGCTCGTCGCCGGCTGGAAGTTCACTTCTTCCCAATCGCCCTGGCCGACATCGGCGATCCAGAGGTCGCCGCTCGCGCGGTCGAACGAAAAGCGCCACGGATTGCGCAGACCCGTGGCCCAGATCTCCGGCCGCGCCACGGTGTTGCTCACAAACGGGTTGCTCGGAGGGATGACGTACGTCTCCGCGTCGACGTCGATGCGCAGCATCTTGCCGAGCAGCGTGTTGAGCGACTGCGCGCGATTTCCTGGATCGCCTCCCGAGCCTCCGTCGCCCATTCCGATGTAGAGATAGCCGTCCGGTCCGAACTGCATCTGTCCGCCGTTGTGATTGGAGAAGGGTTGTTCGATCAGAAGAAGCAGCCTCCCGGACGCGTGATCGGCGCGGTTCGGATCGGAGGACACCTGGTAGCGCGCGATCACCGTGTGGCCCCCGGTGTTCGTGTAGTTCACGAAGAACAGACCGTTCTCCGCGTAACGTGGATGGAAGGCGATGCTCAACAGGCCGCGCTCGCCGCCGTTGGTGACGAGATCGCGAATGTCGAGAAACGGCAACGGCAGGATGGCCGTCCGGTCCCAGATCACGATCTGTCCGCGCTGCAGCGTGATGAAGAGGCGCGCGTCGCCCGCATGCGTGATCGAGACGGGGCTGTCGAGACCGCTCGCGATCTGATCGACCATGACGAGCGGATCTGCAGCGAACATGGAGAGCGGGAGAAAGAGAGCGAGGAGCAGCGCCATGAACCGGTTCATGAGGTCGTCAGCATGCAAGGATCGGGAGCGATTCTCGGGGAAGCCCCCGCCGGCGGTCAAACCATGACAGACGTTGCCCTTCGTTTTCTACTGCCCCCTGTCCCCTGCGCCCTGTACCCTGACGCGCATGCACCGCATGCGCTTTCTCCTCATCGCACTTCTCTTCGCCGCGTCCGCGTTGGCGCAGGACGCACGCATCCAGGCCTTCGAGCAGTTCGCCGAGGAGGCGATGAAGGCGCAGCAAGTGCCCGGGCTCTCGGTGGCTGTGATGCACGGTGATTTCCGCTGGTCGCGGGGCTTCGGCTTCGCCGACATCGAGAACGAAGTCCCCGCCCGAGCCGACTCTTCCTATCGCATGGCCTCGGTGACGAAGCCGATGACGGCCGTCGCGATCCTGAAGCTCGCCGACGAGGGGAAGATCGACCTCGACGCCGAGGTGCAGACGTACGTGCCGTACTTCCCGCGCAAGGCCCACAAGGTCACGGTGCGGCAGCTGCTCGCGCACCAGGGAGGCATCAGCCACTACCGCGACTACGACAAGGAAGGCCGCATCCGCGAACCGAAGTCGACGCGGGAGGCAATCGCGATCTTCGAAGACTTCGAGCTCGTGAACGAGCCCGGCACCGCGTATCGCTACACGAGCTACGGCTACAACCTCCTCGGCGCGGTCATCGAAGGAGCGAGCGGAACATCGTACGCGGAGTATCTGACGGAGAACGTCTGGACGCCGCTCGGGATGACCGCCACACGGATGGACGATCCGCGCGCGCTCATCCCGCACCGCGTCACGGGCTACGTCCTCGAGGACGGCAACCTGCGGCGCAGCGAGTACGTCGACATCTCCAGCCGCTTCGGCGGCGGCGGCACGCGATCGACCGTCGATGACATGATCCGCTTCATCGTAGGTATGGCGGACGGCAAGGTGCTGAAGGCCGAGACCCGCGAGCTCGCCTGGACCGCGCAGCCGACGCGCGACGGCCGTTACACGAATTACGGCTTGGGCTTCGGCAGCCTGACCATCGGCGGACGCTGGGGCGTCGCGCACTCGGGCGCGCAGCAGGAGACGCGCACGAATCTATTCCTGCTGCCCCGCGAGCGTTTCGCGGTGGCGGTGGCGTCGAACTTCGAGAACGCGAATCTGGACGTTTTCACGAACAAGCTCGTCGAGCTGTTCCTCGAACAACCCCGCGACATCGGCGCGCGCTCGAACGACGACGGCGAGACGACGATGTTCCGCGCGATGAACGACGCGTTCACGTACGGCCTCGCTTACTACGACCGTCACGGCAAGCCGATGACGACGGACGCGCGCGAGCTCGTGAAGGCGTTCCGCTATTTCCACGATGCGCTGAAGGACAGAAAGCTCGGCGATGACGGACGCCACCCGGTCGCGGGCGAGCCGCTGACGAAAGTGGGCTCGTACATGGCGAGTGTCCTGGCGGCGCATGGCGATCTCGATACCTATCATCGCGCCGGCACGCTTCACTTCTTCGCCGACTACGCGCGCGCGGCGAAGAAACATCGTCTCGACAGGGCCGTCGCCGCACGCGTGGCGAAGTGGAACGCGGAATGGTCGCGCATCTGGACGGCCGAGTTGCAGGCGGTCGACGCTTCGACGCCGGCGGGACTCGAGACGCTCGAGCGCCACCGGGAGGCGCTCCTGGCGGCATCCCTGAGGCCGGACTTCGCCGGAGATCTGATCAACGCCGCCGAGGATCATGCGACAGGCGGAGACGTCGCATCCGCCCTCCGCGTCGCGAACCTCGGATATGCGCTCTACCCTCGCTCGCCCGGCCTCAACGGCGTTCTCGGCGTGCTCACCCTCCTCACCGGGGACGCGGCCGGCGCGAAGGCGCTCCTCGCGAAGTCCATCGAGATCGACCCGACGAGCTACGCCCGCGCGGACAACCTCCTCGGCATCGCCAACTTCCTCGCCCGCGGCGCGACGAAGCCCGCCGCAATCGCATTGCTGCAGGTGGCAACGGAGCTTCATCCCGCAGAGGCGAAGCTGAAGGCGCGATTGCTCGAGCTGAAATCGGACGGATAGGACGGATAGGGAGTACGGGCCCTACCTATTCGTCCTGTTTCTATCTGTCCTCAGCAACTTAAACCAAGCATTTCCCGATACGGTCCTCTCCTCCTTGTCACTACCGAGTGACAAGGAGGCTCTATGGCCATCGCCAAGAAACCAGACGTCCGCGTGCCGCTGGAGCGCGCGAATTTCAACGTTCACCTGCTCACCAACCCGAACCACTACGGCAACCTCGAGGACAGTCCGTTCAAGAAGGTCGTGAAACAGGCCATCGTGGGCAACAAGACCTACGAGGAGCTGACGTGCCTCGGGTTCAATCCCCAGCTCGACCTGCTCGAGGCGGTCATCCGCGTGAAGCTCAATTCTGGCTACGGCTCGGACGTCTGTCTGAACGGGACCCAGGAGTACGTCCGCTTCTATGCCGACTACGGTGCAGGGTGGCAGGACCTCGGCTTCACCTCCGTCCGCGTGCACGACATTCCCGGGCCGAAGCCGATTTGCTATCACGCGAAGATCAACATCGACCCGCCGCGCAAGTTCTGCGCGCTGAATCAGAGCCTGGTCAAGGTGCGGGCGATCCTGTCGTGGCAGACCGTGCCGCCGCCGAACACGCCGGCGTATTCACCGGTGTGGGGCAACCGGCTCGACAGCACGATCCAGATTCGCCCGACGTACAAGAAGCTCTGGTACGAGATCCTCGACGAACTGAAGATCGGGAAGGTTCAGCTCCCGAAGGCGTTCGAAGAGGTGCTCGCGTTCGTCGATCCCGACACCGAGCTCGCGGTGACTCCGAAGAAGCTGACTCTCGACGACAAGATCGCGCTCTATCAGGACACGAAGGTCGGCGTAGACCGCTTCGCGCACGACGACCTCGATCAACTCGCCCACGCGACCTCCGCGCCGCTGACGGCGTCCGCGGTGGAGACGCCTCTGGGGAAACTGATCGCCACGAAACAGATCGACGCGCTCCTCAAATCGATCGCGACGGGAGCGGGCGACGGCAACACCTCCTACGAGGAGCTGCGCTGCGTCGGCTATCGCCCCGAGGACGGCACGGTCACCGCCGTGCTCACCGTCAAGCAGGGTGGCGGCTACTCCGGAAAGCTCTGCACCAACGGCTCGACGGAGTATGTCGCGTTCTATTTCTCCCCGAGCAACGACGGGAACTTCTTCCATCTCGGCACGGCCGGTGTGCAGGTCCACGACCTCGTGACGATTCCCGCCGGCGGCGTGCAGTACAGCGTCACGATGCCCGTCGACATCGGCAAGTGGCTCGAGGACTGCCAGACGCCGGTCGTGGGCATGCTGCGCGGCATCCTCCGCTGGGGCGCGCCGCCTCCGCCGAACAGCCCGAACTACACGCCGTACTGGGGCAACCGTGAAGAGTGCCTCATGCAACTGCAGCCCGGCGATCCCGCGCAGTCGCTCATCCCTTCGCTGCTCAACATCAGTGATGTCCCGGCCGACGCGGCGAGCATCGATGGTGCCGGACGCACGATCGTCGGACAGCGTCCGTTCGGCGGCATCGTCGCCATCCGCGGCCGCATCTCCGGTTTCCTCGATCGCGAGTACAGGATCGAGGTGCGGAACGTCGACACCGGCGATGTGCGGGTTCTGACCAATGCCATCAACGTCTTCTTCGCCGAGGAGGATGCGATCGGGAACCCGGTCGACTGTCTGCCCGGCGGCGTCTTCAACTTCCAATGCGTGAAGAACGTCGTGCCGGTCGGCGGCTGGTATCCGTACGTGAATCGCACGGCCGGCGGCAACCGCACGTATCTGACGGACAACACCCTCGGCTTCTGGCACACCTCTGCAGCGGATGAAGGGACGTGGGAGATCAAAGCGATCTTCCGGCAGACCGGCCTTCCGCTGACCGAGGAGTCGACGCAGACGGTCATCGTACGCATCGACAACACTCCGCCGACCGTGTTCGCGGACTTCACCGGCCTCGGTCAGTGCGGCAAGTTCAAGAAGGGCGACATCATCAACGGCACGTGGTCGTCTCACGATCCGGGTTCGAGCTCGCTCGTTCCGAACCCCGCGCTGGCGGTGTTCCAGCACTGGAGCAGTATCCACGCCGTCATCATCCCCAGCCTCGGCTGCGGTCCGGTGGACTTCGACGGTACGGGGCTTCCCTCGCGCACGTATCCGACCCTTCCGACGACGGGGGGGAGCGGAACGTGGACGGTGGACACGTCAGGATGCCAGCCGTGCGGCTATGCGATCCGCTTCATCGCCCATGACCGGACGATTTACGGCTATTCCGGCGGGCCGACGTTCTACGTGACCTCTCTGTCCGCCGAGTACGACCTCGGCTACTGCCTGGATCTGCCCTGATCTCATGGTCGCGTTGCTCATCAGCGTGCTCGCCTGCTGGCGGGTGACGCATCTGCTTCACGCCGAGGATGGACCGGGCGATGTCCTGGTCCATCTTCGGCGGCTTGCGGGCGAGGGCTTTTTCGGAAAGCTCCTCGACTGCTTCTATTGCCTGAGTCTGTGGGTGGCGCTGCCGATCGCGGTCGTCACGTCGCGCGGCGTGCTCGAGGGAGCTCTTCACTGGCTGAGCATTTCAGCTGGTGCGATCCTTCTGGAGCGCGCCACCGCGAAGCCATTCGTCACGATGGATGAGAAGGGAGAACAACCATGAGTTGCTGCGGAAAAGGCCGCGAGGCAATGAGCTCGATCCGACACAATGCCGCGCCGGCCGCGCCGAATGTTCATCGGAGCGCGGCGCAGCCGGCCATCGTCTTCGAGTACACGGGCGCGCAGAGCATCTCCGTCGTCGGTCGCGTCACCGGAATCCGCTACGAGTTCCGCGCCCACGGCGCGCGCCTGCGCGTCGATCTCCGGGACCGCTCCCAGTTGCTGCGGCAGCCGGGATTGCGCATGTTGGGCTAGCCGGCACGGCCGGCTGCGCTGGTTGGCCAAGCCTTGGGCACGCCTGTCGCTCTAAGCTCAGTTTCTGCCGCGCAGGCTCCTAGTGTCGTGTCACGGCTAAAAGCGTGGGTTCTTTGCGGCGCCGGTGGGCCGTCTGCCGCGCCGCCGCTCCTCGACGATGTCCCAGCATCGCCTGCGTCGCAGCGGCTCGCATCCGACCCACCGGCGCTCGCAAACAACCCACGTTTTTAGCCGTGACACGACACTAGTGCGGGATGACCGTGGTGTTGTCGAAACGGTTCCGATCGATGCGCGTCACGTACGGGTCGACGGACGCGAACGCCGGCGCCTCATTGACGACGAGCGTCACGTCGTTCGTGCCGTCGCGCAGCGCCTGCTTCGCGACGAGCAGCGGTTCGTTCTCCTGCGAGAACAGGCCGACGTCGATCGACTCACGCAATGGCAGGCTGGATCCGCCTTCGCGCTGCTTCGCCGCGGTGATGCGTATCTTCACCTCGTACCGGCCGTCGGCGAGACGGCGCGCGTCCGCGGAGTCGAGCTTCAGGTCGTACAGCACGACCTCGTTCATCCACTCGTCGATCAGCGGATGCCGCGGAAGCTTGCGAAGCAGATCAGCGGTCGTCGGTCCGCGATGCGGCCCGCCGTGGTCACGCACGAATTCGCGCAGCGCGGCATTCAACGCCTGCTCGCCGACGAGGTCGCGGATCGCGTACATCACGATTGCGCCTTTTGGGTAGTAGAGGTACGCCTGATTCGTCGCACGGCCGAGGGCGGGCTCGGCTCCCGAGGTCTCGCCAGTGCGGGCGGAGAGATAGCGATCGAGCTCGTGCGCGAGCGACTCGCGAACGGCCTCGCGGCCGTGCTCGCGCTCGAGCATGAGCAGCTCGGAGTACTTCGTGAGCGACTCTGTGATCATCGTCGCACCCGGCCCCGTCGCGGCGCTGACGGTGTAGCCCCACCACTGATGCGCGACCTCGTGGGCCACGCGGCGATAGACGAGATCGAGTCGGCGCGCATCGCGCGCGTCGATCATGAAGCCGCGCTTCTCGCTGAGAAAGATCACGCCCGGCGTGGCGAAGCCGCCAAAGTTCCAGTGCGAAGGCACCTCGACGACGCGCAGTTGCGCATGCGGATACGGCCCGAACGCCTCGCTGAAGTACGCAAGTGAGTCCTTCGTCGCGCGGAGGATCCGGTCGAGGTTCTCGGTGTGGCCGGGGTGGTGGTACACCTCGACCGGCCCGTCTCGGCGAACCGCGTACCGCGCGGAGGCGATGGAGAAGATGTTGAGGATCGGCCTGTCCGTCCGGTACCGGAACACGCCCTCGCGAGACTCGACGAGCCGCCCCGGCGCGACGGCGATCTGATCGCGCGCCGTGGAGACGTTGAGATCGAGGTCGACCCAGTCCGTGGCTGTGATCTCCGGTTGATCGGGCGCGGACGATGCTCCGAGGCCTCGCCGGCGCCGCTCGCGCGCGTCCACGATCTCGTACGTCCAGCGATACCCGATCGATGGAAACGCGCGGAAGCTCATGAGGTACGTACCGTTCCCGACCACGGACTCTTCGTCGGAGGGATAGGTAACGTCGAAGCGCAGCGTCGTACGCGCGCGAGGTTGCAGCGGCGCGTCGAGCGCGATGAGGTACTGATGAAACTTCTCGTCGTGCGTGATCGTTCCGGCATACTCGATGCGTGTCTGTGTCGCCTCGCGCCGCACCGCCACCAGCACCTCCGCGATCGGCTGGGTGGTCTCGTTGACGAGCACGTACTCGCCACGCACGCGATGAGTACCGTTTTCCGGATGCAGATCGACGTTCGCACGGATCGATGCGACACGCGGCTGCGGACGCGTGCTGAAAGCGCGGTACTGCTTCTCGTAATCCGCCTTCCAGTCGAGCAGCCCCGCGCGGCTCATGTTCCCTCTGGCGTCGTAAGTCAGGACCGCCCCGCACCCGACAGCGAGCACGCCGAGGATCGCCGGCCACGCGCGGTGCGGACGCTCTTTCGCGCCGGGACGCCACTTCGCGATTGCAACGATGAGCAGCAGTCCCGCGACCGCGCTCCAGTACCCGACGGACCAGTGAAAGCCGCGCGCGCCGCCGAAGCCGTAGAAATCCGAATGACGAATCGAAGTCGTCGATGCGAAGCCCGAATGACGAATCGAAGTCGTCGACGCGAATCGGATCAGCGGATGGTCGAGTCCGATCAGGTCACCGCGCATGCCGGCGATGACGACGAGGAGGACGATCAGCATTCCGACGTACTTGTGTGGGCTGAGCGTCTGGATGGCGATCGCGATCGCGGCGGACAGGAGCAGCGGCGCCGCGGTGAACCAGCTGAATCCGAGCAGTTCGCCGGCGTCGAGCGGGTATCCGCGTACGACTTGCACGGCCGCACCCACGAGCATGGCCGTCGCCGTGAGGACGCCGATCAGCGCCGCGAGCACCGTCCATTTCGAGAAGACGAACACCGCATTCGGCGCGGGCGTGGCGTGCAGCAGCTGCGACATCCCCAACGTGCGCTCGCGCCAGACGATCTCCGCGCTGTAGTAGACGATGAGAATCGCCCCGATGAGGGAGAGCGGCACGCCGATGCCGCGGAGGATCACGCCCATCGTCGGATAGAGCGCGGAGCCGTACTCGTTGCGGGTGACGTCGCCGACGAGCTCGGACGCTCCGAGCGCCGCCCAGAGGAGCGTTAGCGCGAGAAACGGCGCGCTGAGGACGAACGCGCGGATCTCGAACTTCGCGGCGGAGAGGTACGCGGCGAGGGAGTTGTCGGACTGCGAAACCGTTGCGAGTTGTGAGTTGCGAGTTGCGAGAGCCGCCTCGCGAGCCCCCGAGGCCCTCGGAGCTCGCAATTCGTGACTCGCAACCTTCGAGATCACGCGAAACGAAAACACCCGATGCACGACCGCGAGCCCCGCCATCGCCACCGCGATCCACACGACGCGATTGAGCAGGAAACTCCCGCTGAGCGAGAGCAGGCGCGCGTTTCGCTCGGCCGGCGTCCAGTGCTGCGTCTGCTCGAAGAACGCCGACAGCGCGAAGGGATCGAGCACCGCGGCGAGCCACGCACCTTCATTTGCACCTGGCGCGGACGCCGCCATGAGCGGCGAATTCGTCAGCGAAGCCGCGACGAAGTAGAGGACGTACAGGACGACCGACGCCGCGCAGCTCGCGAGCACGTTCCGCGTGATCGTCGAGACCGCGAACAGGAGCACCGCGGCGAAGAGCACGTTGGGCAGTGCGAGGACGAGCAGCGCCCACAGATACGGCACGAGACTCGTGGCGCCGACGCGGTCGGGGTCGTGCCAGGGCATGAAGCGGGCCATGAGCATTCCCGGTACCGAGAAGCTGAACGCGGTGAACGCGGCCAGGAACGAGCCGGTGAACCGACCCGTGAGAAACTGCAGTTTCTCGACCGCCGTGGTGAAGACGATCTCCTCCATGCGATGCTCGCGGTCGCGCACGACCGCGTTCGCGCAGAATGCCGCCAGCGCGAACACCGACATCAGCGAGATCAGGCCGATCGACTGGGCGATGCTATACGGCGAGTTGATGTGAACGTTGTCCGGACCGAAGCCGGTGGCGGTGAAGACGAAGCCGAAGACGAAGAACACTGCCGCGGCGGCGACGAACGTCATCTGCCGCGTGTGATACCGCCACTCGAAGCGCAGGATGTCCGGAAGCTGACTGTCGCCGATCATCCGCGGCCCCGGCTCAACACGGAGAAATACACGTCCTCGAGATCGGGAGCGATCGGCTCGAATCCATCCTCCGGCTGTTGGTCGGCGAGAACGTGAATGCGCGTCTGCCCGGCGAACAGGCGCGCGGAGAGGACGGTGAGCGTTTCACGATAACGCGGCAGCGCCTCCTTGCTCACGGTCCTGCGCCACACGCGCCCATCGAGCTGCGCGATGAGATCCGCGGGCTTGCCCTGTACCAGCACGCGACCGCCTTCGAGCACGGCCATGCGCGTGCAGAGATCGCTCACGTCGGCGACGAGGTGCGTCGACAGCAGCACTACGACGTTCTCGCCGATCTCGCTGAGCAGGTCGTGAAAGCGATTCCGCTCCTCGGGGTCGAGTCCCGCCGTCGGCTCATCGACGATGATCAGCGCGGGTTCGCCGAGGAGCGCCTGGGCGATGCCGAAGCGCTGCTTCATGCCGCCGGAGAACGTGCTCACCGCGCGCTTGCGGACGTCGTGGAGGTTGGTGAGCTGCAGCAGCGAATCGACCTGCGCGCGCCGCTGCGCCTTGTCGCTCACGCCTTTCAGTACAGCCAGATGATCGAGGAGGTCGAAGGCCGGGATGCGCGGATAGACGCCGAAGTCCTGCGGCAGATAGCCGAGTCTCTTGCGAAGCCCGCGCGGGTCCGCGAGCGCGTCGCGGCCGTCGAAGGCGATACTCCCCTCGTCCGGCTCCTGCAGCGTCGCAATCGTCCGCATGAGCGACGACTTTCCCGCGCCGTTCGGGCCGAGGAGACCGAAGAGGCCCCTGTCGATCTGCAGCGTGACGTCGTTCAGCGCGCGGACCCCGTTGGCGTAGGTTTTCGAAAGCCCGGAGATGGAGAGCATGTGCCGGCTATTACGCGCGGGCGGTGGGAGTGGTTTCAGGGCACTAGAAAGCCGCTTTCGAGGAACGTGTCATCCTGAGCCCGGAGACGGCGAATGACCTTCTCCGTTGCGTGCTGGAAGATCTTCGACCCCCGCTCGAAGATCAGGGCGCGATGGTCAGCATGACGGTCTCCTGCTTCGGGCCGTCACAGGAGTCGTGCCACGAGACCGTGATCGGGACCGTGGCCGCGACACGGACCTTGTCGGTGAAGATCGCACCGCAGCAGCCCTCGATTCGTAGTTCCGTCCCGTACTCGGGCGTGGTCGTCACCTTCACATTCGCCGGAGTCCCTTCCCGGTCCCACGTCACGGTCGCGGAGCCGCCGGGCTGAATGGTCTGCGGAAGCAACCGGACGTTCCTCAAGGTGTGGCGCTGGACGAACGTGAACGAGACCTTGGGACTGATGGTGGTGCAGAAGCTATCAGGGTACGTCGTCTTCACGGTCAGAGCGAATGTGCCGGGAGAGTCGGCGGTGAACGTGATCGACGGCGTCCCCTGCCCGGACAGAACCGGCGCGTTGTTCGTCAAGGACCAGAGGATCGTCGCTTCCGGAAGTGGCACGCGAGAGAGCGTTGCCGTCATGACCTCGCTGGTGCAACCGGACGTGTCGGTCGGCTTCCCGATGACGCCACTCGGCCGGTTCAGGACTGTGGCGATGCGATTCGTCGGCTCGACCTCGCAATCACCCGCCGTGGCCCGGACGATCTCGTATTGTGCCGAGGGTTCGGAGATCGGACCGACCTGGCGGCGCACCGACGAATCGAATGCCGAAACGGCCGACGCACCGTCGGACCACTCCACGCGATACGGACCGGTCCCACCGCTGAACGTCGCGTAGATATTCGTTCCGTATGCCGGGTCCGTCTGGCAGTGAGGCCACTCGCCATATCGGACGACGAGAGGAGGTGCGATCGTTACGTAGTCGCTTGTGGTGGACTGCGAGGAACAAACGGCATCCCGGACGTAGACGGCGATCTGATGGGCATATCCCCGAGGGTCGCCTGGCACCGCTCGTGTGACGGTCGTATCGCTCGTCGTCGTCCGTGGCCCGTCCATCCACTGCAGGACGAAGGGCGGGACACCCTTCAGCGTGGCGACGAGGTTCGTGACGCCGCAACTCGACGTCGCCCGGAGATCGACCCTGGGACGGAGGGTCTCGAGCGTCTTCTCGCCGTTCACGGTTCCGAAGCACGACGCGTCGCGGAAGTTCCGGATTGTGTACGTTCCCGACGACGTGAAGCCGTGCTGGAGTGCCGCGCTCGTTCGGAACGGAGTCCCGTCCGACCACTCCCCGGCGAACGGAGGCGTCCCGGTGAACGTGGCCCGCATCGTCGCCCGTTGGCAATCGTGTCCGACATACGTGAGAAAGGCAGCGGGCGGAACGGCGCACTGCGCCGCCGGAAGGATGACGGCCACCGAAGCGGTCACCGTAGCAAAGCAACCGGGGGTTCGCTCCACGCGTGCCGTCACTCTGGTCATGCCGCTCGATCCGGCGACGATCGTCGCTCCATCGTAGAACGGCGAGACCGACTGCACCGTCCCGTTCTCGACGCTCCACTCCACCCTTTCGCCATCGGCGATCGTGACCCAGGCCTCGAACGTCGAACCGGCGGCGGCGTCGAAAGGAACCTCGAGCAGCGGCTCCGCGGCGACGCAACCGCGAATCTCGACCTTTGCCGCGGCGACCGCGCCCGGACATTCGGATGCGGATACGCCGCCGCTCACCGAGCGGCGTCGCCTCTTCGGGCGCTGCGCGATGGGGACGACCTCGGAATGGCTGGCGCGCAGCTCCACCGTCCGCGAGCCACCGGTCTGCGGCGTGAACGTGTAGCTGCGCTCGGTCGCCGGCAGGACGACGGGCTCGGGAAAGAGATCGCCGGTCAGCGCCTGCGACCGCGGCTCACGGCCCGGAACGTACGACCAGGAAAGCGTCAGCGGCTGATTCGCGGGGCTCTCCGCCGGCACGTCGAATACGCGAATGTCGATCGGCTGGCGCACGGCGACGACGGCGACGGCGTCGCTCAACCCGCAGGCTTCGGTCGTCACTCTGCAACGGAGCGTGGCCGACTTCTCGTCGACGCGGAACACGACTCGGTTCGTCGTCGCGTCGCCCACGATCGTGGCCCCTTCGGCGGACCACTCGTACGATGCGTCCGCGACGGGATCGACGGCGGCGGTCGCGAGTCCGTTGAGGCACGCGAAGAGCGGCACCTGGACCGGCGGGATGTCGCAGGTGGCTTCCGCATCGACGATGCGCTGGCGCTCGACTCCGTCCTCGACGGAGGTCTCGAGCACGACCAGCCGCTGCTCTGAGGTCGCGGTCGTGCAGCCTGAGACATCGAGCACTTCACCCCCGTCGAGGCTGACTGTGCGGAGCTCCTCGCCGCAGCGCATCGTTGCCTCGATCGGGACGTCGTTCGGGTTGAGAAGGCGGAGCGCGAGAACTGCGGCCAAAAAGGACATGAGAATCACTCCGTGATCGTGAGGGTTCCGCGAGTCTCGTGACTACCGGTGCAATCGGACCATCGGACGACGATCGGAACGATTCCCGGGCCGGCGATGTCGACGTACGTCGCGCTGCAGCAACTATCCATACGGACCGCGCCGGGTCGTCCCTCCGCGGAGATCCAGAGGCTGATCGGCTTCCCGTCGACGTGCACGGAAAGTTTGGCCGTGCCCCAAGTCTTGATCGCCGGCGGATCGATGGTCAGGTTCGAAACCGTGACCTCGTTTTCGAACGTGATGTTCTGTGTCGGCGCGCGATACCTGCACGTTTTCCCCGGGAACGTCGTCTCCAGATAGAGATACGCGTTCCCGCGGACGTTGGAGCGGAAGGTCAGCGCGGTCGTCCCCTGTCCGCTCACGATCTTCGGAACCGCAGGCGTGAATCCGTACGCCCAGAGAGACCAGGTCAGCTGGGCATCCGGCGACGGTTCCCATGGCGAGGCAACGGTGATGTCGCTTCCCGTGCAGTAGGTCTTGGATCCGCCCGGCATGGTCGCCTCGTATCGCTTGTGCAACAGGACCGTGCGGTTCTCCAGCGTCGCCTCGCAGCCGGCGGCGGAAGCCCGCTTCAGCTCGTAGACCCTGTCGGCTGCGTCCCCGTTGTCGGCCCAGCGGACGGCGGTGGGGGAGCCGGACGTCGTGACGACGCCGTCCGTCCACTCCCACACGAAGGGCGCCTTGCCACCCTCGATCTGCACCAGCAGCGCTCCGTACGCCTCGGTCCTTGGCAGATAGCACTCGGGCCCGGGCCTCACGGATGCGCTTGGAGGTGGCGCGAAGCTGACGCTGTTGCTCTTGACCGTCGCCGTCGAACAGTTCGCATCGGTGACGTTCTGCACCGACCACGTGCCGTGGCCGACTGAGCGCGTGATGTTCGTGGTCGCGGTGGCGAATGGCTGCCCGTCCGACCACGTGCCGCTGAACGGCGGGTTGCCCGTGAATGTTGCGGTGAGCTGTCCGCCGGCGCAGCCTTGGACGCCAGCGAGCTTCACGGTCGGCTTCAACGTCGGTGCGCTCGGCGCGCCACTCACGACTCCGAAGCAGGAAGCGTCGTGGAACGCGATCATGCCGTACGTGCCGGTCGTCCGGAAGTGGTGGTACAGCTGCGACGAAGTCGTCCGGAATTCCGTACCGTCGGACCAGCGTCCGGCGAACGGCGGTGTGCCGGTGAAGACGGCGCGAACGGTCGCGGAATCGCAGTCGGTCGAGTACATCGTCAGGTCGGCCGACGGAGGAACGGCGCACTGCGCCGCAGGCTGAATGATCGCCACCGACGTCGTGGCGTTGGCGAAACAGCCGGCGGAGCGCTCGACGCGGACGTGGACCTCGGTCTTGCCCGAGGCGCCGGCTGTGATGAGCACGAGCTCGCCGAAAAACGACCGGTCGATGATCGTCCCGTTGTCGACGCTCCACTCGACCTTGGCGTCGTCGTCGAGATCGATGATCCGCACCTGAAACGTCTCCCCGGCGGCGACATCCACGGGTGCATCGAGGATTGGATCGCGCGTGGCGCAGCCAAGGACCTCGACGCGCGCGGTGGCGCTCGCGGAAGGACAGTCGGAGGCCGCGACGCCGCCGGCAACCGCGCGACGGCGCTTTTTCGCGGGAGGGGCGACCGGAATCGTGCGGCCATAGCTCGCGCGCAGCTCGACGGTCCGTGGACCGCCGCTCTGCGGCGTGGTCGTGTAGCTCCGCTCTGCCGGTCCGAGGAGAACCGCCTCGGTGAAGAGGTCGCCGGTGAGGAGCTGCGTCGCCGGTTCGCGTCCGGCCTCGTAGCTCCAAGTGAGAGTCAGCGGCTGATTCGCGGTCGCCGTCGGCGGGACGTCGAATCTCGTGACGACGATCGGCTCGCGGATCGCGATCGCAGCGGTGGCCGTTCGCGCGCATTCACGCGTCGTGATGACGCAGGTCAGTGCCGCCGTCGGCCGCCCGCCGAGTTGCACGGCAACGCGATGGGTCCCCGCGCCCGCCGTGATGACGGCTCCGTCGGCCGTCCATTCGTACGTCGCACCGTCGACCGGCGTGACGTACGCCGTCGCGACGCCGTCGCGGCAGCCGAAGAGCGGTGCAGCCATCGCCGCCGTGCCACACTCCTCGTCGGCGGCGAGAAGCCGCTGCCATTCGCGTTCGCCGTCGAACGATGTTTCCAGTGCCACCAGCGGCACGAGCGCAGCCGCCGACGCACAACCCTCGACGTCGCGCACCTCACGCGCTGCAAGGAGCGCAGGGCGAACCTCCGCACCGCAGTGCAAGGCCACGTCCACGGCAAACTCGTGCGGATTGAGCAGACGAAGAACGACAGCAAGGGTGGCGAACGCCGACATTGGGACCCGGCGCGACGGTAGCACGGATCCGGAATCGGACCAGTGGCGGCCGTCACCCGCCGTCGGTCTACGCCGGTCGACGCATGCTATACTTCGCGCCCCTATGTATCGGATGACCACGACGGGCCAGACGCGAACGACGAGCACTCCCACGCTCGCGCCCTGTCGTTGATCGTCCTTCCGAAATCCGAATGATCAGAGACAGGGCTTCGGCCCTGTCTTTTTGTTTTTTTGCACGAGAGGCCATTCATGAACGTACAACTTCCCGACGGATCGATCCGCGAGGTCCCCGAGAACGCCACCATCGCCGACGTCGCCGCGTCGATCGGCAGGCGCTTGGCGAAAGACGCCATTGCCGGCAAGATCGATGGCAAGGTCGTCGACGTCTCCGCACCCGTCCCCGACGGCGCGAAAGTGGAGATCGTCACCCCGAAGAGCGAAGAAGGCATCGACACCATCCGCCACTCCACCGCGCACCTCATGGCCATGGCTGTGCAGGAGCTCTTCCCCGGCACCCAGGTCACCATCGGCCCGGTCATCGAGCACGGCTTCTATTACGACTTCGGCACCGACCGCCCCTTCACCGACGACGACCTCCGCCGCATCGAGGAGAAGATGCAGGAGATCGTCAAGCGCGACCTTCCCGTGAAGCGTGAGGAGTGGTCGCGCGACGAAGCGATCGCGATGTTCGAGAAGCTCGGCGAGCAGTACAAGGTCGAGATCATCCAGGCCATCCCCGGCGACGAGCAACTCTCGGTCTATCGGCAGGGCGAATGGTTCGATCTCTGCCGCGGACCGCACGTCCCCTCCACCGGCCGCCTCGGTGCTTTCCGTTTGACCAGCGTCGCCGGCGCGTACTGGCGCGGCGACAGCCGCAACGCGATGCTCCAGCGCATCTACGGAACCGCGTGGGCCGACAAGGAGCAGCTCGAGGCGCATCTCGAGCAGGTCGAGGAAGCGAAGGCGCGCGACCACCGCAAGCTGGGCAAGGAGCTGGACCTCTTCCACTTCCACCCCTTCGCTCCGGGTGCCGCGTTCTGGACTCCGAGCGGCACCACCGTCTACCAGACCCTCTCGCAGTACATGCGCGAGATGGCCCTGGCGAACGGGTACGTCGAGATCAAGACCCCTCTCCTTTTCAACAAGGGCCTCTGGGAGATCAGCGGCCACTGGGGCAAGTACCGCGAGAACATGTTCCTCGTGCTGGACAGCGAGACCGGCGAGCACGACTTTTCGCTCAAGCCGATGAATTGTCCCTCTCACTACCTCTATTACGGGATGAAGAAGCACAGCTACCGCGACCTGCCGCTGCGCCTTCACACCCAGGACGTCCTGCACCGCAACGAGGCCTCGGGAACCCTCGGCGGACTGACCCGCGTGCGGCAGTTCGCGCAGGACGACGCACATATCATCTGCATGGAGAGCCAGGTCACCGACGAGGTGCGCCGCTTCGTGGCGTTCCTCGACGAGGTCTACTCGACCTTCGGCCTCGAGTACACCGCGAAGTTCTCGACCCGACCGCCGCAGCGCATCGGGGATGACGCGCTTTGGGATCGCGCCGAGGATTTCCTCCGGCGTGCGCTCGAGACCCTCGGGCGGCCGTTCGAGGTCAAGGAAGGCGAAGGCGCGTTCTACGGCCCCAAGATCGACTTCGACGTGTCCGACAGCATCGGGCGCAAGTGGCAGCTCGGCACCATCCAGCTCGACTACAACGCCCCGGAGCGATTCGACATGACTTACGTCGGCGAGGACAACGCGGAGCACCGGCCGGCCGTGCTGCACCGCGCGATCTACGGCTCCTTCGAGCGGTTCCTGGCCATCCTGATCGAGCACTTCGCCGGCGCGTTCCCGCTCTGGCTCGCGCCGGTGCAGGCGATCGTGCTGCCGCTGTCGGAGAAGTTCGTCGACTACGCGAGCGAGGTCGGCGCGAAACTGCGCGCCGCCCGCGTGCGCGTCGAGGTGGACGCGAGCAACGAGAAACTCGGCGCCAAAATCCGCAACGCCCAACTCCGCAAGATCCCGTTCATGCTCGTCGTCGGCGAGAAAGAGGCCTCGAGTGGTACCGTGAGCGTGCGCAAACGGACGGGAGGGGACCAGGCGGTGGTGAGTGTCGAGGAATGGATCGAGTCCGCCAGCGCTTTGATCTCGAGCCGGTCGCTCACGTTGTAGGTCTCGAAGTCTCAAAGTCGCAAAGTCTCAAAGAGGAGAGACCGGGACGACTCTCTCTGAGACTTTGAGACTTTGAGACTCATCTAGTCCGGAAAGGGACCGAGCCGCCACTCACTTGACGGCTCCAACGCTTTGTCCGTACATTGTTCGACCCAAAAATCAGGAGGACCATCGTATTTTTCCGCCGCGCCGTAACCCACGATTCGACCGCAGACCGGTAGAGCCCGAGAACCGTATCAATGATCTGATCCGCCACCCCGAGGTGCGCCTGATCGATTCCGAAGGCAAGCAGGTGGGGATCGTCCCGATCGCGCAGGCCCAGGAGATGGCCCGCGAGAAGGACCTCGATCTGGTGGAGATCTCGCCGACCGCGAACCCGCCGGTCTGCAAGATCATGGACTACGGCAAGTTCCTCTTCGAGAAGAAGAAGAAGGAGTCGGAGGCCAAGAAGAAACAGAAGATCATCGTCGTCAAGGAGGTGCAGTTCCGGCCCCGCATCGACGAGCACGACTTCGATTTCAAAAAGAACCACGTGATCCGATTCCTCGAGCACGGGGACAAGGTCAAGGCCATCGTCCGTTTCCGCGGCCGCGAGATGACGCACATGGAGCTCGGCAAAGCCGTGCTCGACCGCCTGCTCGTGGAGGTGAAGGAGTACGGCACCTCGGAGAACCAGCACCCGGACCTGCAGGGCAACCGGATGTCGGTGGTCATCGCGCCGGCAAAATAGGGGCAGAGGGTAGAGCGCAGAGAGCAGAAGAAGAGGCACGGCGGCCAGGCGGTGGTCTTCTGCCGTCTGCCCTCTGTGCTCTGCCCTCTGGAATGACGAACACTCCACGTCGGTTACCAGCGAGGCTTTAGAGGGGATTCCTATGCCTAAGATGAAGACGCACCGTGGAGCCGCGAAACGGTTCAAGAAGACCGGAACCGGCAAGCTGCAGCGGAATCACGCCTTCCATTCGCACATCCTGACCAAGAAGTCGCCGGGGCGGAAGTCGAAGCTCGCCGGCGAGGTCGAGGTCTCGAGCGCGAACGCGAAGACCGTGGCCCGCATGATCCCGTACAAGTAACGTACGGGGTGCTGAGTGCTGAGTGCTGGGTGCTGAGTTGGAGAACGACTCTCAGCACCCAGCACCCAGCACCCAGCACTGACAAGCCCGAGCGCGACGAGGCAACACCACTCCTGGCCCGTCCGCTCATGAAAGGAAAACGAGGAGACCATGCCGAGAGTCAAACGAGGTCCAAAGAGAAAAAACCGTCGCGCCAAGATCCTGAAGCTCGCCAAGGGCTTCTACGGGATGAGGTCGCGCGGTCATCGCATCGCGCAGCAGGCCGTCGACAAGGCGCTCAACTCCGCCTTCACCGGCCGCAAGGACCGCAAGGGTGATTTCCGCACGCTCTGGATCGCCCGCATCAACGCCGCCGCCCGCCAGAACGGGATGTCCTACTCGACGTTCATCGCCGGCCTGAAGGCCGCCGGGAACACGCTGGACCGCAAGATCCTCGCGGACATCGCCGTGCGCGACGCCGCCGCCTTCACCGCCCTCACTGAGAGCGCAAAGTCCGGTCTGGCTAAGACGAAGACGGCCTAAGCAGAATGCCGCGAATGCGAGAACGGCGGGCCTGAGGCCCGCCGTTTTTCATTTTTCACTTCAGCAGCGGCCGCGGCTCCGGCCGTGCCAGACTCCACGCAACCAGCTTTCCGTCGCGATCCACCGCGGCGAAGTCCTGGCCCGATGCGTACCGCTCGAGCCGCGGATCCGGGGACCACTGTGGCATCGGCCCGCGCACCCCATCGACCTTCGACTCGACCGACCCATTCGCAAGGTCGACGACGAACATGGCCTGCTCCCCGGAAGGCGCATGGCCGGGGCGGTCCGATCCTCCCCGGCCGACCACCAGCAGCCTGCCGTTGTCGGTCTCGCCCGCGAGGTACGCCCGGCTCGCGCCGGGCAGCGCCACCGTGACGCGGAGGCCGCCGGTCGGGTCGTAGGTGCGGATCTGCCGCCCCTGGCCCGACTGTGCGACCACCGCAATGGTGCCGTCGTGGAGCACCGCCGAGCTCGTGACGCCCTCACTCGGGATGGTGCCAATGGTCTCCGCGGTCCGGCCGTCCAGGATCAGTCCGCCGTTCCGGACGAACATCGTGGACCCGTCACGACGCGACACGGAGATCGCCACCCGCGAGGCGGCGACCATGCGCTCACCCGTCTTGCGGAGCGACCGGCTGCGCAGGTCGTACTCGAAGATCCGCAGGGGCGTCGCCACGTGGACCGCCGGCCGGTGCTCGACGACGCGAATCACGTCTGGCGACACGAAGAACATCTGATGTCGCGAGCGTCCATCGAACCCGGCCGCGGAGCCGAGCAGCCGCCCCGTGGCGAGGTCATACACCGCGAGGAGCGTGCCGTTGATCGTCGCAACGCGACTTCCGTCGGCCGACAGCTCGAACGAATGCGCCGCCGTGACGGTGATTCCGCTCGGTCCCTTTGTCGAATGCAGTTCGAAGGACGAGATCCTGAATACGCCGTCGGGCTCCATCCACACCGCAACCCGGCCGTCCTCCGACAACTGCGCGCTCCAGGCCGACCATCCTGCGACTCGGCGGACGTTCCCGGCGTTGCGGTCGATGAGAAAAGCGGTTTCGTAGTCGCCGCGGGTCGGAGCTCTCCCCGAGACCAGCATCAGCCGTCCTCCGGCCGGCTGCTGGATCTGCCGGACTTCGATCTCGTGCGGATCGACGCCGATCACCCACATCACGACCCCTCCCGCGAGGAGCAGGACGATGGCGATGGCCGGCCAGAGGAAGCGCATCAGCGCCGCATGGCTCCGGCGGATGTCACTCCGACCGTTCGCGAGCTGCCATACCGGCGCGACAGCCAGCACCAGCACGACCGCCACCGCCACGCCGAGCGCAATCGCCTTCAGCGCTTCGAGTGCCATGTGCAGAATCAGCGGCCGCAGAATCTGATAGAGAGCTGTCGCGGCAATGACCAGGAGAACGAAGTCCAGCCCCAGCAGCGGCGATCGCGACCGGACCATCGTCCCGAGGGCGTGAGACACCAGGAAGAAGACCACGATGAAGGAGACGATCCAGAGGACTGGCATCGCGACGCCACGCCATTGGCTCGCCCACGCCTTCGGCGTCGCGAGCATCGCCGGCACGGCAATGATGGCGAAGCAGCCGATGCTTACCAGGATCGAGGAAAGGGCCTTGCCGATCCAGATCGACGCCGCGCGCACCGGCTTGGTGAAGTAGAACGACATCCGGCGCTCCGCGAGGTCACGGACGACCGTCGATCCGCCGAGCGTCACGGCGATCCCCAGACCGAGGGCCGTGGCGAGATAGGCGGCACCGGTCGCGATGAGCTGCGGCGCGTGACCTCGGCTGCTGGGCAAGAGAGCGATGGTGAAGGGGAGGATGGCAAATGCCGCGCACATGACGAACAGGCGCGCCTTTTCCCGCACTTCCCGTGCGGCGATGACCATTGCAGTTCTCATTTGGAGTTCTCTCCGGTAACGGCGATGAAGATCTCCTCGAGCGTCAGAGCCGTCGCCTCGGCGCTCGTTCCCGCCCGGAATTCCTCGAAAGCGGCGACCTCGAAATTCGTCACGATCGCTTCCGTCCCGCTGCCCCAGGCGCGGGTGAAGGTCGTGTTCATGCTCAACGCGGTCTCCGGCCCGACGTACCGAATGCGCCGGAAACGCTCGCGCAGCGTCTCGAGCTGCTCGTCGAGGACGAGCTTCCCGTTCTTCAGGATCCCGACGTGATCGGCGATCGTCTCGACCGGCCCGAGATCGTGCGTCGTGATGAAGACGGTGAGGCCGCGGTCCGCCATGTCCGCAATGACCTCTTCGAAGAGCGACTTGCGCGCGACGACGTCCAGCCCGAGGGTGGGGTCGTCGAGCACCAGGAGCTCGGGCGACGTGGCCAGGGCCAGGGCCAGCGAGACCTGCTTCTTCTGTCCCTTGGACAGGTTGCCGAACCGTGCACGGCGATCGATACCGAAGCGGTCAACGCGCTCGTCGAAGGCCTTCTGATTCCACTTCGAGTAGAGGCGCGCCGAGAACCACCCCAGCTCCCGTACCTTCATGTCCGGCGGCGCGTCCGCCTCCTCGCTCACCACGCCGACGCGCTGCATCACGCGGGCGCGGTCGTGCCAAGCCTCATGGCCGAGGATGTCGATGCTGCCGAGCTCCGGCTCGAGCAGACCGAGCACCGCGCGCACGAGCGACGACTTGCCGGCCCCATTGCGGCCGAGGAGCGCGTAAACCGCTCCCGTGGGAACGTTGAGCGTGACGCCGTCCACGGCCGTGCGTCTGCCGTAACGGACGGTCACGCCTTTGATGGCGATGGCCGTCATGATTTCCTCCTGTGCTCGCCAGTGAGGCGCTCGAACGCCGTCGAGAGCTCGCCGGTCGCTTCCTCGAGAGGCGCGCCGACGGAGAGGGCCGTCCCCGCATAGCGGGTGGCCGCCTCTCGCAGCGTGTCGTGGCGTTCGGTCTTCTTCAGCCGCGTCGGTGTATCGGCCACGAACGTGCCTTCCCCCCGCCGCACGGCGAATACGCCGGCATCGGTGAGGCGCTGGTATGCGCGGGCCACGGTGTTGGGGTTCACGCGCAACTGCTGCGCGAGCTCGCGGACGGAAGGCACCGCGTCCCCCGGACCGAGGGTCCCCATGGAGATCATGCGCCGCATCCCTTCCTCGATCTGTCGCCAGATCGGCGCGGTGTCCGCTGGATGGATGTCGAACACTATTCGAGGCTCCGGAAACGAAGGAGCCGGAGAAGGGTCTCTTGCACGATGTCGCTCCAGTCTTGCTGTATTAGACCGCTAATACAGTAAGTCTGTGCGACGCCGCTGTCAAGAGGGGCTCGTGTTAGAAGCACGGCGGCGCAGAGCGCGCCTGGTCGGCCGACAAGGCCCGAGCTGTGGACGCCTGCCGGCGGCTCGACTCGTGACTCAGGAAGGTTCCGGTTTCCGGGTCGCCTCCGCGACCAGCTCCCGCCGGAGCACCTTCCCGATCATCGTCTTCGGCAGCGACTCGCGGACCTCGATGCGCGTGGGGATCTTGTACGGCGCGAGCTTCTGGCGGCAGTGGACCTTGATCGTCTCGGGGTCGACGGTCTCGCCGGGCCGGGCCACGATCCAGGCCGCGACGATCTCGCTCTTGACCGGGTCCGGCAGACCGGCCACGCCCACCTCGGCGACCGAGGGATGCTCGGCGATCACTTCCTCCACCTCGCGCGGCCAGACCTGGAAGCCGCTGGTCTTGATGAGGTCTTTCTTGCGATCGTTGATGAAGACGTAGCCATCCTCGTCCACCGTTCCGAGGTCTCCGGTGTAGAGCCAGCCGTCGCGAATCATCTCCGCGGTAGCCTCGGGGTGGTTCCAGTAGCCGCGCATGAGCTGCGGCGCTTTCATCAGAATCTCGCCATCGACGATCTTCACGAGCACGTCCGGCAGTGGCATCCCCACCGAGCCTATCTTGTTCGTCCCTCGCAACGGATTGACACAGCAGGCCATGGCCGCCTCGGTGAGCGAATAGCCTTCGACGATTCGGCCGCCCGTGAGCTCCTCGAAGCGCTTCTTCGTCTCCGCCATCAGCGCGGCCGCGCCGGAGAAGCAGGCCCGGATGGAGCGGAAGTCCGCCTTCCCGCTGATCACCTCGGGGTGATCGAGGAGCGCGTTGAAGAGCGTCGGGACGCCGGCAAAGAGAGCCGGCCGGTCGCGCTGAATCGACTTCACGACGTCATCGACGTCGCGAGGATTGGGGATGAGGATCAGCGGAATGCCGCGCGTGACGGCCACGGTCTGCGCGCCCGTGCAACCGTACGTGTGAAAGAGCGGCAGCGGAAGCATGATCGACGCACCCGGCCCCTGCAACGCCTCGTCGAGCCATGCTCCGATCTGCATGCCGGCCATGACCAGCGCGCGATGCTCGCTCAGCGCGCCGTTCGGCGCGCCGGTCGTACCGCCGCTCATGAGGATCTGCGCCGGATCATCCGGCTTCGGCAGTGTGAGCTCCACCGGCGCGCCGCCGAGCAGGTCCTTGAACCAGAGATCTCCCGGATGCAGCGAGATCCGATGCCCTTCCTTCTTTTCCTTGAAGAGTGTGAAGAGCACCTTCAGCAGCGGCGGGAGGTACTCCTTGACGTTCGTCGCCACGATGCGCGTGAGCGTCGTCTGCGCCTGGATGCTCTTGATGCGCTCGTAGAACGGCGTGAGCACGATCGCGAGCCGAGGAGTCGTCGCGCCCAGCGAGGCCGAGAGCTCGTGCGCGGTGTAGATCGGATTCTGCGGCGCCATGATGGCGCCGAGCTTCCAGATGGCCATCTCGGCGATGACGAACTGCGGGCAGTTCGGCAGGAGCAGCGCCACGCGGTCACCGCGCTTCACCCCTTCGCGCTTCAGCGAGGCCGCCAGCGCGTCACTCCGCCGGTCGAGCTCACGCCACGACAACGGGCGGCCCTTGAAGACCAGCGCGGGCGCGTCGGGCTTCGTACCTGAGTGCTCCCGGACGAAGTCGACGAGCGTCTTCTCCGGGTACGTCCCGATCGTGCGAGGGACACCTTCATCGTAGTGATGCAGCCAGGGTGTGTCCATGTCCGTCATGGTAAACCGCGGGAGCGCACGGGCGGTCACGGATGCGTCATCTCGGGGTTCGTGCGGGGGGGAGGGAGGAGCTCGCATGCATCTCGGCAGCACGCGAGGCGCTTGCGGCGGCTTCAGCCCTGTGAAAGGCCCGCCGTCAGCTTCACCATGGAGTTACTGCAGCCGACGCCCTTTTGGAGTGCGCGCCGGCGGCAGGCGCACCGTCTTGCCGGAGAGCCGTACGAGTGTGCGCGCGGGCGAGACGCCCGCGCGTCAGCCGGCGGGACGCCGGCGGTCCGGAAGGCTGCGCGGTGCGGTTCACGCTCTTCAGGCGCATCGGAAAGCGGAGGCGCTGCCTCCGCACTCCACAGGTCACACATCGTGCGTGTTGACCGACGCCCATGGGCGTGAGCCTCACGCGTGCAACGCGTCGCCGCACGCGGTGCAATCGCCTGCATGATCGCCGATCAGCTCTCCGAGCTCCGGGCCATGCGCGAGAAGGCGTTCCAGGGTGGCGGAGCGACGCGTATCGACCAGCAGCACGCGCGGGGCAAGCTCACCGCGCGCGAACGGCTCGCTCTCCTCCTCGACGACGGATCGTTCCAGGAGCTCGGAGCGCTCGCCACCCACAACGTCTCCGCCTTCGGCATGGCCGAGCAGCGCTACCCGGGCGACGGCGTCGTCACCGGCTTCGGGCGCATTCACGGCCGCCGCGTGGCCGTCTTCGCCCAGGACTTCACGGTCCTCGGCGGCTCGTTCGGCGCCGTGCAGTCGACGAAGATCCGGCGCGTTCAGGATCTCGCCCTCGAGAGCGGCATTCCTCTGGTCGGCCTCAACGACTCCGGCGGCGCGCGCATTCAGGAGGGCGTGCAGAGTCTCGCCGCATACGGCGAGGTTTTCGTGCGCAACGTCCTCTCCTCGGGCGTCATCCCCCAGATCTCCCTGATCCTCGGGCCGTGCGCGGGCGGCGCGGTGTACTCGCCCGCCCTCACCGACTTCGTCATCATGACCCGCGACACGAGCTTCATGTTCCTCACCGGTCCGGACGTCATCGAGGCCGTGACGGGACGGAAGGTGACGCCGCAGGAGCTCGGCGGCGCACATCCCCACTCCGCCCTCAGCGGAAACGCGCATCTCGTCGCCGTCGACGACCGCGACGCCATCGAGCACGTGAAAGTCCTCCTCGGCTATCTCCCGCAGAACAACAGCGAAGACCCGCCGCGCGTCGCGCCGTTCGATCCCGCGGACCGCATGGATCCCGCGCTCAACGAGCTCGTGCCGGAAGACGAGCGGGAGCCCTACGACATCCGAGACGTGATCGCCGTCGTCTTCGACCAGGGCAGCGTCCTGGAGATCCATCCCGACTACGCCGAAAACGCGGTCGTTGCCTTCGCGCGGCTCGACGGCTACTCGGTCGGCGTGGTGGCAAACCAGCCTTCGGTCCTCGCGGGCGCACTGGACATCGACTCCTCGGACAAGATCGCGCGCTTCATCCGCATCTGTGACGCATTCAACATCCCGGTCATCACGCTCGTCGACACGCCCGGCTTCCTTCCGGGCGTCGAGCAGGAGTACGGAGGAGTGATTCGTCACGGCGCGAAGATCATCTACGCGTACGCCGATGCGACCGTGCCGAAGATCTGCGTGGTCGTGCGGAAGGCGATCGGCGGGGCCTACGTGGCGATGTGCTCCAAACAGCTCCGCTCCGATCTGAACTTCGCCTGGCCCGCCGCGCAGATCGCCGTCCTCGGCGCGGAAGGCGCGGTGCGCATCCTTCGACGGGAGGAGCTGAAACGCTCCGACGATCCGGCCCAGCTGGAAGCGGAGTTTGCGCGCGAGTACCGCGAGGCGTTCTTCAATCCCTATCGCGCGGCAGACGTGGGTCAGATCGATGAGGTCATCGAGCCGCGGGAGACGCGACCGCGCCTCATCCGCGCGCTGGAGGTGCTCCGCACGAAAGTGCAGCAGAACCCCGCGCGCAAACACGGACTGTACCCGTCATGAGCTTCGTCCTCTACGTGACCGCCGTCGGAATGGGGGCGGTGTTCACCGTCCTCGGATTGCTGTGGGGCCTGCTCTCGCTGCTGACGAGGTTCGACCGCGTCGAAGTCGAGCACATGGAGATCGACCCCGAGGTCGCGGCGGCGATCACGATCGCCGTGCTGATGCACCGGACCGCGCGCCGCCGCCAGGCTGCGCCCGAGACCCGCAGCACGTGGCCGGGGACGCAGCTCTTCGCGAGCCGCTGGCTGGCCGCCGGTCGGACGCGCCAGACGCGGGCCTGGCAAGGGAGGCGCTGATGCGGCGCTACACCATCACCATCAATGGGAAGGACGTCACCGTCGACGTGCGCGAGCTGGCGGCCGAGCGGTTCCAGGTGCACGTCTCCGGACTCTCCTACGACGTCGCGGTGTCGGATGAGAACGTGGTTCTCGCCGCGGGGCCGCGAGCGCCCGCGCCGCCTGCGGTGGAAGCGCCGTCGTCGATCGCGGCCGCGGCTCCCACTCCCGTGCCGGTCATCGAGCCGCCGGCAACGTCCATCCCACCGGGGGTGTCGCCGCTGATCTCTGCACCGATGCCGGGGGTCATTCTGTCCGTCGACGTCGCGACCGGAGCCTCGGTCACCCGCGGGCAATCTCTCGTCACGCTGGAGGCCATGAAGATGCGCAACTCCATCCGCTCGCCGCGGGATGGAGTGGTTGGGACCGTTCATGTGGCCGCGGGACAGTCCGTCGGCCACGGCGATCCGCTCGTCGAGGTGACCGGCTCATGACGCCGTTGCTCAGCGGCCTGACGAACGTCACCTGGCAGTCGCTGGCGATGCTGGCGATCGCGGCGGTGCTGTACTACCTCGCCATCGCGCGCGACTACGAGCCGCTGCTTCTCCTGCCGATCGCATCGGGATGCGTCCTGGCGAACCTGCCGCTGTCGCCGATGATCGCCGAGGACGGCATGCTGACGATCCTCTACGAGAGCGGGATCGTGAACGAGCTCTTCCCGCTCTTCATCTTCATCGGCATCGGCGCGCTGACGGACTTCGGGCCGCTCCTCGAGAATCCGCGGATGGTGCTTCTCGGCGCGGCGGGACAGTTCGGGATCTTCGGGACCCTCGCCGTGGCTCTGCTCTTTGGGTTCTCGCGCAACGAAGCCGCGTCGATCGGCATCATTGGCGCGATCGACGGACCGACGTCGATCTACGTCAGCGGCATCCTCGCACCGAACCTCCTCGGGCCGATCACCGTCGCGGCCTACAGCTACATGGCGCTGGTGCCCATCCTGATGCCGCCGGTGATGAAGCTGCTCACCACGCGACGCGAGCGGCTCATCCGCATGCCGTACCAGCAGCGCCGGGTGAGCCGGCGGACGCGCATCCTCTTCCCGATTCTCGTGACCATCCTCGTCGGAACGCTCGTCCCTTTCGCGACGCCGCTCGTGGGGATGCTCATGCTCGGCAACCTGATGAAAGAATCGGGCGTCGTGGAGCGTCTGACGAAGGCGTCGTCGAACGAGCTTGCGAACGTGGTGACGCTCTTTCTCGGACTGGCCATCGGCGCGACGATGGCCGGGCCGCAGTTCCTGAAGACCTCGACGCTGTTCATCCTCGTCCTCGGCATCTTCGCCTTCGCGCTCGATACCGCGACGGGCGTCCTCTTCGGCAAGCTGCTCAACGTGATCAGCGGAGGACGGTTCAACCCCCTCATCGGTGCCGCCGGCATCAGCGCCTTCCCCATGGCCGCACGCGTGGTGCAGAAAGTGGCGCACGAGGAGGACTTCGACAACTTCCTCCTGATGCACGCAATGGGGGCAAACGCCGCGGGACAGGTGGCGAGCGTGGTCGCGGGCGGGGTGCTGCTGGCGCTGATGACTTGAGTTTTGGCCGGTTGCCGGTTGCCGGTTGCCGGTTGCCGGTTGCCCGTTGCCCGTTGCCAGTTGCCAGTTGCCAGTTGCCAGGAAGGCATCGCCTGGACAGAGCAGTCCTGGCAACTGGTCACTGGCAACTGGCCACTGGCAACTGGCCACTGGCACTCTCACTGCTTCAGCAACCACTCGTCCGGATCCAGCACCACCTCCGTCGGCTTCGCTTCGACGTCGATCTGGAAGCGCTCGATCCGTTCGTCGATCAGGACGCTCTCGCGGCGCACGGCGGCGGCGGTGCGGACTTCGAGCACGGCCGGTGTGCGGAAGACCGTGCCGGGCTGCGTCTGGACGACGTCGACGGTCAGCTTGCCGCGACTCCAGGTCCACTTCGTGGTGAACACCGGATGCCCGGGCTCGAAGATCCACTGCCGGAAGAACCAGTCCAGCGGTTGCTGCGCGTGCCGCTCCATGATCGCGCGCAGGTCCGCGGTGCTCGCGTTTCCGTCGCGGTGAGCGGCGTAGAAGTCGCGGATGCCGGCAAAGAACGCGGCGTCGCCGATGATGCCCCGCAGCATGTGCAGCACCCAGGAGGCCTTGTCGTAGCTGAGCGCGCTCAAAAGAGCGGTCAGTTTGGTGATCGATGGGTCGTGGATCGGCCGCGTCGCGAGTGCGGGATCCTTCAGGTAGTCGTCGCGATTCGCGCGCATCGCACCGAGAAACGCCTCGCGCCCGTTCGCGCGCTCGAAGAAGAGTGCCCCGAAGTACGTGGCGAAACCCTCGCTGAGCCAGATGTCGTGCCAGTCGCGCTGGGAGACCGAGTTGCCGAACCACTGATGCGCGATCTCGTGCGCGACGAGCGGCTCGAGCGACCCCCCGCCGTCGATGCGCTTCTCGTCGAGGAAGATCGCGCTCGCGTTCTCCATTCCGCCGAAGCGCGTGGACGACTCCACGATGGCCAGCTTGTCGTACGGATAGGGCCCCACCAGGTCGGAGTAGAAGTCGAGCATCTGCTCCACCCGTCCGAACTGCCGTACGCCGTGGTCGCGGTCGCGGGGGTAGAGGTAGTACGACACCTCGACGTTCTCGTTCTTTCCGGCGCGGACGATCGCGAGTTCCGTCGCGCCGATGACCATGCAGTGGACCGGGATCGGCGTCGACTCCCGCCAGTGCCAGCGCTTCGTCCCGTTCTGCAGGCTCGCGCTCTCCACCAGCGTTCCGTTCGCGATCACGTCGAACGCCTCCGGGGCCGTGACGCGGAACTCGACCGTGGCCTTGTCCGAGGGATGGTCGACCGACGGGAACCACTGATGCGCACGGTTCGGCCAGTTGTCGGCGAAGGCACCGAAGTGGCCGTGTTTGTTGGCCTGCAGCACGAGTCCGTCCGCCGGCTGTCCGTGGTAGGCGATGCGCACGCGAAAAGGTTCGGGCGTCGTGCGGCCGACGGCGATCGCGAGACGCTCGCCGGCGCGCGTCCACCGCGCGTCGTGTCCTTCGACCGTGACACTGTCGATGGTGAGACCGCCGAAGTCGAGATCGAGCGAGTCGAGCGGCATCGTACGGGGGACGATCGTCAGCTCCGCGACGGCGACGATCTCCGAGCCGCTGCGCGGCAGGGTGATCTCGACGGCGTAATGCCGGACGTCGACGGAGGGGTTCTGGGCCGCGCCTTCCAGCGCCACGGCGCAGAACGAAATGAGGAACAGCCGCCACGCCAATCGCATCGCGTCACGCTTTCGTTGTTGGAGAGGGACCCGCCGCGGATCTTACACCCGCGGCGGGCGGAAGGGTGGTCGTCCGTCACTAACCCGCATTTCGCTACTTCCAGCAGACGGACGTGTCCCTCGGATTCGCCGAATTGCCCGGCATGTGCTCGAACGGAACGAACGCGGCGGGGTTCGCCGAGCGCTTGCGCGCCTGCTCGCCGTAAGCCGCGAGTGCGGTGTTCATCGCGGTGAGGCGGGCCACGGTCTGCGTCTGCTGCAGCGGAAGCGTCACGACACCGGACTGGTACACCTCGGCGCGGCTGTACGCCGGCGGGGAGTCAGGGGCCAGCGTTCCGACGAGCGTGGCCTTCAGATCCGCGGCGCTCTGTCCCCGTGCGTTCTTCCCACCGACGACGTCCGGCGGCAGGAGCTCGGGATTGACGATCCATCCCTCGTGATGCTTCGCGACGTTGTTGCCGAATTCGATCAGCTCGTCGACGGTCATGTTGAGCGCCGTGTACACGCGCAGCGGGAGCGATTCGTCGCCCGTGCCGGTCTCCTGCACGTGTCCGGCGATGTGCGGACTCATCGCGCACGAGTTCCCGAACGCGAGCTTCGCGTCGCTTCCGTCCATGTACATGTACGTGCCGGCGCTGCCGCCGTCGGGAGGCGATGGTGCCTCGTCGCCGCAGTACGTCGAGTGGGACGACGAGTCCTGCATTGCATGGATGTAATGGCCGAGGCGTGCGATCTGCACCGGCACGGGGATGGGCACTTTGGACTTCCAGAGCGTCCCGGTCGTGCGCGACTTGTCGTCCAGCCAGGGCCCGAGCTGTTCGTAGTAGACCGTGGTCCACGGATCAGTGGTGATGTCGAGGTTCAGGACTTTCTTCCCGAGAGGCGCGTTGATCACCACCGGGCTCGGCGCGTTCGGATTCGTCAGCGCCGGCACCGTGCCGGAGACCGTACCGCCGGAGAGGCAGGTCGTGCCCGTCGAGTCGGTCAGCCCGACGACGCAGAGCAGGCCGGGGTCGCGGGAACGCAGCATGCCCCACTGCCGCAGATTCGCGAGCGTCTTCTGGTAGGTGTCGTCGATGCGCACCGGATAGCCGGGGCGTGGGTAGTAGAGCGGATAGATGGCCTGAACGCCCATCGCGCCGTGGACGTCGTTCCCATCACCGCCCGGCGAGTAGTTGACGATGTAGTGATCGAGAGGGCCGTCCGTGTTGACGTTCGTCCGCTGGAAGCCGTTGTACTGCGCGGTGATGTACGGAGCGCCGGAGTTCTGTGCGGTGGCCTGCACGCCGCACTGGTCGATCGGCGCGTACTGGGTGTAGTCCGTGACCTCGTTGTACGCCGCGATCCAGTAGGCGACGTCGGCGCGATAGCCGAGGGCCTGGGCGATGAAGTAGGTCGCGTCCGCGTGGATCATGCTTCGCCCCGGCGTCAGCGTGGCGAACTCCGCGAGCTGGGCAGGGCACGCGCGGCTCGAATTCGGCGGCGGATTCAGACACGTCGCGCTGATGCACCACGTCAGCTTGGGCTGCGCCGGATTGCGCGGCAGGCAGAGGTCTTCGAGGAACGCGTGGGCATTCGTGGCAACGAGCAGGATGGCGGCAAGAGACACGACCAGCCGTCGAAAGGGCATTCAGTTCACTCCTTCTCTCGGTGTGTTGTTTTTAGGAGTGTCTCATGGACGGAGATCCCTACCCGCGCTTCGGGCGGCGAGGGCGGCTGGGCTTCGGGGTCGGGAGGGGGCGGCGGCGGGTTTTCTCGGGGAGCTTCATCAGAACGGCGGCGATCGCGTCAAAGAGTTGCTCCGCGGTCGTGCGGATTTCAGGCGCGATGTTCTGCAGGGCGCGCCGGTCGCGCATCTGGAGAGCACGGAGAGCCTCGACCCACGGACGACGTCGGACGTCATCACCACGTCGCTCCAGAAACGCGATCAGCTCCGCTCCGTGGTTGAGATGTATCAGTACCGCGCTCGTGTGGAACCACATCCGCGTGTTCGACGATGGCACTTCCACGAGTAAATTCTCGAGAGCTTCCACGGCCAGGCCCCAGTTCGCGTCATACGCCGCGAAGAGTGCTTCGTGGAGGCTCATCCAAAAAATCGGCGGTTCAGCAACCGCGAGTTCCTCCATGAGCGGTCGAGCCTGAGAACCTTCGCCAAGATAGTCACGTCGGAGGACCAAACGCCTGTGGTGCACACCCTGATTCGTGGGATGGATTCGAAACGCCTCTTCGTAGGCCTCGCCCGCCTCGGCAAAGCGACCCGATTGACGATACATGTCGCCGCAGTAAAGGTGGCTCCACGGGTTGGTCGCATCAACCGCGAAAGCCGTCTGGTACGAGGCTTCTGCTTCGGCAAACCGCTTCTGACGCGCAAGCACTTCGCCAAGACCGATCCAGGACCAGGCCCGGTTCGGGTCGCGCTTGATCGCTTCGCGAAAGGCGGTTTCAGCGTCCACGTACTGATCGAGCTTCTCCTCCAATATCCACCCCCAATGGCCCCAGCGCCAACCCGTCGCATTGGCCTCCGGAGTGAGGGCGTCCTTAATTCGCTCGATCGTTGACGCTGCTAGTGCGTCTCCGAAGTTTTGAGGAAGCGAGTCCGCCATCAACGCAATTACTCGTGGAAGTTCGCCATAGAGAAAGGCGCGATTCCAATCCTCAGCATCCCTGAAGCTACGAATCTGACCTGTGGCGAGGCGATGCGCAAACCAGGCAACGGCCTCCGGCGAGTACAACTCTGCATCCGCGGCGCCAGCTGTCCGGATTGCATCCAGGATCGTGCGTACCTCTTCGTCAGTCAACTTGCTCGACCGCACCGCGAGTTTTTCTCGTTCTTCCAGCGTGAACATCCGGCGGTCACCGAGAACCGCTTCAGCGAATTGCTCGGGCGAGACTTCAGAGTCTTGCGGCACCAACGCGATCAGACGTCTTCGCAGCTCGCTGAAGGCGAGCGTCTCGGCCGATACGCTTTCGATATCGATCACCTCGCGTAGCCGCGCGCGCGCTTCCGCGGCTTCCTCGCGCAACGCCGCGAGTTCGGCATGGCGCGTAAGGTCCTCGGCCAACTCCCGCTCCTCGAGACTCGCTGCAACAGCGCGGCTCCAGACGTAACGATCGGCGCTGAAGTGTTCTTCGGCCATGAGGCTCTGCGCGAGACGGCTCCGTTCCGGCGGCTCGTAGAAGTTCTCCAAAAACCGCGTGAGGAACTCGACCTCCCGCCTCTGCCGGCGCGACGCGCTGCGCATCAGGAACCAGATGTTGAAGAAGCGCTCCGCGATCTGATACCCCGTGCGCGACTCGCCGAATAGCTCCGTGCGCTCGACCACTCCGGTTCTCTCGAGGCGATCGAGTTGGGAGCTGATCGTTCCCGCAGGGATACCGGTGGTCATCGACAGCTCCGCGGCCGTGACCGGATCCCAGTGGTTGGCGATCGCGCTGGCCACCACCTGCTGTTGCGCCGTGAGCTCCTCGAAACGCGATTTGTAGAGCGGCGTCACGCGATCGAGGAGGCCTTCGAGATCGCCGAAGACGCTCGGGGCAAAGTCCTCGGCGTAGAGGAAGAAGAGGGTGAGCGTCGTGCGCGGGTTCCCTCCGGTGAGCTGCCGCAACACCTTCAGCCGCGCCGGATGTTGCAGAACGCGCTGGCGCACGTCGTCGCGTTCGGCGACGTCGGAGAGGTGCACGAGAAGCTCGCGCATTTCCGACTCCTCCAGGGGCCGGAGGTAATGGACCTTGAAATGGTCGTAGAACGCGGCGCCGTAGTCCTCGGTCTGCGGCGGAGTGCTCGGGCTCGCGCCGACGACGATGGGGCTGCCGGGACGCATCAGCAGTTCGCGAAGGCTGTGCTGCTGCGCGGTGTCGAGACGCTCGAAGACGAGCTGGAGATTGTCGACCAGCAGGACCGGACGCTGCCCGCCGGCCTTCACCAGCCTCGCAAAGGCCTCGTACGCCTTTTCGGCGAACGGCTGATCGTCCCTGGCGGCGCGAAGACCCGCTGCAGTCAATCGGTCAACGGTTTCGTCGACCTCCGCGACGCCATCGGATTTGCCCGCCATCTCGAGGGCGTCGGCGAGCGAGTCGAGGCAGTTCAGCCAGAACTTCGACAAACGATCGACGGCGTACTGCTCCTCGACGAACACCAGCGGAACGAAGCGCTCGGCCAGCTTCGGCTCCGTCCGCAGCTCGGCAGCGAGTCGGGCGAGGAGCATGGTCTTGCCCATGCCTCGCTGGCCGACAATGAGGTGATGCTGCGCACGGCTCCTCGGTTTCTCCGCCGCGATGTCGGCGATGATGCGCTCCAGTTGCTGGCGCCGCACGGCGAATGCGGAGAGAACCTGCTCCGTCGGCATCCGCCCGGGGTTGTAGAGCGAGAGCTGATGCAGGGAAAGGCGCGGTGCGGTCGAGGTCATCGGATCTCCCGGCGGTGCCAGTACTCGCGAAGGAGAAACGATCGAAACGTGTATCGCCCGGCCTTTTCGAGAAGGTACCCATCGCGCTGCAGCATCAGCAGCAGGCGTGCGAGCTGATCCTCGACGCCGGCGGAATCCGCGGTCTTTCGCGTGCTCATGAGCGCATTGAGCACCTGCGCGCGCTTGCGGCCAGCGGGATAGCGGCTCAGGTGGCGCAGAATGTCCTTGGCCGCCGCGGCGTCGGTTTCACCAAACTGGTCGTCGAGACGCTGCCACCAGGTGTCGAACTGGCGCAAGTTTCCGGGCAGCAGTAGGTGCGCGAACGCCGCATCGACGGCAGCGGCGTCGGCCCGTTTGGCGCCGGAATCGACCAGTGCGTGAAACACGATCTGCAGGTGATGGGGCAGCGGCCATCCGACGCGATCGATGATCATGGCTCGGACGTCGGAGGAAAGCGGCAGGCCGTTGCTCTCGCCGAGGCGCGTGAGGAAGACATCCGCCTCGTCGCGATCCAGGGCGTCCAGAGTCATGGGTGTGAGATCGTTGATGGTCTTCCGCAGATTGCGGTCGTCGACGAAGCTGTCCAGGCCGATCGAGCCGAGGAAGACCCAGCGAACGTTCCGGCGGTAGGTCTGCCTCAGGGACCGCAGCCAATGCAGCAGGCGGCTGACGCGCGCCGTCCCGTGATCGTCCCTGCTGAGAGCGAGAAGCAATTCCGGCATCTCGTCGATCGCCACGAGAACCGGGTGACCGTCGTTCTCGATCCTTCGGAAGATACTCTACACCGCCCGTCCGAGGGTGCCGTGATCCGGGTCGTCGGATGGACCCATCTCGACGTCGACGCCGGCGGCTCCCAGCTTCAGACCGCGAAGCGTTTCCCGCGCTTTCCGAAACGCGAGCGTCAGCCGGTTGAGCGGCTCCGGCTGAAGGCCACTTTCGCGCAAGGCATCGACCAGCTTCTCTGCGAACGCCAGCTCGTCATGACAACCCTCCACGTTGAGAAAGACGGCACAGCGCCCCGCTTTCTGTTCCAGCTCGCAGAGCCTCAGCACGAGCGACGTCTTTCCGACGCGTCGCGGCGCGGTGAGGAGGATATTCGCGCTGTTGGCGAGATTCCGGCTCAGACGCCCGAGGTCTTGAGGACGGTCGAAAAAGTCGCCTTCGACGACCGGCGGACCGGTGACGTTGCGCATGGCCGCCGACTATAACACGCATGAATTTATACAAGATTGTATTTATTCAAGATTGTATATAGACAACGCAACAAAGGGGCCGGCTCGAACGCCGCCCCCGGATGGTGATCTACGCTTACGCCGTCGCCGTGTCCCCCACCTCGACATCCTCCTCCACCCGCACCTTCCGGCGGCGCTTGAAGAACTCCTGCACGTCGTCGAAGAGCGAGTAGAGAACGGGCGTCGCGAGCAGGGTCAGCAGGAGGACGAGCGTCTGGCCGCCGATGATCGTCGCGCCGATGGCGCGGTTGGTGGCCGCGCCGGCGCCGCTGGACACGACCAGGGGGATCATGCCGGCCACGAAGGCGATCGTGGTCATGAGGATCGGCCGCAGTCGATCGCGGTTCGCCTCGCGGATCGCCTCGGGGCGGGCCATGCCGCGCTCGCGGAGCTGATTCGTGTGGTCGACCTGCAGGATGGAGTTCTTCTTCACGATGCCGAACAGCACGACGATGCCCAGCGACGAGAAGATGTTGACCGACTCGTTGAGCAACACGAGCGACAAGAGCGCGAAGGGCACGGTCATCGGCAACGACAGGAGGATCGTGATCGGGTGCACCCAACTCTCGAACTGCGCGGCGAGAATGAGATACATGAAGACGATCGACAGCACGAACGCGAGCATGAAGTTCACGCCCGCTTTCTGCTGTTCCTGCGCGCGTCCGGTGAAGCCGGCCGAGTACGTCGCCGGCATGTCCAGCTCCTTTGCCTTCTGGTCGAGCAGGTCCATAACGGCCTGCGACGAATAGCCGGGCTGCATGTTCGCCAAGACCATGACCATGCGCCGGCGGTTGAAGCGGTTGATCACCGACGGACCGGTGCCTTCCTCGAGACGGACGAGGTCGTTGAGCTTCACGTTCGCGCCATTCGCGGACGGCACCTCGATCTGCTGGATGGCCGCCACGGTGTTGCGCGAGCTCTCCTCGGCGCGCACGTGGACCTCGTACTCCTCGCCACCTTCGTAGTAGCTCGTGGCCTGCTGCCCGCCGACGAGCACGTTCAGCGTCGCGGCGAGGTCCTGCACGCGGACGCCGAGGTCCGTGGCCTTGTCGCGGTCGATGCGGACGGCGAGCTCCGGCTTGCCGACGATGAAGTTCGTGTCGACGTCCGTCGTCCCGAGCTTCGGGTCCCTGATCGCGTCCGTGAGCTGGCGCGCGTAGTTGTCGAGCTGCTCGAGGTCCGGGCCGCCGATCCAGAACATCACTTCGGCGTCCGTTCCGCCGCCGAACTCGTTCACCGGCGCGACCTGGGTGCGCAGATTCAGACGCTGGTACTGCGGGAGGATCTCCGTGCGGACGCGATCCATGACCGCGTACTGGTTCTCGCGCTCCGCCGCGGGCCCGAGCTTGACGTACACCGTGGCCAGGTTGAGGGTCTGCTGCGGATCGTCGCCGATGGTGACGACCGTGTTCGTCACGCCGTCGAGTTGGCGCGCGCGCGTGGCGATCGACTCGGCGATGGTCTGCGTCGACGACACGCTCGCCCCTTCCGGCGCGCGCACGGTGATCGCGAACTGACCTTCGTCGTCGTACGGGAGGAAGGTCTTGTCGACGATCGTGAACAGCGGAACCGTGGAGAACAGCACCAGCAGCATCAGGCCGATGATCGCCCAGCGGTGCGCCATCGACCAGTCCAGCATGGTCATATAGGCACGCTCGATGAGGGCGTACACGCCCTTCGATCGGGTCCCCTCGGGATGCAGGTCCTCACGGCGCAGATAGCGCGCCGCCATCATCGGCGTCAGAGTGAACGACACCAGCAGGGACACGGCGATCGAGAAGGCCATGGTCACACCGAACGAGTACATGAAGCGTCCGACGATGCCGGCCATGAACGCGACCGGCAGGAAGACCACGATCAGCGACATCGACGTGGCCATGACCGCCAGGCCGACTTCCTTCGTCCCTGCAACCGCCGCTTCCGCCGGCGTCATGTGCTTCTCTTCCATGTGCCGGAAGATGTTCTCGAGCACGACCACCGCGTCGTCGATGACGATGCCCACCGCCAGCGTCAGCGCGAGGAGCGTGATGACGTTCAGCGTGAAGCCCATGTATTGCATGGCCGCGAACGTGGCGATGAGCGAGCTCGGGATGGCCACCGCGGCGATCAGCGTCGGCCGCGACTTCTTCACGAAATACCAGAACATCCCTCCACCGATGATCAACGCGAGCGGCACCGCGACGCCGCGCGGCACGGGGATGCTGTGACCCCAGAGGAGGAAATAGAAGATCAGCGTAGCCGCGAGCATGGCCAGGACGGTGAAGAACCGCGGCGAGGAGAGGAACAGCCACACGACGAGCGCCGCGAAAATCGAACCGAGAATGAGGTGCTCTTTCACCGCGCCGACGGCAGCCAGGACGAACTCCGACTGATCGCGGATGACGTCCAGCTGGTATCCCGCAGGCAACGTCGGGCGCACTTCCTCGACGCGCTGCTTGATCCCGTCGACGACCTCGATGGCGTTCGTGCCGGACTGTTTGCGCACCATCAGCACGACCGCCGACTTGCCGCTCACGGTCGCGGCCGACTCCACCTCGGCCATCGAGTCTTCAATGCGCGCGACGTCGCGGACGCGGATCGGAGTGCCCCCGACGTTCGCGATAGGGATGTTGCCGAACGCCTCCGGCGAGCTGACGCGCCCGTAGGTGCGCAGCGTCAGGTCGCGGACTCCCTGCTCGACCTTGCCGCCGGGGATCTGGATGTTCTGCGACTGCAGCGCGCCGACGACGTGCGCGGCGGTGAGTCCCTGCGAGGCGAGCTTCGCGTTGTCGACGACGACATTGATCTGTCGCGGACGCGCGCCGATCACGAGCACCTGTCCCACGCCGTAGACGGTTTCCAGACGCCGGCGAAGGTTCTTGTCGACGTACTCGGAGATGTCGCGCTGCGAGCCGGGCCCGGAGACGGCGATGGTCACGACCGGGATCGCGCCCGGATCGAACGTCTGGACGATCGGGTTCTCGGCGTCGCTGGGAAGGTCGGCGAGGATGGTCGAGACCTTGTCGCGCACTTCCTGCGCGGCCACGTCGCGGTCTTTCTCGAGATTGAACGCGACCATGACGACCGATACGTTCTCGGAGGAGAACGACGTCAACTCGTCGATGCCGCTGATCGTGTTGACCGACTCCTCGATCTTGTCCGTGATCTCGGTCTCGATCTCCTCCGGCGCCGCGCCCGGCAGGACCGTGGTGACGATGATGAACGGGAACTCGACGTTCGGAAAACGATCGACCCCCAGCTTGAAGTACGAGAACGCACCGACCACGACCAGGGCGAGGATGATGACCGTCGCGAAGACGGGCCGGCGGACGCAGATTTCGGCTAGTTTTTGCATATTGAGTTGCCTGTTGCCAGTTGCCGGTTCCCAGTGCCTTTTCGCCCGGGCGAGAGAGCCCTGGCAACCGGCAACTGGTCACTGGCGACTCGGTCAGTCGAGTTTCGTCTCCACACGTGCGAACAGTCCCGGCCGCAGCCGTCCGTCGCGATTCGCGAACTCCGCCTCCGCGAACATCGTTCGCGTCTTCGGGTCGATCACCCCGCCGATGGTCTTGACCGTGCCTTCGAACTTCTCGTTCGGGTACGGGTCGACCGTCGCGGTGACGCGGTCGCCGGGAGCGATGCGACCGAGGTAGCGCTCGGGGACGGCGAAGCGGAGCTTGAGGGGGGAAAGCTGCACCACCACGAACGCCACGCCGCTGTCGCCCAGGCGCGCGCCGACGTCGGTGCGCTTCTCGGCGACGATGCCGTCGACCGGCGAGCGCAGCGTCGAATCGCCGACCTGCTGGCGCAGCAATGCCGCGCGTGCCGCCGCGGCCTGGTGCGCCGCGTTGGCCTGGTCAAACGTCCCCTGGGAGCGGTCATACGTCGCCCTCGGAATGGAGTCTTTGGCGATCAGTTCCTTCTTGCGCTCCAGATCGCGCGCGGCCTCGTCGAGCGCGGCTTTCGCCCGCGCAACCTCGGCGTTGGCGGACTGGAGGTTCAGTCGCGTGTAGTCGGTCTCGAGCTCGAGGACCGGCTGACCGCGACGCACGCGTGCGCCTTCGTCGACGTGCATCTTCGCGACCCGGCCCGGGATTTTCGGCGACAGCTCGGAGCGCACCGGCGAGATGAACTCGCCCGTCGCGGAGTAGATGCTCGAATCGGCCGGCGTATTGCTGGTGCTCGTGGCGGTGGTCGCGGTGATGCCGGTGCTCACGGCCTGCACGTCCGCCGGCAGCTCGGGGACCGCCGTCGCGCTCGTGTCCGTCGCGGCGGCGTTCGACTGGTCTCCCCCGCACGCGGACAGTGCGAGCGAGAGCATGAGAACAATGATGAGGATCAGCGTGCGCTTCATTCTTTATCCACTCCGTTGCTTTCTTTGGCCCCATCGACTCCGCTTTGCGCTTCGCTCAGGGCTGCGACGGCCAGCGCCGTCTTGATGTCCCCCGCCGCGTACCAGACGCGCAACTGGGCGAGGTCGCGATTGAGGGTTTCTTCGGCGACGGCGCGGCGCGCGTCGGCCAGGGAAGTCTCGGATGACGCGACGTCGAGTGACGTCGCTTCCTGGGCGCGGTAGAGATCGAACGCCTGGTCATACTCGGCCTGCGCGGCCTGGAGCTGCTCGCCCGCGAGCTGTAGACCGATCTCCGCGGAGCGGAGGTCGGCGAGCGCGCGGCGAACGTCCTCGCGGGCATTGATCTTCGTTTCGTCGAGCGCGATCTCGGCCTGCTTCTCGACGCTCTTCGCGCCGGCCACGCGGGCGATCACTTCGCCCGACTGGAAGATCGGGACGGTGAAGCGAAACGCGCCGTAGGCGTACTGATTCGCCGGGAAGGGCGTTCTCTGCTGGACGAAGCCGCCGTCGAAGCGGACCGTCGGCAGCCAGAAGCCGCGCTGCTTCGAGACCTCGAGCTGGGCGATGCGCACGTTGTTCTCGGCGACGTCGACGTCGGGACGTGAAGCCTCCGCGCGCGCGATCAGCTCGCTCTCCGCCGGCAGCGGGGGGAGCTCGCGCTCGGGTGTGGTGACCTCGATCGCGCCGTCGAGATCGAGCTCGGTGCGGAGCCCGGCGACGGCGTGCTCGCGCTGCTGCGCGGCGACCGCGAGCATGCGCTGCGCGGCCTTCTTCGCCGTCTCGGCGCGATAGACGTCCACCTTCGTCACTTCGCCAGCTTCATAGAAGGCCTGGGCCTGTTTGAGCCGGCGCTCGGCGAGCTCGATGTTGCGCTGCTCGATGTCGACGCGGCGATCCGCGTTCACCACCGCCAGGTAGTTCGACGCCACGCGCAGCAGCGCCGCATCCTCGGAGCCCCGCACGCCCTCGCGCGCATTCTCCACGTTCAGTTTCGCCTGCGAGTACGCGCGCAGCTCGCGGCGGCCGGCGTACACGGGCTGCTCGAGCGTGATGCGGTAGCCCCAGTCGTTGCGGGGAAGGATGGCGATCGACTCCTCGCCCTCGCCGAAACGCTGCTCGATCGAGTTGCGGGTGAGATCGGCGTTCAGCGTGATGCGCGGCAGGACGGTGGACAGAAGCTGATCGCGCTGCGCGGAGGCGACGCCGATCTGCTCGCGCGTCCGCTCCACGCTGTTGTTGACCTCCATCGCGCGCTGCACGGCGCCGTCGAAGGTCAATCGAGTTTGTGCGTGCACGGTCATCGCGAGGATCGCGATGAGAACTACGGGGATGACTCGTCTCAACTTCCTCAACTCCGTTTCCGAACGCCGTCGACCACGAGGCCGGCGATGAGCTCGACGTCCGCCGCATCGGCAGGCGACGAGTCCTCGGTGAGGCGCTCGAGGATGACGGCGGTGCTTCCTTCGATGATGAACAGAGCCAGGCGATACGGGTCGACTTCCCGGATCTCGCCCCGCTCCATCGCCTGTTTCAACACGACGGCGAGCTTCTGCGCTCGCACGCGGTACTGCGGGTGGCAGGTCTGCTTCTGCCGGCGCTGCCGCGGCTGCGGACCCTCGGGAATGCGCAGGGTCAGGTACAGACGAAAAAACTCTCGATGATCGCTGAAGAAGCCGAGCTTCGCGCCGATGATCGCCCGGATCTTCTGCTCGAACGGCAGGTCCTGGTCGAGGACGGCGTCGACGCGGTCCATGAGCTGCGTCATCGCGCCGTCGAACGTCTTCTCGATCAACTCGTCGCGGTCGCGGAAGTAGAGATAGATCGTCCCCTTCGCGACGCCCGCCTCGTCCGCGATCTCCTGCACCGTCGCCGCGGCCATCCCCTTGCGCGAAATGACGCGCATGGTCGCCTCCTGAATGGACTGGATGCGAAACTCCTGGACGACTGCTTCTTTGGATCGCAGAGGGCACATAGGTCAGGCCGCTGAACGCGCGGTCAGTCAAGCAGAATCACGGGTCATTCGCAAGGACCAACGGGTCAGTTGTGACGGGAGCGTGACAGGGAGTCGCAGTGCTGAGTGCTGGGTGCTGGGTGCTGGGTGCTGCGTGCTGAGTCCTGCAGAAGGAGGTGTCATCCTGAGCTGCGTAGACAGCGAAGGACCTTCCAGCACGCAACGGAGGAGGTCCTTCGCCGTCTACGCTCAGGATGACACGTTCCTCGAAAGCTCCCCTACTCTAGGCGCTTTGCTGTTTCCTGAACGACAGAGTCTGTGAGTCAAGAGCCGTTGAGCTCAGCACTCAGCACCCAGCACTCAGCACTCAGGACTCAGGACTCAGGACTCAGCACCCAGCACTCAGCACTAAACGTAAAATGCCTCCCTTGCTCCAACCTGGATCGAAGCTTGGCCGCTACGAGATCCGCTCACTCCTCGGCGCGGGTGGGATGGGCGAGGTTTATCTCGCGCACGATCCAGAGTTGCAGCGGCCGGTGGCGCTGAAAGTCCTCGCCGCGGCGGTGAGGGCGGATGAAGAGCTGCGCAAGAGGCTCGAGCACGAAGCCCGCGCCGCGTCCGCGCTCAACCATCCGAACATCCTCACCGTCTACGACATCGGTCAGGTCGGCGAGGAGCGGTTCATCGCCACCGAGTATGTCGACGGCGTGACGCTCCGCCAGCGGATGTCGCGCGGCGAGCACACCCTTCGCGACGTCGTCGACCTCGGCGTACAGATTGCGTCCGCGATCGCCGCGGCCGAGGCCGCGGGACTCGTGCATCGCGACATCAAGCCCGACAACATCATGTTGCGCCGCGACGGCTACGTGAAACTGCTCGACTTTGGTCTCGCGCGCGTGATCACGACGAACGAGACCGAGATGCGCAAGACCGATCCCGGCGTCGTGCGCGGCACGGTCTTCTACATGTCGCCCGAGCAGTTGCGGGGGATGGTCCTCGACTCGCGCAGCGACGTCTGGAGCACGGGCGTGCTGCTCTACGAGCTCGCCAGCGGACGTCTTCCCTTCGACGGGGAGAGCTCGTCCGACGTCGCCGCGAGTATCCTCAGGAGCGAGGCGCCGGTCTTGATGCAGCGCGACGGCACACCCGCGCCGCCGCGTCTCGCGGCCATCCTCCACCGCGCAATGATGAAGGATCGGGCCCGGCGCTACCAGACGGCCGAGGATCTGCTGGGGGACTTGAAGGAGCTCCAGGGAGACCTCACGCGCGACGCGACGGTCGTGCACGGCTCCGACGAGTCGCGCATGGCCACCACGGAAACGGTCAGTGCGTTCGAGCTTCCTCCGTCGAATCTGCCGCACACGCTGAGCCGCCTGGTCGGACGCGAGGCCGAGCGCGAGGACGTGCTTTCGCTCCTGCGCCGGGACGACGTCCGCATGGTCACCCTGACCGGTCCCGGCGGTACGGGCAAGACGCGCCTGAGCCTCGACGCCGGCGCCGCGCTCCTGGGGGAGATGGAGGATGGCGTCTGGTGGGTATCGCTGGGGCCGATCCGCGACCCGGGCCTGGTCCTCTTCGAGATCGCGTCCGTGCTCGAGGTCCATGAAGGCGGAGCGCCGCTGCTCGATGCCGTCGTGAGCGGCGTGCGCGAGAAGACGCTGCTGCTGATCCTCGACAACTTCGAGCAGGTGCTCGACGCCGCTCCGCTTGTCGGACAGATCCTGGCTGCGGCGCCGCGCGTGAAGGCGCTGGTCACCTCGCGCTCCCCGTTGCGCATTGCCGGCGAGCGCGAGTACGCCGTCCCGCCGCTCATCACACCGCCGCTCGATCTCCCTCTCGCCTCCGACGCGCTCGCGAGCTATCCCTCGGTCGCGCTCTTTCTCGAGCGTGCGACTGCCGTCAAGAGCGACTTCATGTTGACGCCGGAGAACGCAAAGGCCATCGCGGAGATCTGCGTCCGCCTCGACGGTCTTCCTCTCGCCATCGAGCTCGCGGCCGCCCGCGTGAAGGTGCTCCCGCCGCAGGCGATGCTGAGCCGCGTCGAGAACCGCCTGAAACTTCTCGCCGGCGGCCCGCGCGACCTACCGGAACGGCAGCAGACGATGCGCGCCGCGATCTCCTGGGGCTACAACCTGCTCGAAGACGCGGACAAGAAGCTGTTCGCCACGCTGTCGGTGTTCCGCGGAGGATTCACGCTGGAAGCCGCGGAGAGAGTCGTCGAGTCGACGAATCGTCCAGTCGCCGAGAGTGGCGCCTCGACGATCCGGCGACGCGACGACTTGTCGACTCTCGACGGGGTTTCGTCTCTCATCGACAAGGCGTTCGTCCGCCGCGATCCGGCGTCTTCCGACGAGCAGCCCCGCTTCACGATGCTGGAGACGATCCGCGAGTACGGGCTGGAGGTGCTCACCGAGCAGGCCCGCGACGCGGACGTGCGCCACGCGCACGCGCAGCTCATGGGCTTGATGGCGGAGGAGAACGAGGTCGATCTCGAGCGCCTCGACGCCGATGACGACAACTTCCGCACCGCGATCGAATGGGCGGTGTCCGCGAACGACGCCGATCTCGCGCTGCGCCTCGGCGCGGCGCTGTGGTGGATGTGGTACGTCCGCGGGCGCTACACCGAGGGGCGGCGTGCGCTGGAGTCGATCCTCGCCGTCCCCGGCGGCGACGGCGTCGCCGTCCGCGCGAAGGCGCTGACCGGCGCGGGAGCCATGGCCGTCCTCCAGTGCGACTACGATCGCGCCATCGCCCTGCTCGAGTCATCGATCGAGCTGGCCCGCACGAACGGCGATCCGGTGAGTCTCGCGCAGTCGCTCCAGTTCCGCGGCTCGATCGCCCGCGAGCGCGGCGAGTACGAGCACGCGATCGATCTTCATCTGTTGTCGCGGACGATCTGGGCGGAGCTCGAGGACCGCGCGAACGTCGGTCGCTCGCTGAACTACGTCGGTTTCGCGTCGTGGCTGTCGGGCGATTTCGCTCGAACCACGGAGCTCTGCAGCGGAACACTGCAGCTCTTCCGCGAACGCCGTGACACCGAGGGAGCGGCGTGGTCGTTGCTCAACCTCGCCGCGGCCGCGCTGTACTCCGGCGACCTCGCGCGCGCGGAGCAGCGGCTCGAGGAGTGCCTGTCGTGGTCGCGCGCCGGCGGCTACAAAGAAGGCATCGCCTGGTCCCTCAATCTGTTCGGCTGCGTCCTCCGCGCCCGCGGCGAAGTGCACCGGGCCGACACCTTCCTGCACGACAGCCTGCAACTGCAGTGGGAGCTCGGCGATCGCTGGCGCACCGCAAGCGTGCTCGAAGCCCTCGGCGGGCTTCGCCGCGACCCCCGCTTGTTGGGTGCCGCAACCGCGCTCCGGGCACGGTTGGGCACACCCGTCCCGCCGGTCGAGCGCGCGCAGGTGGATGCAGACGCCGCGGCGGTGGGCGTAGAGCCTTGCGAGGTCAGCGACGCGATCGCGCTGGTCGGAGTTAAGTAGGGTCTGACCGTCTGACCCTACTGAACTCCCGCGCGGATCGCATCGAGGGTCGCGCGGTGGCGGAGCAGCGGCTGGATCTCATCGACCGGGAACTGGTTCGGATACAGGCGCATGAGCGCGCTGGCGATCGCGACACCGGCGTCGACGGAGCGGAGCGCGCGGCGATCGGTGACCGCGATGCGGACGCCGCCGCACTCCTGGTCCTTGTGAATGCTCGCGAGCGGCGTGAACCGCACGGGCTCGAGGGAAATCCCCGGCAGGGGCCCGACTTGATGGATCAGCGCCCCGCGCCGTCGATGTAAGGCGCTCCGAGGATCTCGAACGGCGTCGGCGTGCCGCGGCCGACCGAGACGGCGCGCTCGAGCAGTCCGATTCCGGGATAGAGCGCGGCGGCGCTCAGCGAGCGCATGTTCGGCGACGTGTTCACCCAAGGCAGGCCGGCCTCGTCCTGCCACTGCCCGCGCGACCAGCCCTGCACCGGGACGACCGTGAGGTCGACGTCAATCTTCCGCTCCTCGCGGAACTGCTGCGCGAGCTCGCCGACGGTCCTGCCGTGACGGATCGGAAGCGGATGCCATCCCGTGAAGTTGGTCTGCCCTTCGAGCAGCGGACCTTCGATCACGTCGCCGCCGATCGGATTCACGCGATCCAGCACGATGAACTTCACCCTCGCTTCGGCCGCCGCCTCCATGGCCATCCCCATCGTCGAGATGTACGTGTAGAAGCGCGTACCGATGTCCTGGATGTCGAAGACCAGCGCATCGAGATTCGCGAGATGCTCGCGCGACGGCTTGCGGCGCTCGCCGTAGAGGCTGAAGACGGGGATGCCGCGGTACTCTTCGTCGGCAATGCGCTCGTCGTCGGCGGTCCCCCGGAGGCCGTGCTCGGGCGTGAAGATCGCCGCGAGGGTCACACCCGGCGCGCCGCGGATCAGATCGACCGATGGGTTGCCGGTGCGGTCGATCGCGCTCTGGTTCGCGATCAGCCCGACGCGCATTCCGCGCAGCGCCTCGTAGTTGCTCGCGTGGAGGACGTCGATGCCGTTCTGGGCGTCGCCGCCGCCCATGACCCAGCCGACGCGCCGCGGCACGGGCGTCGGGTGTTTGGTGGCGAGCTCGAGCGACTCGGCCACGAGCGTACCGAGGCGGTGCTGCAGAGCCACGACGCTCCCCTTGCCATCCGGATGCACGCGATTCGAGAGAAAGACGTAGAACGTGCGCGACGACGGATCGATCCAGAGGAAGCCGCCCGTCCAACCGGTGTGTCCGAATGACCCGTACGGGAAATGGTCGCCGCGCGGGCGCGAGTACGGGGAGTCGATGTCGAAGCCGAATGCACGGCGGATGGCCACCTCGGAGGGAGTGATATCGTCTCCGAGGCCACTTGCCATCGCGTGGCGCGCGAACTTCGCGAGATCCACGGCGGTGGTGAAGAGTCCCGCATGGCCTGCGACGCCGCCCATGCGCCGCGCGGTGGGATCGTGTACGACGCCGCGAAGACCGTTCTCCGTGGGGGCGATGCGAGTCGTCGCCGACTCGACGGCTCGAAACCCGGTGTCGCGCATCCCCAACGGCTCGAAGACGTTCTTTCGCGCGAACATGTCCAGCGTCTCGCCCGACACGCGACGCACGATCTCGCCGAGGAGGATGTAGTTGACGTCGGAGTAGCGGAAGATCGTGCCCGGGCGGTTCAGCGGGCGCTGGGCGAGCGCGCGACGGATGCCCTCGTGGTAGCCGCTCCAGTCCTCGCGCAGGTCGAGGCCCGGACGGATCGCGGACGTGTGCGTGAGGAGGTGACGTACGGTGACCCTTTCGTCCGTGTACTCGGCCAGATACGTCTTCACCGGCGCATCGAGCGAGACCTTCCCGCGCTCGATCAATCGGGCGACAGACGGCGCCGTGGCGATCACTTTCGTGATCGACGCCGCGTCGAAGATCGTGTCGGCCGTCATCTCCTCGACCGCCGGCTCGATCGCACGATTGCCGTACGCGCGGTGGTAGACGGCCCCTTCATGCTCGATCCAGAGAACGCCGCCGGGAATGCGTCCCGCGGCGATGGCGTCGAGGATCGCGGCGTCGACGGCCGGCTTCGGCGGCGATGCCGTTGCGCAGCCGGCGAGGAGGAGAGCGAGGACCAGGATCCTTCTCATAGCGTGACCGGAAGGCGTCCGGTGAATTCTGCCTTGCCGAGGACCGCGTTCGTGGCGGCAATCTGCAGCACCGGCTGAATGCCCCAGGCGCAGACGAACGTGCTCACCTCGGCGAGCTCGCGGAGGATGTACGGACTTCCGAAGGAGACGGCGATCGTTTTGTGTGCGTGTCTCTCCGCCAGTCGCTTCGCCTCCTCCGGGACGGCGATGCGGCCCGCGCCGGACTTCGGGCGCATGGCGAGGTTGAGCACGAGCACGTCCGCGGATTCGGGTGTGGCGTTCCCCACGAGAACGTGCTCGAGCGGCTCATCGGTGAAGGTCTCGACGGCGATTCTCTTTGCCCGGAGGGGGAGCAGGCCGCGCGTATCGCGGACCAGGGTGATGGAACGTTGCGCGATGTCCGTGGCGCGCCGGCCGCTGGCCGGCCGGTCCGCCGGCCACTGGTCGGCCGGCGGCCGAGCCACCCCCGGACCGGCCGCCGAGCCGGCGGCGCGCCGTACCCTCTCATACGCTTCGTCGATGCGCGCACGCGACAGGCGTCCGCTCACCACCGCCTTCCGCACCGCCGCGATTGCGGCGTCCGTGTCGGCGGAGTACAGCACCTGATCTTCCCCCGCCTCCAGCGCTCGCACGGCGGCCTCGCCGGGATCGAAGTGCGCGGCGAGACCTCCCATGTCCATCGCGTCGGTGACGATCAGCCCGTCGAAGCCGAGCGAACGGAGAAGCGACATCACCGGTGCGGAGAGCGTCGCCGGCATCGTGGCGCCGCGCGTCACCTCGTGATGCTCCGTGCCCCACACGTTCTCGAACTCCTCGCGCACGGGGACGGGCATCGGGTCGAACGACGGGACGGCGAGGTGCCCGACCATCACCGATCCGACGCCGGCCTCGATCGCGGCCCGGAACGGCACGAGCTCCACCCGCTCCAGCCGGTCGCGCGCGGCGTCGAGCACCGGCAGCGCGCGGTGCGAGTCGATGTGGGTATCGCCGTGTCCCGGAAAGTGTTTCGCCGTCGCCAGCGCACCCTCGCTCTGAATCCCGCGCACCATCGCCTCCACGTACCGCGCGACGTCGTGCGGGTCTTCGCCGAAGCTGCGCGTGTTGATCACCGGGTTCGCGGGATCGACGTTCACGTCGCACACCGGCGCGAGGATGTGATTCACCCCGATCGCGAGCGCTTCCCGTGCCGTCGTTCGGGCCTGCTCCTCCGCCAGTGCCGGATCGCCCGTCGCCGCCAGCGCCATCGCCGGTGGCCACCACACCGCGTCGGTGAAGCGCATCCCCATCCCCGCCTCCAGATCGGCACTGATCAGCAGGGGCTCGCTCGCGAGCTCCTGCAGGTGCGCGTTCGCGGCGGAAACGACGCCCGTCGTCGCCTGAAACCAGATCACGCCGCCGACGTGGTTGTCGCGCACGTGCCGGATGACGTCATCGGTGAGTGCGCGGGCGGGGACGGAGAAGAGGCGGCCGATCTTCCTGTCGAGGTTCACATGCACTTCAGCTACATCAGTCTATCCCCGACTCATTGCAGAAACTCCGGCGGCAGGCCCTTCATCATCTTTCCGAACTTCCGCGCGCCGAACCCCTTCGAGAACGACCGCATCATCTTCTTCATCTGCAGGTATTGTTTCAGCAGACGATTGATCTCCTGCACGGACGTGCCCGAGCCCTTGGCGATGCGCTTCTTCCGGTGTCCGTTGATGATCTGCGGGTGCTCGCGCTCCTTCTTCGTCATCGAGTCGAGGATGGCCTGCATGCGCACGACGGCCTTCTCATCGATGTCGTCCTCGCTGATCTTGCCGGCGCCGGGGAGCATGCTCACGAGCGACGAGAGTGGTCCCATCTTCTTGACCTGCTGCAACTGCGAGCGGAGGTCTTCGAGGGTGAACTTGTCCTTCGCGACCTTCTCGGCGAGGCGTGCCGCTTCCTTCTGATCGACCTCGGCCTCGACCTTCTCGATGAGCGAGAGCACGTCGCCCATGCCCAGGATGCGTTGGGCCATGCGGTCGGGATAGAAGACGTCCAGGTCCGCGTACTTCTCGCCGACACCGACGAACTTGATCGGCCGGTTCACGACGGACTTGATGGAAAGAGCAGCGCCGCCGCGCGCGTCGCCGTCGAGCTTCGTGAGGACGATGCCGGTGACGCCGAGGCGATCGTCGAACTCCTTGGCCGACTTCACCGCGTCCTGGCCGGTCATGGCGTCGGCGACGAAGAGGATCTCCGAGGGACGGACGTCATCGCGGATCGTGTGGAGCTCTTTCATCAGCTCGTCGTCGATGTGCAGACGTCCCGCGGTGTCGAGGATGATCGTGTCGTACAGCAGCGTCTTCGCCTCGGACAGCGCCTTGTGCGCGATGTCGATCGGATTGCGGTTGTCGCCGATCTCGTAGAATGGCACCTTCACGTTGTTCGCGACGATGCGGAGCTGGTCGATGGCGGCGGGACGGTAGACGTCGCACGGAACGAGCAGCGGCCGGCGCCCCCGGCTCTTGAGGTGCATCGCCAGCTTGCCCGAAGTGGTCGTCTTACCGGAGCCCTGGAGGCCGACCATCATCACGACCGCGGGCGACCCGACCAGAGCGAGGCCGACTTCGTTGCCGCCCAGGAGCCCCTGGAGCTCGTCGCGAACGATCTTCGTGACCTGCTGGGCGGGCGAGAAGGCCGTCAGCACGTCCGAGCCGTTCGCCTTCTCCTTCACGCGGTTCGTGAATTCCTTGACGGTCTTGAAATGCACGTCGGCCTCGAGAAGCGCGACGCGGATCTCCTTCAAAGCGTTCTCGATGTGCCACTCGTTGAGGCTGGCTTCACCGCGAAGGGTCTTGAAGACCCTGTCCATCTTTTCCTGCAGGTTGTCGAACATGGCCGGCACGTAGAATGCCCGGCCGTGCCGGGTCATTCCTTTCTTCCTTTGCGGAGGCTGACGCCTGCGCTCGATCCCCTCGCCCTTCGGGTCACGCAGGTACGGGAGGGGAACGCGCGCGGATCGTACATTCTCTATCACGCCCGCGCCGCCCGCCGCGCCCGCAACAATCCCGCCCTCGACTTCGCAAAGACCCTGGGCAAGCGGGTGATCATGGCCGAGTGGCTCGACGAGCCGCATCTCTCGGCGCGGATCGAGAGGTTCCTTCGGGAAGGGGCGGAGCGCTCGAAACGCGAGGCCGACGTCGAGTATCACTTCGAGCCCGACCGATCGATTCTCGCCGATGCGAGATTCGTCGTGACGGACGAGTTTCCGACGCTCCCCACCCCGCTCCACGCGACGCACCTCTTCGACGGCAACGGCATCCTCCCCATGCGGGCCATGGAGAAGGAGCAGTACTCCGCGCGCTTTTTCCGCGACAAGGCGTTCAAACTGTTCGAGCGCTTCTGGAGTGCGGAGGCAACGCCTCCGCTCTGGAATCCGCCGGCGATCTTGCGCGGCACCGGCATCTCTCCGCAGCTCCACTTCGGCCACCTCGGCATCCGCGAGGTCGTTGGCGCCGTCCTTCAGAGAGACGACGCCGAAGGGTTCCTCGAACAGGCGATCATCCGAAGAGAGCTGTCGTTCAACATGTGCTTCTACAACCCCCGTTATGACTCGCTCGACGCACTGCCGCAATGGGCGAAGCAAACGCTCGACAAGCACCGCGGCGACCGGCGCAAGCCGGCGTACACGTACGCACAGCTCGAGCGCGCGGAGACGCACGACGACGTCTGGAATCTCGCCCAGCTCCAGCTCGTCGAAACGGGCGTAATCCACAACTACCTGCGGATGCTCTGGGGCAAGAAGATCATCGAGTGGAGCGAGACCCCTGAAGAGGCGCACGCGGCGATGGTGCGCATGCATGACGTCTACGCCCTCGACGGCCGCGACCCGAACACCCACGCCGGCATCCTCTGGTGCTTCGGCAAGCACGACCGCCCCTGGGCGCCGGAGCGCCCGATCTTCGGGACGATCCGCTGGATGTCCTCGGAGCAGACGCGGAGAAAACTTCGGCTTGGGAGAGGGTAGCCCCGAGCGAGCAGAGCGAGTCGAGGGGCCGCGTTAGCAGCAACGACGCGGGTGCATGAATGTCGGTGCACGTGCGGCCGCTGTAGGTTCGCGGCGCGCAGGTGCGAACTTGGCCCCTCGACTCGCTGCGCTCGCTCGGGGCTTTGCCGAGAGGGGGGAGATCACTCCTCGAACCCCGCCAGCTCTTGCACCCACTTCGGTGTTCGCGGTTCATCCGCGAAGAACCCCTTGGGCACGCCGCGGGTGATCGCCCAGCGGTCGAGCCAGGAGATCCCGCCCGCGCCCCGCCAGCCGTCCTCCGACTGATACGCCGAATCCTCGAGCGCGCGCTCCAGCGTGATGAAGCGATGTCCCCGCTTCGCGAGCCGATCGGCGAGCATGCCGAACGCCTCGGCATTCAGCGCGTTCGCGTGCACGAGCAGCACCTGGCGGATCTCGCGGTCGAACAGCTTCCTCGCCTCCTCGTCGTGGTAGGCGACCTTCGCCATCATGTAGTCGAGGTATGCGTCGACGACCTCCTTCCTCTGCGCATCCTTCGCGACGTCGTATGCGCGCGCGAAGATCCACTCCGAGTTGTCGATCGTCACCGGGGCGATGGTGTAGCCGCGCTTCGCCAGGAAGGCGTCGATGCGCGCGCGCACTTCGTCCGTTCGACCCGTGTGCAGGTACGGGTGGCGGAAATAGCGGAACGTCCCGCGATGGCGGCGGATCACGTCCCGCAACGGCGTCTCGCCCTGGACGATGTCTTCCTCGAACGCTTCGGCGCTGATGCGATGCAGGTCGCGATGCGAGTGCGTGTGGTTGCCGAGCTCGAAGCCCGCCTCGAGCCAGCGGTCGAGGAGCGCCACGTGCTCCGGCGTCGCGAGCTTGCTCGTGTTCACGAGACCCACCGCCGGGATCTTCCGCGAGGTCAGCTGAGCAAGGATCTCGCGGGTCACCCGCTGCTGCACGGCGATCGGATCGGAGGACGTCACGATCGGAAGATCGTCGAACGTGACCGCGATCTCCGAGCCGGTGGCAGCGCACGCGAGCAGCAGCAACGGCATCAGTCGTTTCATCAGCGTCCTTTCATGACGAAGCGGATCCCCCGCGAGAACGCGGACGGGAAAATGGAGTTGTGGGTCTCGTCGTCGAGGATCTCGATCTCAGCGTGTGCGTCGGTGTGTAGTCGCGGGTCCGGTTCATGCGGTACTGATTCGGCCCGTCGTAAGCGATGCCGACGACGATGGCCCAGCGCAGATGCTCGCGATCGGCGAGGTGCTCCACGACGTTGTGCGCGACGGCGAACGAATAGTCCGCGTCGAGCGTGTAGATCACGGGATAGCGCTGCTTCGACGATTCGTAGTCGCGCGGGAGGCTGACGTAGAGCTTGTACGCGATGCCGTTCGACTTCGCCTTCACGTGCAGCGTCGTCGTACGCGGGAGCGTCACCGGCTCGGTCGCGAGGACCGTGGAGAGAACGAGCGCAAGAATGTTCATTGAATGAGCAGAATCAGCGATCGGCGGATCGTGGCGTCGATCACGCCTTCCTCCGGGCCGCGCGAACGATCTTTTCGATCTCCGCCAGTTCCTCGGCGCCGGGCCGCTCCGCGTCGAGCAGCGTGCTCACGAGCTGGGTCGGCGATCCGGCGAAGAGCGTCTTCATCAGCTCCGCGAGCCGCGACCCGCGCGCCTTCTCCGGCCCGACGGCGGGCCGGTACACGTATCTGCGCTGCTCGTCGCGCTTCCTGAGATGCCCCTTTTGCTCGAGGATGGTCAAGGTCGAGCGGACGGCGTTGTAGCTCGCCGCATCGGCCATGGCGGCGAGCACATCGGCGGCGGTGGCCTCGCCGCGCTGATAGACGACGTCCATCACCTGGCGCTCGCGCTTGCTGAGGGTGGACGGGGAGGCGGGCTTGCGTCGAGTCATGGAGTGCAGATTTTTCTGCACTTTCGCGTCAGAGTCAACCTGAACCGCGATCTTTCCGGATCGCCTTGATCTCGAGATGGCGCCGCGCCACGTCATCGTGACGCTCTTCCACTCGACGCAGACCGAGACGGCTTGGGTGTTCGGTGTTCGTGGGAAATGGAGGGCGTGACCAGAGTGCCGGTTCACATGGATCCTCTGACGATGCACAATGGCGTCATGAAGCGCCTGCATCCGTTGCTCGTCGTCGTCCTTTTTGCATCCACTCATCTGTTCGGAGGTGCCCCTCCGGCGAATGACGAGATCCGCGGGATCCTCGCCGAACGCATCGACGAGCAGCGCCAGAGTGTCGGGATCGTCGTCGGAATCATCGAGCCCGAAGGCCGCAGGATCGTGCCATACGGATCGCTCGATACGAAGTCGAAGCGTGCCGTCGACGGCGACACGGTCTTCGAGATCGGGTCGATCACGAAGGTCTTCACGGCACTGCTCCTCGCCGACGCTGTGGAGCGCGGCGAGGTCGCTCTGACGGATCCCGTGGCGAAGTACCTGCCGGCGACGGTCAAAGTGCCGGAGCGCAATGGCAGGAAGATCACCCTGCAGGATCTCGCCACGCACACCTCGGCGCTGCCGCGCCTCCCGTCGAATCTCACGCCCGCCGATCCCGCGAATCCCTACGCGGACTACACCGTCGCCCAGATGTACGACTTTCTCTCCGGATACGAGCTCCCCCGCGACATCGGCGCCGAGTACGAGTACTCGAACCTCGCCGTCGGTCTCCTCGGACATGCGCTCGCGTTGCGCACCGGAAAGGACTTCGATGCGCTCGTGAAGGAGCGCATCACGGGGCCGCTGGGAATGAAGAGCACCACGGTCGGGGTCTCGGAGGCGCTCGGGCGGCGGTTTGCTTCAGGCCACGACGCGGAGCTTCGAGCGGTCGCGAGATGGGATCTGCCCACGCTTGCCGGCGCGGGCGCGCTTCGCTCGACGGCGAATGACCTCCTGACGTTCCTCGGTGTGATTCTCGGCCATACGAAGTCCCCGCTCGCTCCGGCCACGGAGTCGATGCTGGCCGTGCGCAGGCCTGCCGGCCCCGACACAGAGATCGCGCTCGGTTGGATTGTCTCGATGAAGGACGGCCGCGAGATCGTCTGGCACAACGGCGGCACGGGCGGCTATCGCTCGTTCATGGGGTTCGATCCGAAGAGCCGCATCGGCGTGGTCGTTCTCTCCAACACGTCCACTGCCGGCGGGCAGGACGATCTCGGCCAGTATCTCCTCGACCAGACGTCCCCGCTCGCGCAGTCGCCGGAGCAGGTCGCGGCCAACACGAAGCTCTTCGCTCAGTTCGTCGGCCGCTACGAGCTCGCCCCGAATTTCGTCCTGACCGTCACGCGCGAGGGGGACCGGCTCTACACGCAGGCGACGGGGCAGCCGAAGTTCGAGATCTTTCCGAAGAGCGATCGTGAGTATTTTCTCAAGGTGGTCGACGCCCGGATCACGTTCGAGCCCGACGTGGACGGGCGCGCACCCGCGCTCGTGCTGCATCAGAACGGCAGGGACATGCGGGCGGCGCGCATCGAAGGTGAAGCGCCCGCGCCGAAGGAGCGGAAGGAGATCGAGCTCGATGCATCGGTGCTCGAGCGCTACGTCGGACGCTACCAGTTGGCGCCGACGTTCGTCATCGCCATCACCCGCGAGGAGAACGGACTCTTTCTTCAGGCCACGGCCCAGCCGAAGTTCCCGCTGTTCGCCGAGAGCGAGCGCGAGTTCTTCCTGAAGGCGGTCGACGCGCAGATCACGTTCGTCGTCGATGCCGAAGGACGCGCGACGGCGCTCGTGCTGCATCAGTTCGGCGTCGATCAGACGGCAAAACGCATCGAGTGAGGCCGGCACGGCCGGCCGCGCTGGTTGCTGCCGGCACGGCCGGCTGCGCTGGTTGCTCCGCCTTGCGGCACGTCTCCGGGTAGGGTTGCAACGGCGGCGGCTTCGGGCGGCGCAGCGCGCCTGACGTTTCTACCGCGCAGATTCCTGGTTCGAAGCAGCACCAGTGTCGTGTCCAGGTTGAAACCGTGGGTTCTTTGCGGCGGCGGCGGGGCGTCTGCTGCGCCGCCGCTCCTTGACGATGTCCCACATCGCCTTGCGTCGCGGCGGCTTGCATCCAACCCACCGGCGCTCGCAAACAACCCACGGTTTCAACCTGGACACGACACTAGTGCAGCACTGAGGAGAGGCGCGGAAGGCGAACGCATCGCGATCGGTTGACACTCGTGTATGGCTGATCCGGCGCTACGCCTCCCGGAAAACGTCCCGGGCGATTTCTTCGTCGACTCGTCGTGCATCGATTGCGACGCGTGCCGGATCTTCGCGCCTGCCGTGTTTAGCGATGAGGGCGATCAGTCGTTCGTGTTTCACCAGCCGGGAAACGACGAGGAGTTGCTCGCGGCGCAGAAAGCGCTGATCAGCTGCCCAACGTCGTCGATCGGATCCTCGCACAGCGCACGAAACGCCCTCCACGCGCTGCCGGAACGCATCGAAGACGACGTCCATCGCTGTGGCTATACGAGCGAAAGCTCCTTCGGCGCGATCAGCTACTTCCTCCGCGATCGCGCGATCCTCATCGACTCGCCCCGTTTCGCCCAGCCGCTGGTGAAGCGGCTCGGGACGGTGCGGCGGATGCTCCTCACGCATCAGGACGACATCGCCGACCACGCAAAGTTCCGTGAGCGTTTCGGTTGCGAACGGGTGATGCACTTCGATGACGCGCGCGGCCGATCGTTCGAGCTCATGCCCCGCGGCGAAGAACCGATCGACCTCGGCGACGGTATTCTCATGATCCCCACGCCCGGCCACACGCGCGGCCATGCGGTGTTTCTGGACCGGGAGAAGTTCCTCTTCACGGGCGACCATCTCGCCTGGAGCCCGAAGCGCGGGCACCTCTACGCGTTCCGCAGTGCCTGCTGGTATTCGTGGAGCGAGCAGATCCGTTCGATGGAGCGCCTGCTGGAGTACTCATTTGAGTGGGTGTTGCCCGGACACGGGCGGCCCGTGCGTTTGCCGCCCGACGCGATGCGTGAGTCGATGCTTCGCTGTATCGCGTGGATGAAGGGCAAAAGGTAAAAGGCAAAGGGCGAAAGTAGAAAGCAGCGAAGCACTTTGACCCTTTCTCTTTTCCCTTTCGCCTGAGTGGGAACGTCCGTTGCTCTCCATCCGTGCCGAGATGGGCAAGTACGCGACGGTGCTGAAGGACACCTTCCGCGAGTTCGGCGAGGACAAAGTCCCGCGCCTCGGCGCGGCGCTCGCGTACTACACGATCTTCTCCATCGGTCCGCTGCTGCTGATCGCCGTCGCCATGGCGGGGCTGATCTTCGGGCAGGAAGCGGCGCAGGGGAAACTCTCCGATGAGCTGGGCCAGGTCTTCGGCGCGAAGATGGCGGAGTCGCTCGAGCAGATGGTCGAGGCCGCGGCAAAACCGAAAAGCGGCACGCTGGCAACGATCATCGGCGTGGCGACACTGATGTTCGGCGCGTCCGGCGTGTTCGGCCAGCTCAAGGACGCCCTGAACACGATCTGGAACGTGGAGAAAAAGAAATCCGCGGGGATCATGGGATTCATCAAGGATCGCTTCCTGTCGATGGCCATGGTCCTCGGGATCGGTTTTCTCCTGCTCGTCACGCTCGTGCTCGACACGGTGGTCGCGGCGATGGGCGGCTACGTCTCGCAATACGTCGGCGGCGAGGCCGTCGCACACCTGCTGAGCATTGCCCTGTCGTTCGCCGTCTCCGTCGTCCTCTTCGCGGCGATCTTCCGGATCCTGCCCGATCTGAAGATCGCCTGGCGCGACGTCGGTCTCGGCGCGGTGATCACGGCGGTGTTGTTCGTGGCCGGCAAGTGGGGGCTCGGCGTCTACCTCGGCAAGGCCGCGCCGGGCTCGGCCTACGGCGCCGCCGGCTCGCTGGTGATCCTGCTGATCTGGGTTTACTGGTCCGCGCAAATTCTCTTCCTCGGCGCGGAGCTCACGCAGGTGTATGCGCGCACGTTCGGATCTCTGAAAGGCGACACGTCGAAGCGCGATGCCCGCGCGCAAGCGAAGCGCCCCGAGGATCGGCCCACGGCGAAGCCGGAAACCGATGGCCGGGACGAGCCGGTGCTGCGTCCGACGCTGGTGCCGGTGTACGCGAAGCAGAAGTCCGGCGGCGGTCTCGTCAAATTGGCCGTGGGCGGCGTCGCGGGGCTGCTGTTCGGCGCGATCCTCGGCAGCGTGAGCATGCTCGTGATGGTGCTCAAGAGCGCGAAGAAGATGTTGATGCCGTTCAAGTGAGTGCGGAGCGTCTCCACCCCGCGCACCGCCACCGTCCCGGCGGCTGACGTTCACGCGTCCAGCGTGCATCCGCGCGGGCGAGACGCCCGCGCGTCAGCCGGCGGGACGCCGGCGGTCCGGTCGAAAAGCGGAGGCGTTGCCTCATGCGCCCTTGTAGCGGGCAGGAAGAGTACCCCCCGCTTCAAGCCGCAATGGCGTTGACTTTAGGCGAGGGCGTCGTCTTGTTGGCTTCAGCGACTCTCCTCACTCGACGCGGAGAGAGTGGCCTGATCAGCGCCGGAGGCGCGGCAGAGGGTAGCCGGTGGCGAGCGCGGAGCGCCGCCACCGGAAGAAGACGGGTGCAGGAAGTCCGCCCCGGAGGGGCGGAAGAGGTTCTCTGCCGCCCCTCCGGGGCGGATCATTCGCGGACGCCCTCGTTCCGGTGGCGGCGCATTCGCGCTC
>CAZLGP010000116.1:0-11558 GCA_964558905.1 uncultured Thermoanaerobaculia bacterium | reverse complement strand
GGGGTGTTTTTGTTTGTCCAATTGTCTAAACCCCAAAACGTCCCACTGGGGGGGGGCGGGGGGGGCTTTGCGACTCTGTGACTTTGCGACTGAGACGACTCTGCGGCAGAGAACTCGGGGGGCCGGGGGGAGTCGCAAAGTCTCAAAGTGTCAAAGACCACCCGGCCCTCCCTCTTTGAGACTTTGAGACTTTGAGACTTCCCCCGAGGAGCCAGGCGATTGCCGCAAGCTCCATCACGGTCATCCAGATGCTCCCCTCGATCCCAAAGTCCCCTCCCGTGAGCCACCCTGCTCCATGGCCGCGCTCGACGAAGACCGTGGCCATCGAGGTATAGCCGCTGACCTCGTGGCCGAGGATCGGGCCGGACATCAGGTTCCAGGCGAGATGCAGACCGATCGGAAACCAGAGGCGACGGTAGCGCTCGTATGCGATCCCGAGCAAAAGTCCGCCGAGGAAGATGTTCGTCAGGCCCAGCCACGAGACGGCCACGTTGCCCATGTGCAGCGCAGCGAAAACGAGAGCGACGAAGAACAGGGCGAACCCGCGATGCCAGGAATGCAGCTTCTGAAAGGCGTAACCGCGGAACAGCAGCTCTTCATGGACCGCCGCGGGGAGGTACACGATCAGCGTCTCGCGCCACGGGAAACCTGCACCGCGCTCATGCCACACCGCGGTTGAAAGCACGACCAGCGCGGCGCACATCCCCACCAGTAAGACGCCGGTGAAACTGCCGAAAACAAACTCGGGGACGGCGAGCCGAGGCCGAACGAACAGACCGAGTTGCCAGCGCCCGCGATCCCAGAGCGCGACGGTGAGAGCGGTCGCGAGGCTCACGGAGATGAGGCCCATCCACTGGATCCAGGGGAAACGGAGCCACGTCAGACTGATGAGTGTGGCAACATAGAATGAAACGAACAGAGCCACGGGTGCCACCACGCGGTCGAGCGCGGCCACGCGCTGCTTGAACGTAGAGCTGGAGGAGGCTGCATGAACAGGATCGCCGCCGACATCGCCGCGCTGCTGTTGCGCGTCGTCGCGGGGCTCATCTTCTTCCCTCACGGCTGGTCGAAGATCGCCGGCGAAGGAGGGTCCGCCATGTTCGCCGCCGGACTGGCCGAGAGCTACGGGATCCCGGCGGTCCTGGGGCACCTCGCCGCGTTCGCCGAGGTCGGAGGGGCCGTCCTGCTGCTCGTCGGGCTTCTCACGCGTCTCGATGCGCTCCTCCTGGCGGCGACCATGTTCGTGGCCGCGTTTGTGGTCCAGCTCCCCGACGCGCTGTTCGGGATGCCGCCGAATGCTATCAAGGCCTTCGTCGTCATCCGCGGGATCGAGACGCCGCTGGCGATGTTCGCGATCTGCTGCGCGCTCATGTTGACCGGCGGCGGGCGTTTCTCACTCGATCACGCGATCGGCAGCATGATCGGCAAAAAGAAAGCGGCGGCCGAAGCCGCCGCCCCAACGACCTGAATCGCGATGGGAGGTTACGGGTCGATCGCCGCGGCAGCGCCGCCCGCCATCGGATCTTCGACGATGATGCCGATGTTCTTCGCGCCGCTGGCGCGGGCCAGGTCGAGGAAGGTCATCGTGGTCTCGTAGTCCACATCTCGCGCGCCGGAGAAGAAGACCATCTTCGCGGTGTTGCCGCGAAGGATCTCCCGGATCCGGTTCGGGAACTGTTCCATGGACATCTCTTCCTTGTTGATCAGAACCCGGGGACCCGGGGCCAGCCGCAGCACGATCTGATCCTGTATTGTGGAGGGAGGGAGATTCGCGGGCGCCCTCGGCGGAACCTTGACCAGGTAGCCCATCTGCATCACGGGCGTGAGAACCATGAAAATGATGAGAAGAACGAGGACAACGTCCACCAGAGGTGTGACGTTGATGCTGGACATCGTGGAACCGCTGCCACCTACCTGCATGTGACTATGCCTCTCCCGGGGATTTTTTCGGCTGCGCGACGAGCCCGACATCGTTGAAACCGACGTCACGGCAGGCCTTCAGCACGTCGAGCACGGCGCCGTACTTGACCAGGCGGTCTCCCTTGACGGCGATCTCGCGGTCGGGTGTGCGCTCCTGGACAGCCTTGAGGGACGATTCGACCTGATCGCTCCGGACGACGTTCGGTCCGATATAGACCGAGCCGTCCGCCTTCACCGAGATCTGGAGCTGCTTCTCCGTGTCGGGCGTCTGATCCGGATCCTCGGTCACCGGCAGGTTCACCGGGATGCCCTTCTGGAGCATGGGCGTGACGACCATGAAGATGATCAGGAGCACCAGAACCACGTCGACCAGCGGCGTGACGTTGATATCCGACGTCATCCCCGCATTCGACAGTTTGTTGATCGAGCTAGCCTGCAGCCTTTTCATTGATGCCCACTTCCTTCATGAAGTAGATCGCCATCTCGGAACCGGAGTTCGACATCTCCACGGTGAAGCGCTCGACGCGGTTCTGGAAGTAGTTATAGGCCCAGACGGCGGGAATGGCCACCAGAAGACCCGCGGCGGTCGCGACGAGTGCCTCGGCGATACCGGCGGAGACGGAAGCGATACCGCCGCCGCCCTTGGCCATGCCCTGGAACGCGCCGACGATGCCGATGACCGTTCCGAACAGTCCGACGAAGGGTGCGGTTGCGCCGGTCGTTGCCAGAACCCCGAGGTTCTCCTTCATCTCGGCGACGGTGATCATGGCCGTACGGTCCATGCCCTGGCGCGCGGCTTCGACGATCAACTCCGGATCGCTCTGGCGTTTGTCGCGCCGGGAAGCCTCGAACTCGAGCAGGCCGGCGGCGATGACCTTCGCCAGGTGGCTGTTCTTGTATTTCTTGGTGACCTCGATGGCCTGACCGTACTCACCCTTGGTGAGGAGGTTCGAAAGCGCGCCGAGAAGCCGCAGCGATTCGCTCTTCGCCTTGGAGTAGACGATGAAGCGGTCAATCGCCACCCACAACGAATAGACCGACATGATGCCGAGAACGAAGATGACCGCCTTCCCGACGAGGGTCATCGTTGCCCAAAGATGGCCTGGGGACATATCCATGATTACTTCCCTCCTAATCCTCGGTCCGCGAGCGGACCTGTTCATTTAATTCAGTTTGAAGTTGACGGTGAGGTTGAAAATGACGTCGACCGGCTGGCCGTTGAGCGTGCCGGGCCGGAATCTCCACTTCTGGACCGCGTCGGCAGCGGCCTGATCGAGTCCGAAGGGAAGCGGCTTGAGGACGCGCACATCGCGAACGCGGCCGGTTTTGTCGATGATGCACTCGACGATGACGATGCCCGACACACGGGCCTTGCGCGCAACCTCAGGATAGTGCGGCTCGACGCGGCTGATGACGACCGGCGCCTTGACGTCGCCGCCGACGCGCAGCGGAGCGGCTTCTTTCGGCGGAGGAGGCATGGTGTCGGTGACGATCCCGCCCACCACACCGCCGACGACGCCGCCGAGGACGCCACCTTCGACACCGCCCTCGACGCCGCCTTCCACGCCACCTTCAACCGCGGCAGCAGCTTCCACCGGCCTCACCGTGTCAGGGACGACGGAGGGAGCGAGATTCTCCAGGTCGCGTGGAACGTCCACCGTCTTCACTTCGACGGGTCTCACCGTGGCCGCTTTGGGCGGCGGGGGAGGAGGGGGCGGCGGGGGCGGCGGAGCGGCAGCCACCGAGTATTGCGCGATCTGGGCCGGCGAGTTCACGGGGAAGTCGACGTTCCAGACCGCGCCGAAGATCGCACCGGCGACGACCACCACGTGCAACCCCAGCGAGACCGGAAGGGTCAGATACTTCTGAAGCCCGAACTTTTGCTTCTTCGATTCGACGACGGTAGTTTCGAACATGTCGCAGTTCCGTAGTGTTAGCTCTTCTGGCCGGATTCGGCCGCGGCGGCTTCCGCCTTCCTCTTCTTCACGATGGCGATGGCGTCGTTGCGGATGCGGTCGGCCTCGGCGATGAGCTCCTGCTGCCGGGCGGGATCCGTCTCGAGCGGTGCCTGCTGGCGATACAGGAGGCTCAGGTAGACCATGGCCTCGAAGTACTCCGGGCGCATGTTCGTGGCACGCTGGAGTGCCTGCTTGCCCTTCTCGATGATGGCCATCCGCTCGGCCATGTCCTGGGGCGGGTTCTTGGCGATCTTCTCGTAGCAGACCACCCCGTACGTGTAGAACGCCTCGGGATTCTTGGAGTCGAGGAGGGTGATCTTCTCGTACCAGTTCAACGACTCGTTGAAGTTGCCCTGCTTCGCGTAGAGCGTGGCGACCGAGCGCACGGCCTCGATGTCGTTTCCGTGCGTCTTGAGCCACTCGCGGAAGTAGTTGATGGCCTCGGTGATCCGGTCGGCGTTGAGGTAGAGGTTGATGAGCGCCTCGCGGGCGATGCGGTCATCAGGACGCTTCCTCAGATACTTGCGCAGCTCGATGATCGCGGCGTCGGCGTTCTTGACGTTCGCCTCCGACCTGTCTTCCGGCACGTAGAGACCGATCAGCGAGTACCCGATCATCCTGTCGAGGTCCGGAAAACCCTGCGCGTCGATTTCACGCGCCTTCCGGTAGTGCTGCAGCGCCGTCACATAGTCTTCCTTCGCGTACGCGTCGTTCGCGTTGCGAATCTCCATGCGAGCCTGCACTTTCTGACAACCGACGAGAGACAATAGGGAAAGAGAAAGTGCCGCGAAAAGGCACAGCTTCTTTTTCATGTGATTCCGAACTCCCAGATGAGTGATCGCAGAACTGTGCAGGGGGTGCTGTCAGGCTGCTTCCCGGCCCGCGTCAGGCAATGGCCAGCGAATATACAGATGGGTTGCATTACCGTCAACCTGTTAGTTAGTACCTGAAACCGAAAGTTTTAGCTGAAGAAATTCGCCTGCAAAAACGTCCGTTTTCCGGCCCTTGCCTCGCCGGTCCACGGTCCTCTCGTCCGATTCATTCGACACCCCTTCCCGCTCGAAAGAAACCGCGCGAGCGAAAATTCTTGGCCTCATCAATATGTGGGCTTCCATTCCGCGGTCAGTTCGCTGATCGCCGACCACAGCTGCGGGAACAACGGCTCCCGCGTGCCGGCCTCGAGCTGGGCTGCCGGAACGCCTTTCAGCGAAAGGACGCGGTCGCCGATGATCCGGAACGCCAGGCGCATGTGCACGAAACGCCACTTCATGAACGCCTCGTCGTAGTCGAGCATCGCCTGAAGGAGACGGAACAGCCGGTAGTGCTCCCGCGGCGTCCTCTCGATCTCGAGAATCGTCACCGCGTGTTTGCCGAGCAGAGCCTCGAACCGCGGCCAGATCCTCTGCCCGACGTCCAGCAGGCGATTGAACCCGGGCGACTCCTGTCCGCTCCCCCTCCCAAGCGACGTCGTGCGGAAGACATGGTAATCCGCCGGCGCCATCGTCTCCAGGATGATGATCTGCTCGCGCAGGAGGTCGACGATCAACCGGCAGCGATGAAGCAGGTCGGCGGCGAGCTCGGGCTCGTCGCTCTCGATGAGTCTCGCCGCGCGATCGATCTCGTAGTCGATGTGATGCAGCCACAGCTCGGCGGCCTGATGCATGACCTGGAAGAGCCGCTCGTCGGGGTTCGAGAGCTGCTCGACCGATTTCTGCAACTCCAGCAGCTCCGGTACGCGCACGTAGCGCTCGTAGTCGGTGTCGCCTTTTCCTTCGAGAATGGGACCGGTGTGTGGCATGCGGCGCGGATGATACTCGGGATTGGTTGGCGGTTGGCGGTTGGCGGTTGGCGGTTGGTGGTTGGTGGTTGGTGGTTGGTGGTTGGTGGTTGACGGATCTACCGCCAACCGTCAACCGCCAACCCTTCCCTTCACCTACACGAGCTCCAGGATGTGGCCCAGCTTCGTCTTCTTCGCCTCGAGGTACTTACGTGTCGTCATCGAGGGCGCGATCTCGAGCGGGACTCGCTCGACGATCTGAAGTCCGAAGCCTTCGATGGCCACGTACTTAGCGGGGTTGTTCGTCATGAGGCGGATCCTGCGGACGCCGAGGTCGCGGAGGATCTGGGAGCCGGTGCCGTACTCGCGAATGTCCGGCGCGAACCCGAGCTTCGCGTTCGCCTCGATCGTGTCGGCACCCTGGTCCTGCAGGTCGTACGCACGGAGTTTGTTGATCAAGCCGATGCCCCGGCCTTCCTGCAGAAGGTAGAGGATGATCCCCTTCCCTTCCCGCTCGATGAGCTCGAAGGCGCGGTTGAGCTGATCGCCGCAGTCGCAGCGACTGGAGTGGAAGACGTCCCCGGTCAGACATGACGAGTGCACGCGCACGAGCACGTGGTCGTCCTCAGTGATCTCGCCCTTCACCAGGGCGACGTGCTCCTCGCCGGTGATGTCGCTCTGGTAGGCGTGCACACGGAATTCGCCGTACTGGGTCGGAAGGACGGGCGCCGCGAGGCAGTGCACGTGCTTCTCGTTCTGCATCCTGTATTTGATGATGTCGGCGACGGAGATGATTTTCAGACCGTGACGGACGGCGAACTCGCGGAGGTCCGGCAGCCGGGCCATCGTTCCATCCTCGTTCATGACCTCGCAGATGACCGCCGCGGGCGACATGCCGGCGATGGTCGCGAGATCGATCGAGGCCTCAGTCTGGCCGGCGCGCTTGAGCACTCCGCCCTTCTTCGCGCGCAGCGGAAACACATGCCCCGGCCGTGCGAGGTCGTGCGGCCGCGTCTTCGGGTCGATGGCCACGCGCACGGTCTCCGCGCGATCCTGCGCGGAGATGCCCGTGGTGACACGGCCGCGCGCCTCGATCGAGACCGTGAAGGCCGTGCCGAAGTTCGTGGTGTTGTGCTCGACCATCAGCGGCAGGTCGAGCTCCGCACAACGCTCCTCGGTCAGGGCCAGGCAGATCAGACCCCGACCGAACTTCGCCATGAAGTTGACCGACGCGGCGGTGACGCGCTCCGCGGCAATGCAGAGGTCTCCCTCGTTCTCGCGGTCTTCGTCATCGACGATGATGACGAAGTCCCCACGGCGAACCAGCTCGGCGGCTTCATGAACGGTCGCGAACGGCATAGGCCCCCTTGGAGTGCTGAGTGCTGGGTGGAAGTGACTCAGCACCCAGCACTCAGCACTCAGCACTCTTAAGACTACTCGATCACCTTGAACTTGTCTGTGAGCGTGTACGACGTCTTCTTGATCGTGTCGATCACCTTGATCGTGAGGGTGTACTCGCCCGGCTTGAACGTGGGCGTGGGCTCGGTCTCACCCGGCTTCGTGATCGACAGGGGAATCGCGTTGCCGACGCCGTAGTGACCCGGGACGCCCTTCATCTCGATCGCGGCGGTTTCGCTGAGGGGCGCCGACATCTTCACCGGCTTGCCCTCGACCGTCGTTCCCACGACGTCGAGCTTCACCTGGATTTTCGGCAGGCGCGGCACGTCGGCGGCGTTGACCGGAACGGTGCCTTCGGGCAGGGGCTGCTCCACGAGACCGGGATTGCGCAGCTCGAAGAAGTACCAGAGCTCATCCGACGGACGGAACATGTGGTCGGCCTTCGGGACCACGCGCACGCCACCGAAGGCGAACGGGTCGTCGGCCTTCTGCGACTCGGTCAGCGCGTAGAGGTTGTTCGAGAGGATGAGCTGCGAGATCGCGGTCGCATCTTTGTCGAGATTGCCGGCGAGCTCCATCTCCGTCGACGCGAGCGCGACGACCTTGCCATTCTGGGCGAGGCCGAAGATGCCGCGATGCTTGCCCGCCGGCAGCACCAGCGACCTGTCGACGAAGAAATCGTCCTTCGATGCGGCCAGAGTCGCCGGCTCCTCGAACGCGAGGACGCCCTTGCCCGCCATGTCCTCCACGACGCCGAAGAACGTCACGTCGCCGCTGATGCCCGAGGCCTTCGGGACGTAGAGACCGACCGGGACGAACGTGTGACCGTAGGAGGTCACATACTCTCCCCAGGTGAGGTAGGCCTTGTTCTCGTACGGATTCTTCGCGGCGGCCTCGAGCTCCGCGACGGCGCTCGCGAGCGCCTCTGTCGTCAGCTCCGTGGCCGCCGCCGGCGCAGTCTCCTCGGCTGGCAGCTGGGCGGAGGCGGCCGCGGTGTACCTCGGAGCTTCCGTGAGATCCGGCTGGGTGATGGTCTTCGCCACCGCGCGTGCCCGCGACGCAGTGAAGTCGATGGTGCTGCGCTCGATCTTGTACTCTTCGCGCCCGAAGCGGTCGACGAAGCGCACCGCCGCGCGGGGGATCCCAAAAATCTCCTTCGTATCCCCCTCTTCGTAGATCCACTGGACCCAGTTCGCGCTCTCGCGCTGGTCCCGCTGCAGGTCCCCCGTCAGGTCGAAGCTCGGGGTCTTGGCTTCGGCGGAGCGCTCCATGCGCTTCGGCGTGCCGTACACGAGGAGGGTTTTGCCGCGATCGGTCATCGAGCCGCGGACTTTTTCGCCCGCGCCGAGATGCTCGTCGGCATACTTGATGCGGCCCTCGACCTCGAGACGGTATTCGTTCACGGGCGTGGTCGGGGTCGGGTCACGTCGCGCCCAGAACAGGGCCACGAACGCCTTCGCCGCCTCGTCCGTCCGGATCGTCTTCCAGGTCGCGGCTTCTTCTTTGGTCATCAGGAACTGGTACGGCCCCTGTCCCCAGGCGATGAATTCGGGGGAAAGGTCGGCAACAGCGGTCGCCGCAAGGCAGGCCAGGACGGCCGCCATCACAATCACAGGGAATCTCATGGGTTCTCCACTCGCGAAATGTCCGGGCCGTCGAAACAGCCCTACTGCTGATCGAAATTCTCCATCTGGTCGTACAGGCGGTCCATTTCCGAGTCGATCTCATCCTGCGTCAGGATGCCCTTGCGAACCAGCAGTGCCGCGAGACTGTGCAGCAGGATGCCGTTCTCGATGATCATCTGTTCGATCTGCTCGTCGTCCTCGTCGTACTCGGCGTCGTTGCTGCGATCGATATCATCCATCTGTTTGCTCCCTCCTTCGGTTGGCGGTTGGCAGTTGGCGGTTGGCGGGAACGATGAAGGACAATTCGTCTCTCCCGGCAACCGGCAACCGGCAACCGCCTCCGTGTATCACTGGCCACCGCCAACTGGCAACCCGTAAAATCCGCGCACGATGAAACGGGCTCTTCTCGCTTTCTGCTTCTTCGCCCTCGTCTCGTGTCAAGAGCGCGAGGCTGCCGTGCCCGCGCCCGGGAGCACCGGGCCCGCCGAGAAGCCGCTGAGGGTCGGCCTCCTCACCCCCGGCTCGATCAACGACGGCGGCTGGAATGCGATCGCCTACGAAGGGCTGCAGCGCGCGAAAGCGGAGCTCGGCGCGGAGATCTCCAATCAGGAGACCAAGTCGCCCGCCGAGAATCTGGAGGGCTTCCGCGCCTACGGCGCGAAGGGTTTCGACGTCGCGTTCGGACACGGGTTCGAATATCAGGATCCCGCGAAGAGCGCCGGCGCGGAGTACCCGAAGACCGTATTCATCACGACCTCCGGCACCACGATCGCGCCCAACGTCGCGCCGATGCGCTTCGAGCTCGAGGAAGCGACGTACCTCCTCGGAGTGATCGCCGCGCGCGAGTCGAAGACCGGCAAGGCCGGTTTGGTCGGGGGCATCAACTTCCCCTCCATCGCCTCCACGTTCCTCGCCTTCAAGGCGGGCGCGCGGTCCGTGAATCCGAACTTCGACGTCCGCGAGATCTACACGGGCAACTTCGACGACCTCGGCGCGGCGAAGCTGGCCACGTTGTCGCTCATCAATGCCGGCGCCGACTTCATCCTCCATCAGGCGAACGAAGCGGGGCGCGGAGTGTTCCAGGCGTGCAGCGAGCGAAAGGTACGCTGCTTCGGATCCAACAAAAACCAGAACGATCTCGCCCCCGACGTCATCGTCGCCTCGGCAGTGCTCGACGTCCCCGGCGCGATCCTGAAGATGGTGCGCACGGTCCGCGACGGACAGTTCAAACCGGAGATCCAGTATTTCGGCATGAACGAAGGCGTGGTGACGCTCGAGTGGAACCCGGCCCTCCAGTCGCAGATCGCTCCCGAGACGGTCGCGGAAGTCGCGCGGCTCCAGGAAGAGATCAAAGCCGGTCGCCTGAAAGTGCCAACCGGATTCTGACGTGCGCCTCTCGCGCATCACCAAGTCCTTCGGCGTCACCCGGGCCGTCGACGACGTCTCGCTCGACGTCGTCCCCGGGGAGATCCTCGCGGTGATCGGCGAGAACGGCGCCGGGAAGACGACGCTGATGCGCATCGCCGCCGGCGAGCTCGCACAGGATGAGGGGGAGGTCCTTCGCCGCGCTTCGCCGGCTTCCAATGACAACGCAGATGTCATGACTCTCGGGAAGCCCACACCCGGCGAAGATCGCGAAGGAAGGCTTCGCCAACCAGCGCAGCCGGCCGTGCCGCCCGGGGATGACATTGGCTTCGTGCACCAGCATTTTCTCCTCGTCCCCGAGCTGACGATCGCGGAGAACCTCGCCCTCCTGAATCCACGCTTCCGGTTCGCGACACGAGCGACGCTCGAGCGCGAGGCGGCCGGGACGATCGCGTCGAGCGGCATCGAGCTGCGCGACGTTTCCCGACGCGTGACCGATCTCTCCGTCGGGGAGAAGTCGAAGCTCGAGCTGATCAAGGCCATCGCGAAGAAACCGTCGACCCTGATCCTCGACGAGCCGACGTCGGTGCTCACGCCGCACGAGTCGGAAGAACTGTTCCGAGTGATGCGCACGCTCGCCGCAAGCGGCACCGCGATCGTCTTCATCAGCCACAAGCTGCCGGAGGTGCAGGCCGTGGCCGACCGGATCGTCGTCATGCGCGGCGGGAAGCTCGTCCTGGAGACCCGTTCCGCGTCCGCGGAGTCTCTCGCTCTCGCCATGACCGCGCACTCCCCTCTTCCCGAGCGGCAGCCCGAGGAAAGGGTCAGGGCCATCGGCGCACGCGCCCTGACTCACGGGAACGTTCAACTCCATCACAACGAGATCCTGGCCATCGTCGGCGTGGCCGGCAACGGCCAGTCCGAGCTTGCCGAGGAGCTCCGCAGAACTCACCCCCGCGCCGGACACGTCCCCGAGGACCGCACTCGCGACGGGGTGATCGCGCAGATGACGATCGCCGAGAACCTCGCGCTGCGCGGAGTGCGAAACGCGGCGCAGATGATCCAGCTCTACTCGATCCGCGCCACCGGTCCGCGCCAGCTCGCCGGCGATCTCTCCGGCGGCAATCAGCAGAAGGTCGTGCTCGCGCGCGAGCTCGATCGCCGGCCGGAGATCATCATCGCGGCGGAGCCGACGCGCGGACTGGATCTCGAGGCGACGCGTTTCGTCCATGAGCGTCTGCGCGACGCCGCATCCGCGGGCGCGGCCATCCTGTTGATCACCTCGGACCTCGACGAGGCCTTCGCGCTCGCGGATGCGCTGCAGGTGATCTATCGGGGCAAGCTGTCGGAGCGAATGACCCCGAATGAGGCGTCCTCGCGTGTGGCCAATCTCATGGCGGGTGTGGGATGAGGGGCACGCGGAGCGCCGGCTTCCAGCCGGCCGCTACGCCGCCTTCCAGGCGGCCCGGTTCGCGCGAGAGCGGCCGGCAGGATGCCGGCGTAGCGGCCGGCTGG
>CAZLGP010000115.1:0-32407 GCA_964558905.1 uncultured Thermoanaerobaculia bacterium | reverse complement strand
AAGGTGATGACGACGAGAATGGCGATCATGGTCTGTTTCTCCTTTTCGATCACTGCATCTGTCGCTCTCTATGCGCAAGGCGACTGCCACTGTGCGTGACAGGGTCAAGTCGTTGACTTTGCTGAGGTTGTACGAAATTGTGCGTGGGCGTCACCCGGTGATTCGCTGAAGATCGCTACAGTGGGGTGTTGCGGATTGCAGCGGTTGTCGCGTGCCGGGCGTCTTGAAGTCTTTAGAGTCTCAAAGTCTCAAAGTCTCAAAGTCTCAAAGTCTCAAAGTCTCAAAGTCTCAAAGTCTCAAAGTCTCAAAGTCTCAAAGTCTCAAAGTCTCAAAGTCTCAAAGTCTCAAAGTCTCAAAGTCTGGCTCGCTGCGCCGTCCGACCGATGAAGTTCTACTCTGTCGCTGAGATCCGCATCATCTGGAAAGGATGAAGGATGAAGGATGAAGGATGAAGTCGCGTGTATCCGGGTTGGCCAAGTTCGCAGAGTCGCAGAGGCTGACAGCGGCTCTCTTTGAGACTTTGAGACTTTGAGGCTTTGCGACCCCCGGTCACACCCTCCCCCTGCACTCCGCGCAGAATGCCGCGCCCTTGAGGTCGAGCCACTCCACCGCGTGCGTTGCGGCCATGACGCACTCGTAGTCGTCGCAGTGCGTGAGTCCCAGGGTGTGTCCTGCCTCGTGGACCGACTCCTTGATCAGCCGCTCCGTCAGCAGCAACGCGTCGGGGGGGAGTCCATAGAACTCCTGGGTGAGACGGTGATACGAGACGAGGGCGATCGTGCCGCCGAGTTGGGCCTCACCGAAGACGAAGGTAAGGATGGGAATGTAGAGATCGAGCTCGGTCACGCCGACGAGGAGCTCCTGATGATTTCCGTTCAGGCCAGCGAGATGCTCGATGATGGCCGTCGAATGGTACTGATTCCGCTCGGGGTGGTGCGCGAACGCGGTGTCGATGGTCTGCTCCGCGATCGTTGCGGGCGCGCGAAGCTCGCGCGAGAGCGCCGTCGCAACCGCGCCCAGTAGAGGAGCGGCCGGCCGAACGCCCCCCGCTCCACAGGGGACGACGCGGATGGATTTCATCTTGCCCCGACGAGACTGCGACTCCAGCCGTATTTCTTCAGCTTGTTGTGCAGCGTCACGCGGTCGATGTTCAACACCTCGGCCGCCCTGGTCTGATTGAAGCTGCAATCCTCGAGCACGCGCAGGATGTACGACTTCTCGACCTCGTCCAGCGTCTTTCCCTCCAGCGTGGGCATGGCCGGTCCCGCGGCCTTCAGCGCGAAGTCCCCCTCGTGCAATTCCGGCTCGCGCCCGACGACCATGGCCCGTTCGACGGCGTTCTCCAGCTCGCGGACGTTGCCCGGCCAGTCGCACTGCTGGAGCGCGTTCATGGCCTGCGGCGAGACGCGCGAGATCCTCCGGTTCATCTGCAGAGCGTACTTGCGGACGAAGTGATCGACCAGCGGCGGGATGTCCTCGCGACGGTCACGGAGCGGCGGCAGGACGATGTGGAAGACGTTCAGACGATAGAAAAGATCCGGGCGGAACTTCCCTTCCTTGATCAGCGTCTCCAGGTCTTTGTTGGTCGCGGCCACGCAGCGGAAGTCGACTTTCATGGCCTGATGCCCGCCGACGCGCACGATTTCGCGCTCCTGCAGAACGCGCAACAGGTCGGTCTGGGTCTTGAGGCTGATGTCGCCGATCTCGTCGAGGAACACGGTTCCCCCTTCGGCCACCTCGAACTTCCCTTTCTTCCGGTACTGCGCGCCGGTGAACGCGCCCTTCTCGTGACCGAAGAGCTCCGATTCGAGCAGCGTCTCGGTGAGAGCGCCGCAGTGGATGGCGACCATGGGGTGATACCGCCGCGGGCTGCCGGCGTGGATCGCTTTCGCGACGAGCTCCTTGCCCGTCCCGCTCTCGCCGGTAATGAGGACCGTGGCGTCGGTCGGCGCGACGGTCTCGATCGCGTCGTAGACCTTCTTCATGGCCGTGCTCTGTCCGACGATTTGCGCGGGATGGACGACGTGCGTCTCGATCACTTCCTTCATCCGCACGTTCTCTTCGTCCGAGCGCCGGTGGGAGAGGGCCTTCTGCACGAGGTGCGCGACGTCGTCGGGATCGAGAGGCTTGGTGATGTAGTCGTATGCGCCCTGTTTGAGCGCGGTCACGGCGGTGTCGACCGAGGCGTAGCCGGTCATGATGATGACGAGGAGGTCGGGATCGATCTCCTTCATCCGCCGCTGCAGCTCGATGCCGTCGGTGCCGCGCATGCGGATGTCGAGAAGGGCCAGGTCCCACCGCCGCTCCGCGAGGCGAGTGAGGGCGTCGTTGGCCCCTTCCGCCACGCCGACCTCATAGCCGTCGTCGCGGAACCAGCGGCCGAGCGAGTCGCGCACGCTCGGCTCGTCGTCGACGATGAGGATGCGGCCCTTGAGGTTCGTCATTGCGTCTCCTTTGGATTCAGCGGTGCGATACACGGCAGCTCGATGGTGAACGTCGTTCCCTTCCCGGCTTCCGACTGCGCACCGATCTTTCCACCGTGTCTCTCGACGATGGCCTGGCTGATGGCGAGGCCGAGGCCGACGCCCTTCCCTTCTTCCTTCGTCGTCGTGAACGGCTCGAAGAGGTGAGGGAGGATGTCGGGAGGGATGCCGACGCCGTTGTCTTCGATGGCGATGGTGATCGCGTCGGCAGGCGAGGCTTTCGTGACGATGTGGAGGCTGCCCTCCCGGGGCATGGCCTCGATGGCATTCATGATGATCGCGAGCAGGAGCTGTTCGATCTGGCCCGAGTCGCCGCGGAGCAGGGGGAGGTCATCGGCAAGCTCGAGGTGAGCGACGATGTTTCCGAGCTCGAGCTTGTGATCGACGAGCTTGATCGTCTGCCGTACGGTGTGGTTGACGTCGAAGTCGGTGATGTTGAGGGGCTGCACGCGTGCGAAGGTGAGCAGGTTCCGGACGATGTCGCCGCAGCGGCGGCTCTCGTTCTCGATGAGCTGCAGCGAGTCTCGCATCTCGACGGAATGACCGACGAGATCGTCGCCGCGCTCGATCCACTTCCGCAACAGCTTCGCGTACGTGAGGATCCCCGAGAGGGGATTGTTGATCTCATGTGCGACCACCGCGGCGAGCTTCCCGAGGGAGGTCAACTTCTCGGCATGGATCATCTGGTCGTGCGCGCGCTTGAGCTCCGCGGTCTTGCGCTGTACGCGCTCCTCGAGCGCGAGCGCGAGGGCGGTGCTCTCCTCGCGCGCGACGCGCAACTGACTGGACATGTCGTTGAACGCCATCGCCAGCTCGCCCAGCTCATCCGAGGAGCGTACGGGGAGCTGAACGCCGAGATCGCCCCGGCCGAGGCTGATCGTGCCGTGACGGAGCACGCGCACGGGCTCGTGCACGAAGTACCACACCAGAATGCCCATCGTCGCCAGGGTGAGCAGGATCGCGATCGCGCTGTAGTTGATGAACTGGGTGGACGCACGCCGGACGTCGGCGTCCGCCTCCGACAACGACAGATTGAGGTCGAGCAGCCCGAGGAGCTTCTGCGACTGCGGATGCGCATGACATGCGCCCGACGAGCACGACGGGGAGTTCTGGATCGGCGTGGTGATGCCCAGGACGCGTTCGCCTCCGGATGCGAAGACGCGGGACTGCTGGAACGACACACTCGCGCTGGGAATGTTCACGAGCGAGCCGATCTCGGGATCGTGCGTCGAGAAGACCACGCGCCCCTCGTGATTCATGATCCGCAGGCGTTCGATGCCTGGCTCCTGACCGACGGTCTCGACGATGTGGCGGAGTCCCTGACGGTCGTTGCGCAGCATGTAATACGACGTGCTGCGCCGGACGACGTCGGACAGGCGTTCGGCTGCGCCCAGCCGCGCCGCCTCGAGGTGCTGGCGATGCAGACGGACGTTCGCAAGGCCGAGCACCCCGAGGTTGAGCAGGAGAACGACGAAAACGACGACGAAGAGCTTGGCGGCGAGAGATCGGGTGAGCTTGCGGAGCGCGGTGAGTCTGCGGAGCGCCGGCATCCTGCCGGCCGCCACGCCGGCAGGATGCCGACTGCCGGCTGGAAGCCGGCGTAGCGGCCAGCTGGAAGCTGGCGCTCCGCGGGGAGCTGGCGCTCCGTCGCTCATGGTCACCTCGCCGTCGCCGGCACGAGCACCTTCGGCTCCGGTGGCTTCACGAGTGGCTCCGGTTTCCCGTGGCCATGCGAGAAGATCGGGAGGTACTTCACCGCCATGGTGAAGATGAAGATGCCCACCGCCACCACGCTGAGGGTGATCGAGATCTCGGTCCACTTCGGGATGTAGGTCTCACCCGAGAAGCCTTCCATGCCCGTCACGGCGACGTTCAGACGGTTCAGCACGAAGCCGCTGATGACGAGAATGGACACGAAGTACAGACGCGACGGATTCTCGCGCACGCGCGGGAACAGCATCAAAGTGATGGGCAGCAGGAATGCGAAGCCAGCCTCGAGCCAGAACATCGTGGCCTCGTACGACGGCATGAACGCGAACTGCAGGGCGTCGCGCGTGAAGAGGTTCTGCATGCGCACGACACCGTAGATGATCAGCATCACGAGCATGATCCGGCCGAGGCCTACGATCAGCGGCTTCTCCAGCGAATGGCCGAAGTGGCGCGCCGACATCGACGACTCGAAGATGGTCATGGCCAGACCGATCGACACGGCCGAGATCCAGAAGAGCACCGGCAGCATCGGCGTGTACCACAGCGGATGCAGTTTGCCCGGCACGATCAGGTAGAGGCTTCCCAGCGATGACTGATGTAGCGTCGAGAGCAGGATGCCCAGGATGTATAGGACCAGGGAGATCCGGTGGATGATCTTCAGAGGCTTCTCCAGACGGAAGCGCTCGAAGACGATCGGCAGGAACTCGAGGAAGAGGACGGTGGTGTAGAGCATCACGCACCAGCCGACCTCGAACATGACCGACCGCGGCTGCCAGGTGAACATGACCCGGATGACGTTCCACGGCTTGCCGAGGTCGAACATCAGCGCCGCGATGACGAGCAGATAGCCGAGAAACGCGGTCAGCAGTGCGGGCCGGGCGATCGGCTTGTACTCCTTCACGTTGAAGATGTGCACCGCGGCGAGAAGCGTGAATCCGCCGGCGGCGAGCATGACTCCGCAGAGGATGTCGAAGCCGATCCAGATGCCCCACGGCGTGGCATCGGAAAGGTTGGTCGACGCACCGAGGCCGTGGAAGATCCGGATGTACGTCGAGTAGGCGCCGCTGAGCAGGATCAGGACGAACACGGTTCTCCAGAAGGTGATCTTCGGCAGTTTCATTGGTCGTCCTCCTGCTCCGTCTTCGCCACGATCTCCCGGCGGTGCGTGATCCAGTAGATGCCGCCGAGAACGGCGGAGCCGAGGGTGACGACGTCCGGAACGTGCGCGAGCACGCCCTCGGTGATGCTCGGCAGGGAGTGAGTGGGAAGGTTCGTCGGAAAGCCCCACTCGCTGAAGGGGATCGAGGAGAGCATCAGGACGCCCGTGCCGCCCGCTTCCTTCTCGCCGTAGATGTGATTCACGTACAGGTGCGGGTTCTCATCGATGCGCTTGCGGGCTTCGGCGAGCAGCAGGTCGCGGTCGCCGAAGAACGTCGCCCCCGTGGGGCACACCTCCGCGCACGCGGTCTGCTTGCCTTCCGCGACGCGCTCGGAGCACATGATGCATTTCTTGACCGTGGGAATGGCCTTGGACCATTCGTACTTCGGGATCTGGAACGGACAGGCCATCATGCAGTAGCGGCAGCCCATGCACTTGCTGGCGTCGTAGACCACCGGTCCCTCCGCGCTCTTGATGAGCGCTTTGACCGGGCAGACGGAGACGCAGGTGGCATCCACGCAGTGCATGCACAGGTTGCGCATGTACTTTTCTTCGTCGTTGATGGTCTTGACGGCCACGTACGTGAACTTCGTGTCGGAGGTCTTCTTGACCTTCGCGACGTCGTCGTCGTACGGCAGCCCGTTTTCCTTTGCGCAGGCCGTCTCACACTCGAGACAACCGACGCATTGGGTGGAGTCGAAGAGAATCGCTTTGCTCATCGCGGCTCCTTGGAGGCAGAGCACAGGGGGCAGGGCCAGGAGACGGCCTTGTTCGTCTCCTGCGCTCTGCGCCCTGCGCTCTGCGCTCTGGTCAGGACTACTTCTTGAGCGTCTTCAGATGAGCGATGAGCGCCTTCGCGGTCGCTTCGTCGGCCACTTTGCTCTTGTGCTTGGCGTCGGTCGTGAGGTACTTCACCAGCTCGCCTTCGGCCTTCGCCTGGATTGCGTCCGAGGTCAGATCGGCTTTCGCCAGCTTCTTGCCGTCGGCGCCGTGGCAGGCTTTGCACTTCGCGTCGTAAGTCGCCGCCGCGTCAGCGAACGCTGCGACCGGCATGAGCAGCAGGACCAGGATGAGGATCGAAATGGTTGTAGTGTTTTTCATCTGCATCTCCTATGAACGCATTCGTACGCTTCCCTGGTGCGAAGAGCCGTGACACAGCGGATGTCCAGCGGTGTCGCGCGCGACACGGAGACGGTGACGATACGACGGCGCGTGATCCTGAAAACGCGAAAGCCGCGGGGTTGCCCCCGCGGCTGCTGAAACGGTACGTCGCTCGGACCCCTGCTATTTCTTCAGAGACTTGATGTACGCGATGAGGGCCTTGGCCGTGGCCTCGTCGGCGACTTTGGACTTGTGCTTGGCGTCCGTCAGGATGTGTTTCACCAGAACCTCGTCGGCTTTCGAGGTGTCGATCGCCTTCTTCTCGAGGTTTGCGCCGTGGCACATCTTGCACTTGGCATCGAACGTCGTCTTCGCATCGCTGGCGAACATCGACGCCGGCACGAGCAGGATCGCAATCACGAGCACGAGAGCTGTTTTCTTCATCATTTCCTCCGCAGCGAAGTGTCGCGTCCGGGGCTACCAGAACACTGTGACGGTCGCCACCACTGTTCGGTGATGAAACCCGTCGGTGTCCGAGTCCGTACACTCGGCTGTGGGAGGGCTTCCGATGAAAATCGCAGCGATGGCAGCCGCAACCGTGTTTCTGAGCGCCGGGTCCGCTTTCGCGGGCCTCTTCGACGATATGGATTGCCGCTACACGGCGGCGCGGAAAGGTGCATCACCCGCCGCGGGTGTCTCGCGGGTCGTGATTCAAGCCGATTCGGGATTCCTGAAGGTCGACGGGACGCCCGGCGCGACCCAGATCGTCGCCTCCGGCACGGCCTGTACGAGCGATGAAGATTTCCTCGACCGGATCACCCTCACGATGCGCCGCTCGGGCTCGGATCTGCACATCACCGCGGACATCCCGGACAAGACCGTCATCTTCGGCTTCTTCAGCGCCCGCCTCGACCTCGGCATCACCCTCCCCGCGGGACTGCCGGTGGTCATCGACGACGACAGCGGCTGGATCAAGGTTGCGAACACGGGTACGACGACGATCGACGACGACTCGGGCGCGATCGAGGTCGTCAACGTCCGCGGCGACCTGACCATCCGCGACGACTCGGGCGCCATCGCGATCAACGGGGTCTCGGGCAACGTGACCATCGAGGACGACTCCGGCGAGATCACCGTGAAGAACGTGGGCGGGAACGTCGAGATCGAGGACGACTCGGGCGCGATCACGGTGGCTCACGTCGAAGGGTACGTCCGGATCCGCGAAGACGACTCCGGCTCGATCGATGTCCGGAACGTCAAGCGCGACGTGACCATAGACGAGGACGGCTCAGGCTCGGTCGACGTCGCCGACGTCGGCGGCAACTTCACCGTCGGCCGGAAGAGCAGCGGGTCCATCGACCACGCGCGAGTGGCAGGGAAGGTGCGGGTCCCGGAACGAGACTGACAACGAACGATGGAACGATGAATGATGAACCGGTGGCGGCGTTCATCGTTCATCATCATCGTTCATCGTTCGCCCATAACGGCACGAAGCATCGCCGGGAGATCAGCTGCACTCTCGAAGAAGTGCGAGGGGTTCTCGGCGCGCAGGGTTTCCGCGGGAGTCTTTCCCGATGCTACGGCGATGGTGGTGGCCTGGTAGGGCACGCCGCAGCGGACGTCGTAGATCGAGTCACCGATGATCACGACGTCGGCTCCGCGGAACTCCTTTCCGACGTGGGCGGAGGCGCGGTTCATGGCGATGGGCGGAAGCTCCGTACGGTCGGGGGAGTCGCTCCCGAAAGCGCCGAAAGGGAAGTAGTCGTTCAGATCGGCTCCGGCAAGCTTCAGGCGCGCGCCGGGCTCGATGTTGCCCGTGAGCAGGGCGAGGACGACATCGTGGTGCGTCCGCAGCTCGCCGAGCAACTCGCGGATGCCCGGCATCACCTGCACGCGCCCCGGTGTCGCATTGCGCGCGAGGCCTTCGAGGTAGATCTCCCACAATCGTGTCAGTGCGGCGTCGATGTCCTCGGCGAGGAGCCCCGCGTCGCGCAGCACCATATGCGCGATCTGCGGATCGGTGCGCCCCGAGAAGTCGTACCGCGAGAGATCGCCCTCATATCCGTACACGCGGGCCAGCGCATCGGCGAACGCGGAGCGTGACGCCCCGCGGTCGGTGAGGATCGTTCCGTCGATGTCGAAAAGGACCAGGCGTCGCAACGCGGCGGGACTGTAGCAGACGTGGGGTGCTGGGTGCTGGGTGCTGGGTGCTGAGTGCTGAGTGCTGAGTGCTGAGTCCTGAGTGCTGGGTGGACGGAAGTCTCAAAGTCTCAAAGTCGCAAAGTCTCAAAGCCCTCTCGCCCGGTGGTGGCGCGGGGGCCTTCTTTGAGACTTTGCGACTTTGAGACTTTGAGACTCTAAGACTCTGCGTCTGGCGAACATGGCTTCCGGCCAGCGCGAAACGGATTTCGTTGACGAGTGTTTACTGCCGGCCCCGCGCCAGCCGCTATCATCCCCCGCCATGTCCGAAATCACTCGCCGTACGTTCGTCGCTGCGGCCGCCGCGGTCACCGGTGCGGCCGTGCTCGCTCAGTCGCAATTGTTGCAGGCCGCCAAGCCTCTCCGCATTCTCATCCTCGGCGGGACGGGGTTCACCGGCCCGCATCAGGTTCGCTACGCGGTGGCTCGCGGGCACAAGGTCACGGTCTTCAACCGCGGGAAGACAAACCCGGGATCGGTTCCCGCCGGCGTCGAGCGTCTCGAAGGGGACCGCAACGGCAACCTCGAGGCGCTGAAGAACCGTGAGTGGGATGCGGTGATCGACAACCCGTCGACGTTGCCCCGCTGGGTGCGCGACGCGGCGACGCTGCTGAAGGACTCCGCGGGGCAGTACGTCTTCATCTCCACCATCTCCGTGTACAAGGACGGGAGCAAGCCCGGCATCGATGAGACCGCGCCGGTCATCGAGCTCGCCGACCCCACCGTCGAGAAGATCGAGGGCGAAACCTACGGAGGGTTGAAGGCGCTCGCGGAGAAGGAGGCCGAGAAGGCCTTCCCCGGCCGGGCCACGATCATCCGTCCCGGCCTCATCGTCGGCGAAGGAGACAACACGGATCGCTTCAGCTATTGGCCGGTGCGCATCGCCCGCGGAGGCGAGGTCCTCGCTCCGGGCAATCCGACCGACCCGGTACAGTTCATCGACGCGCGCGACCTCGCCGAATGGACGATCCGCATGGTCGAACAGAAGGCGTTCGGCACGTACCATGGTGTCGGCCCGGCGCACCGATTGTCGATCGCGGAGATGCTGTACGGCATCAAGGCCGTGACCATCGCGGGCGCGCAGTTCACCTGGGTGCCGGCGGAGTTCCTGGAGGCGCAAAAGGTCGCGCCCTGGTCGGACATGCCGGTCTGGGTTCCGCCCACGAGCGAATTCGGCGGCTTCGGCGCGGTCGACATCAGCCGTGCGCTCGCGAAGGGGCTGACGTTCCGCCCTCTCGCCGACACGGCCGCGTCGACGCTCGCGTTCCACGAGTCGCGTCCGGCCGAGAGGAAGGCAAAGCTGCGCGCCGGAATCGCGCCGGAACGCGAGGCCGAAGTCCTCGCGGCGTGGAAGAAGGAGAAGAAGTGACCGAACGGGTGGCGACTGGCGGGTTGCGAGCGCGTTGCGGGCGTGCGAGAAAGCTCTCGCGCCATGCAACTCGCAGCTCGCCACGCGGTGGTTCCTCGTGTTGCGATAGGACGGATGGGACTCATGGGACGAATGGGACCCATGGGGACGAATGAGTAGAACCGGTACTCCCCATTCGTCCCATTCGTCCCATCTGCCCCATCCTGTCCTATAGTCCCCCCCGCGAATGCGCCGCGCCTCCCTCCTCGTTCTCTTTCTCACCGTCTTCATCGATCTCATCGGGTTCGGGATGGTCATCCCGTTCCTGTCGTTCTATGCGCGTGAGTACGGTGCGAGCGGCGTGGCGGTGGGGGCGGTGGTCGGGGTCTACTCGATCATGCAGTTCTTTTTCGCGCCGGTTTGGGGAAGGCTGTCGGATCGCGTGGGGCGGCGGCCGGTCCTGCTCGTCAGTCTCACGGCCAGTACCGCGGGGTATCTCCTCTTCGCTTTCACGCATAGCCTGAGCGTGCTGTTTCTGTCGCGGGTGATCGCGGGGATCGGCGGCGCGAACATCGGCACGGCCCAGGCGTACATCGCCGACTCGACGTCCCCGGAAAACCGCGCGAAGGGGATGGGCCTCATCGGTGCCGCATTCGGACTGGGCTTCATCCTCGGGCCGCCCCTCAGCGGTATCCTCGGCAAGGTGGGCATCGGCTACGGACTGCCGGGAAATCTCCTGCCGGGGCTCGTGGCGGGAGGACTGTCGTTCACCGCGTTCCTGATTGCGCTGTCGGTGCTCCCGGAGTCGAAGCCGCCCGGTCTCGTGCCGCGGTCCGGCGTGCCGCCTCAGTTCGACAAGCGACTGTGGCGGGAGATGTTCACGAGCCCGATCCTCGCGTCGCTGATGCTGGGACTCTTCCTCACGCTGCTCGCCGTGTCGGGCATGGAGGTCACGGTCACGTTGCACGGGCGCGAGCGCTTCGACTTCGAGCAGCTCGACATTGCCTACCTGTTCCTGTTCATGGGAGTGATCGTGGCCGGCATCCAGGGTGGACTGATCGGACGCGTCGTGAGCCGCTTCGGAGAGAAACGGGTGATCGTCGTCGGCGCGGCCGCGTTCGTCATCGGCTTCGCGATCGTCCCATCGATCTGGCGCCTGCCGCTGCTGTACGCGGCCGCGTTTTTCATCGCGATCGGACAGGGACTGTGCTATCCCGCCCTGACGGCGCTGGTTTCGAAGGTCGCGCCGGAAGGGGAGCGAGGGAGTCTTCTCGGCCTCGCGGCGTCCGCCGGCTCACTCGCACGATTCCTGGGGCCGCTGCTGTCGGGCTTTCTCTACGATCTGGCGAAAGCCGCGGGTGCGTTTTATGGAGGAGCCGTGCTCATGGCGATGGCACTGGTGATCGCGGTGCGGATGCGGACCGATAGGACGAATGGGACGATTAGGACGGATCGGTAGCTTCTGCCTATCTGTCCATCCGTCCAATCGGCCGCATTCGTCCTTTACACTCTCCCCCATGTCAATCCTGAAAGTGTCGCGCCTCGGCCATCCGGTGCTGCGCGATAAGGCATCCGACGTCGAGATCAAGGACATCAAAGCCGGGAAGTTCAAACAGCTCATCGAGGACATGGTGGAGACGATGCACGCGTACGAAGGCGTCGGCCTCGCGGGACCGCAGGTGCATCTGCCGCTGCGCGTGTTCGTGTTCGAGGTGCAGGAGCGCGTGGCGAAACGGCGCGGGGTGAAGTCCATCGGCGTGGGAGCGATCTTCAACGCCACCTACGAGCCGATCGGCACGGACAAGATCACGGACTGGGAAGGCTGTCTCAGCGTCCCGTTCCTCGGCGGGGAGACCCCGCGCTACCAGAAGATCCGCATCCGCGGCGTCGATCACGACGGCGATCCGCTCGATCTCGAGGTCGACGATTTCACCGCGCGCATCTTCCAGCACGAGATCGATCACACCGACGGGCACGTGTACCTCGATCGGATGCCGGACCTCAAGACGCTGGGCTACACGATCGTGCTATGACAGTCGGCGGTTGGCGGGAGCCCCCTCCTCCCCACGTTCTCCCTCCAACCGCCAACCGCCAACCGCCAACCGATGACGAACATGCACTACCGGGAGCTCGTCCTGCCTGACTCGTCGCCCGTGGCGCGCATCTGGATCGCGCGGGGGGAGGGTGGTCCGCGCGAAACGATCCTGCCGGACGGCCGCTACGAGCTGATCTTCAACTTCGGCGACCGCGTGATTCAGGACGGTCTCGAGCAGCCGCGGGCGATGCTTGCGGCGGAGACGCGTCGCGCCGTCTCCATCGCGCCCAGCGGCCGCGTCGACTTCCTGGGCGTGACCCTGCGCGACGGATGCGCGGCCGCGATCCTGAACGTGCCGCTGCGCGAGGTGCGCGACCGCATGCTCGATGTTCGCGGCGTCGATCCGCGTCTCGATTTGTACGACCAGCTCGCGAATGCAACCGACGATCGCCGCGCACGCATCGTTTTGGATGCCTTCCGGGGAAGGACCGCCGACCCGCTCGCGGGCGCCGCCGCATCGACGATCCGGTCGGTGCACGGCCGCGTCTCGATCTCGCGCCTCGCCGCCCGGCTCGGCGTCACCGTGCGCACGCTCGGGCGGACCTTTGACCGGGCGGTGGGCATCACCCCGAAGACGCTCGCGCGCGTCACCCGCCTCGGACGCGCCGCGGCGATGCTGCGCGAAGGCGCGCCGGCCGCGGACGCGGCTCTCGATGCCGGCTTCTTCGATCAGGCGCACATGACCAACGAGTTCCGCTCGATGGCCGGCCTCTCGCCGTCGCGCTGGCTCGATCTCCCGACCGGCCTCGGCGTCCAATTTCTCCAAGACCCGGCCACGCCGAACGCGTAACTTCATCGCATGCGAACCCTCCTGCTCTGCCTCGCTCTCGCTCTGCCGCTCGCCGCTCAGCCGAAACTTGCTGCAACTCTCGACGATCTCGCCTGGATGACCGGCCATTGGACCTCGACGAAAGACGGTCTCGTGATGGAAGAGATCTGGACGTCGCCGCAGGGCGGCGTGATGCTCGGCCTGCACCGCGACGCTCGGGAGACGAAGGCCTCGTTCGAATTCCTCCGCATCGCGGTGACGCCCGAGGGGATCGTCTACTTTGCGCAACCGGGCGGACGCCCGCCGACGCCGTTCACGCTCACGGAGGTCAGCGGAACGCGCGCCGTATTCGCCAACCCGCAGCACGACTTCCCGAAACGCATCGTTTACTGGCTCGAGGAAGGCAAGCTGTGCGCGCGCGTCGAAGGCGACGGCGATGCCGCGGAGCAGTGGTGCTGGGCGAAGAAGTGATCAGGGAAAGTCGAAGGGACCGCTCTTCGGGACCAGCGGGCGGGGCGCGAGCTCGCGCCCCCATGGGAGCGCATTTGGCTATTTTCTTGCCTGAAGTGCGAGAGCTCGATCTGCAGCGATCCGTGCCGCGCTGTCGACCTCCGCCTCGGTCGTGTAGCGCGACAGGGAGAATCGCACGGCACCCATCGCGATCCGCAGCGGCTTGCCCATCGCCTTCATCGTGCCGCTCGGCTCGACCGTCCCGGAGTGGCAGGCGGCGCCGGCTGAGACGCAAATGCCCTCGGCGTCGAGCGCGCGGACCATCTCGTCCCCGGGGATGTCGTGGAAAGAGATGTTCGCGGTGTTGCCGAGTCTGGGCTGCGTGACGCCGTTGACGGAGGCCTCGTCGATGCGCGCGAGGATCGACGACTCGAGCCTGTCGCGCAGCGCGCGCACGCGGCTGTAGTGCCCGAGCGTTTCGCGTGCGAGACGGGCCGCCGCGGCGAGGCCGGCGATCGACGGTACGGCCTCGGTGCCGGAGCGCATGCCCAGCTCCTGTCCGCCCCCGAGCCACAACGGCTGGAGCGCGAGACCGCGGCGGATCGTGAGCGCGCCGATCCCTTTCGGGGCGTGGAACTTGTGTCCGGAGATGGTGAGGAAGTCGGCGCCCAGCGCGCGCTGGTCGAGCGGCACTTTCCCGGCCGCCTGTACCGCGTCGACGTGCATGTGCGCCCCGCGCGCGTGCGCGAGCTCGGCGATCTGAACGACCGGGTGCAGCACGCCGGTCTCGTTCTGCGCCAGCATCACCGTGACGAGCAGAGTGCGCTCGTCGATCGCGTCGTGCATGCGGTCGAGATCGATCGCCCCTTCGCTGTCGACGGGGACAATGGCGAGCTCGATCGCACCTTCGCGCTCGAGCGCGCGCAGCAGAAGGAGGACGGAGGGGTGCTCGACGGCGGTGGTGACGACCTTCCGCCGCTCCGGATGGCGGTCCACGAGGCCGCGGACGACCATCGCGTTTCCCTCGGTGCCGCAGCTGGTGAAGATGACTTCCTCGCGGTTGCAGCCGAGGAGGCGAGCGAGCTCGTCGCGGGACTCTTCGACGGCGTCGTGAGCGCGCCGGCCGAGCGAGTGGGTCGCGTGGGCGTTGCCGTAGACCTCGCGGTAGTAGGGCGTCATCGCCGCGAGAACTTCGTCGGCGACCCGGGTCGTGGCGTTGTTGTCGAGATAGATCATATGCGGGGGTATTCTACGATTTTGCGGTTCTCTGACGGGGCACTCAACGAGTGGCTGACGTTTGTGCGGCCGCGACCGCACGGGCTGACCGATTTTTTATGTTGAGTGACCCGGCTCCGTGACCCCGAGCCCCTAGACTGCACGCATACAACGCACCGTTTCGAGAACCGGCAGCGTGTTGTATGAGAGAGAGCAGACCCGGCCCGGTGACGAAAGTCATCGGGCCGACTGCTTTGTAGTGACCCGTGGCCCGTGGCCCGCCCCGTGGCCCGTGACCCGGTGACCCGTGGCTGAAAGCCCCCGCCACGGGTTACGAGGGACGGATCACGAGCAACGGGCAACGGCCAACCGGCAACGGGTCACGGGCAACGGGCAACACCTACATATCCAGCAGGAACTGATCCGGTCCCGCGCTGGCGTCGTACTCGGCCTGGAGGTCGGTCTTGTGCTTCCACTCGATCTCGGCGAGCTCGACGAAAAGGCGGCCGAGCTCGGTCGTTGCCGGCACGCGCTCGGCGAGGAAGCGGTAGTGGCTTTCGGAGTCGCGCTCCCGCTCCAAAGCGTATTTCAGCGCCCGGCTCAGGTCGAGGGCGGCGATGTCCGGCGGCAGCTCGAGATTCACGGGGGCAGGATCCGGCGGATTCTCGCCGGTCGTCTCCCGGTACTTCCGTTCGAGCTTGGCGCGGTGAACGAGCTCCATGTCGGCGAGCTCCAGCAGCCGCTTTCGCGCCTCGGGTGTCGAAGTCCGCTCAGCGAGCTTCTGGAGGTAGACGCGCGTCTCCACCTCGGCCTGGATGGCTTCGCGGAGCACTTCTTCGATGGTGGTCTCGAGCGGTTTCATGCGACGACGCCGCATGATAGCGCGGCGAGCGGAGCGCCGGCTTCCAGCCGGCCCGTTTCGCCCGAGAACCGTGCCGGCAGGATGCGGGCGTAGCGGCCAGCTGGAAGCTGGCGCTCCGCGTGGCTCCGCCGGCTACGCCCCCCGGTAGATGTCTGGATTGGGCGGTGCGTCGTCGTCGTACGGTGCCTCCCGGAGAGGCTGGCCGACGCCGGTGCCGCCGGCCGTGCCGTGCTTCTCCATCGTGCCGTAGTAGGGCCGCCAGCCCATGGGGCCGACGGGGAAATTCGGGGGGACGACGAGATCGCGCAGGCCGACCACCGCGCGCGCGCGCGTGTCGATGGCCATCTCGTAGTCGCGGGTCATGTAGATGGCATCCTCGGGGCAGGCGTCGACGCAGTAGCCGCAGAAGATGCAGCGCAGCAGGTCGATGTCGTAGCGAGCCGGGAACTTCTCGCGCGTACGCTGGTCCTCGCCGGCCTCGATGGCGATGCACTCCGCGGGACACGCCGTGGAGCACATGAAGCAGGCGACGCAGCGCGTGGTGCCGTCTTCCCGCGTCGTGAGGATGTGCCGCCCGCGGAAGCGCTCGGAGTAGACGCGCTTGACCTCGGGATACGAGATGATCGGCAGCTTCTTCATGTTGAAGAAATTGCGGACGAGGTGCTTGAGCGTCCGGAACATGCCGCCGAGGATCTGTGGCAGGTAGACGCGGTCGCTCAGCGTCATCGGCTCGCGCTCTACCTTCACGACGCCCGGGGAGATTCGAGTGATAGGCATTTTTAGTTAACCCTGAGCGAAGCGAAGGGTCATCGGAGCCCTCTCGAGAACCGCACCGTACGACGCGGTTCCATGGATCTCGCCCGTGGCCCGCTCGCGCCGGGGGCTCCGTTGATGCTTCGTCGCTGCGCTCCTCAGTATTGACATTGACCTCAGTGGTCCAGTTCTCCGGCGATGATGTTCAGCGAACCGAGCGTGGCGATGGCGTCGGGGATGGTCTGGCCGATGATCATCTTTCGATATGCCTCGAAGATCGGGTAACAGGGCGGGCGTGCGCGCACGCGGTAGGGGTTCTTCGTGCCGTCGCTGACGACGTAGAAACCGAGCTCGCCGTTGGCGCCTTCGACGGGGAAATAGGTCTCGCCGACCGGCGGCTGGATGCCGTGCATGATCAGCTTGAAGTGATAGATGAGCGACTCCATCTCGTTGTAGACCTTCGCCTTCGGCGGGAGGGCCACGTAGGGGTTGTCGACCATCACCGGGCCGGAGGGGAGTCCGCGGTCGATGGCCTGCTGGAGGATGCGCAGCGACTGGCGGACTTCCTCGAAGCGGACGAGGAAGCGCGCGTACGTGTCGCCGCCCTCGGCGATCGGCACGTCCCAGTCATAGGTCTCGTAGCCGAGGTAAGGATTGGACTTGCGGACGTCGAATGGAACGCCCGTTGCGCGGAGGCAGGGGCCGGTGAAGCCGAAGTTGATGGCGTCTTCCTGCGAGATGATGCCGACGCCTTCGGTGCGGTCGCGGAAGATGCGGTTCTTCATCACCAGGGCCTCGACCTCGTCGACGAAGCGGGGCAGCATGTTGACGATCCTCTGGCTGTTCGCGAGGAAGTCGGGCGGCGCGTCGACCGCGAGCCCACCGATACGGAGGTAGGTCGGGAGCAGACGTGCGCCGCTGCACGATTCGGCCAGGGCGATGATCTCCTCGCGGGGCTGGAAGAGGTACCAGAAATTCGTCAGCGCGCCAACGTCGACGAGATTCGCGCCGATGCAGACGAGGTGATCGGCGATGCGATAGAACTCCGAGAGGATCAGGCGCACGTGCTGGGCACGCTCCGGCGCGGAGAGGCCGAGCATCTTCTCGACGGCCAGGCAGTAGCCGACGTTGTTGATCACGGCCGAGCAGTAGTTCAGGCGGTCGGTGAACGGAATCACCTGCTGGTAGGTGTGCGTCTCCGACATCTTCTCGAAGCAGCGGTGGAGGTAGCCGATCTCCTGTTCCGCGCCGACGATGGTCTCGCCTTCGAGCGTCACGACTACCCGCAGCGTGCCGTGCATGGCCGGATGCGACGGTCCGAGGTTCAGCGTCACCCGTTCGAAATCGGATTCTTCTTCCTCCTGCACGAACTGCGGCGCGATCTTCGGTTTGAGCATGGCGATCCCGCTGTCGTTGAGGAGCCAGCGCTGCGCCGGATCGTAGTCCTTGCGCAGGGCGTGACCCTGAAAGGCGTCGTGCGTGAGGATGCGGCGCAGGTCGGGATGACCGTCGAACCGAATGCCGTACATGTCGAACACCTCGCGCTCGTACCAGTCGTAGCCCTGGAAGACGCCGGTGCTCGTGGGGACGCTCTCGTTCTCGGCGACGCGCACCTTGAGGCGCAGGCGCTCGTTGTTCTCCAGCGAATAAAGCTGATAGACGACGTCGAAGCGCTTCTCCCGGTGCGGGTAGTCCGCCCCGAAGAGGTCGAGAGGCATCGTGAAGCGCAGCTCAGGGTGATCGTGCAGCGCGCGGAGCACGGTCACGATCTCATCGCGGTCGACGACGAACGTCGGGAGATCTTCTCCCGACTCCTGCGCCAGCCCGGTCACTTTCGACGCGATCTCCACACCTCGCGCGTCCCACACTGCGGCGTCGGCGGGAAGGTACGGCTCGCGGTTCGTCGGTGCCGGTCCGGTGTAGGGGATCGCGGAAAACTTAGTGAGTGTGCTCATCGTTCTTTGAGTGCTGAGTGCTGAGTGCTGAGTGCTGAGTCACGACCGCCCGATCAGCACTCAGCACTCAGCACCTTTACCTTCTGATCTCCCCGCGCTGGATCTTGTCGCGGAGCTTGAGGATCCCGTACATCAGGCCGTCTGGGGTGGGGGGGCAGCCCGGGACCCAGATGTCGACCGGGATGATCTCGTCGATGCCCTGCACCACGTGATAGGCGCGGTAGAAGCCCCCGGAGGTCGCGCAGGCGCCCATGGCGACGACGTACTTTGGCTCGGGCATCTGATCGTAGATCTTCTTGAGAACCGGCGCGATCTTGTCCACGATCGTGCCGGCAACGATCAGCAGATCGGCCTGACGGGGCGAGAAGCGAACGGCCTCTGCACCGAAGCGGGCGATGTCGTAGTGCGAGGAGACCATGGACATGAACTCGATCGCACAGCAGGCCGTGCCGAAGGGCAGCGGCCAGAGCGAGTTGCCGCGCGCCCAGTCCACGACCGCGTCGAGCTTGGTCGTGAGGTAGGTCGCACCGGCGAGATCCTCGACCTCGCGCTCAGTCTCACCGGGGAGGGTGATCAGGCCCTTTTCCGGACCTTCGCCCGGAGCTACTCCGGGCTTGCGCGCGATCATCGAGTTGTTTCTGTCAATCTTCTGAACTGGCATAAGTTACTCGGGAAACAGCGGCCGGGATTCTATGGACTTGAGAAACTTTTCACAAGCTGGCACGACTGGCGGCGCTGATTTGCCCAAGTCCATCTGGCCCGTGGTCGCCTGTGGCACGTTTCGCGCCATGGGACGATTCAAAAGCGGCGCTCAAAAACCAGCGGACCGCCGCCGTCTCGGCGGCTGACGTGCACGCGTCCCTTTCGGCTTCGGCATCGGCCTCTACGACGTGCAAGTGCCCGCGTAGCGGGCTACAGGGAGTAGCCCCCGGCTTCTTCAGCCGGGGGAATTCCGACCGTAGAGTCCAGCCCGCGTAGCGGGCGACAGGACGACTCTTTCGCCCGCTACGCGGGCTGACCAAGGACACCGCGCCCCACCTCCGGCTGAAAGCCGGCGGCTGAAAGCCGGGGGCTATTGCCTTTTGCCCGCTACGCGGGCTCCGAATTACGCGCTGCGGCGCGAATGTCAAAACTCCAGTGCACGAGTCCCGCGTGCACACGCGCGGGCGAGGACGCCCAGCGCGTCAGCCGGCGTCACGCCGGCGGTCCCGTTCAAATGCGGCGGCCTTGCCTCCGCAATCCAAAGAACTCCTCCAGACGATCCGCGACGTGGCGAACGCGCCATTGTTCCGCCACTTCCCGCCCGCGCGTACGCAAGCGTTCCCGCAGGGACGCGTCCGACAGCATCTCGATCAGGCGCTCACCGAGCTCGACGGCGTTTCCTTCCGGTGCGAAGAGGGCATGGTCGTGGAGCTCGTCGAACGACAGGAATGACGGAATCGACGTTAGGACGCACGGGATCCCCGATGCCATCGCCTCGGCGGCGGGGAGGCCGAAGCCTTCTTCCCGATGATTGGGCGCGATGAGGATGTCGCACGAGTGGACGAGCCGGGTCATCTCGGCGGTCGTGAGCGCGACATGGAACTCCTGCACGGCGTCGAGCGGCTCTTCCCTCGACGGAGCCCACGGAGAGACGCGGATCAGCTCGAGCTTCTGATGGAACCAGCGCGCGTGCGCGACGGCACCGTAGCCTTCATCGATGCCGCGCAGATCGGCCTGCGACTGCCCGCAGAGGAGTACGCGCGGCGGCTCATGCTCGGGCGGCGCGCCGGGACGATAGAACTCGTCCTCGACCACCTGACCGATGTACGTCACGTCGTCGGTGAAGCGACGACAGATGGGGATGAGCGACTTCGTCACCACGAGCTTCGGGATCGGCAGCGAATAGACGGCGTCGATCTGATCCCGCACGGACTCGTACGCGGAGAACGCTCCCTCGTAGCCCTGGCAGAGATGAACGGCGCGCTCGCCCGCGAGCGCATGCGCGAACGGCACGGTGACCCAGAAGGTGCCGACGACGAAGTCCTCTCCGCTGGCGTCGTATTCGCGGAAGTCGTCGACGTACACCCACTCCGCCCGCGAGCTGCGCCACGTCAGAGGGAGTCCCTTCGTGACGATCCGCACGCGATGCCCGCGCTCGATGAGCGCATCGGCATGGACGAGTTGCACGCGTACGCCGCCGGACTGCTCGGTGTCTTCGAGGAGGTAGGTGATGTTCATGACAGGGTGTTGCCCGTGACCCGTTGCCCGTGCCCCGTGGCGTTTGGCCTGGCGCGACTGCCCGGGCAACGGGTCACGGGCAACGGCGCCTCAAGCGCCGTTCCTCGCGATCACGTAGTACCCCGTCGGGATGACGTCGTCGCGCGAGTAGGCGAGGCCCGCGGCGTCGAGCGCGCGCGTGAGCTCTTCCCGTGCCGGCGTTACCACAGCGTCCTGGGGCTCGAATGCGACCACCGTCCAGCCGGCGATGGCGAGCATGTCGGCGATGCTCTGCTTCGTGAAGAAGCGGAGGTGCCCGACGCAGGTGAGGCCCATGTAGACATAGTCGAAGCGGCCTTGCAGCAGATCGTGGACGACCGAGGCGTTGGCGAGGTTGGGAATGCTCAGCAGGAGATGACCGCCTGGCATGGCGACGTTCCGGAGGTCATCGAGGAACGACCACGGCTCGTCGAGGTGCTCGACGATGTCGCCGCCGATGATCCAGTCGAACCGCTCGTCCATGATCGAGACGATCTCCCGGACGTCGCCGCGGTAGACGGCGTCGATGCGCTTCTCCGCGATGGCCGCGGCTTCGGGATCGAGCTCGATGCCGACGACGCGACACTTCTGCCGTTTCTTCAGCGCCTCGCCGAGGGGCGCCTCGCCGCAGCCGAACTCGAGGATGGACTTTGCTTCGGTGCTGATCCGGTCGAGCAGATCGTGCCGCGCCTGTCCTCGAAGCGAGCTCCAGCGGTGGACGTAGTCCGTTCGCGAGATCGCGACGTCGCGTCCGGCGAGCGCGTCGCGCATCGGCACGCGCGCGGCGTCGAGCAGCCCCGTCGTGCAGAGGAACGCCCCGGGATCGGACTGATCCCACGTCACCCGCTCGAGGGAGGGCGGCTCGTTCTCGATCGCCTCCATCGTCGCCTCCAGCTCGCGGAGCGTGAGGTACGGCGGCGCCGGCGGGCGCTGCTGCCGCGGATGCGCCGCCGCATTCGCGACCGGAACCACCGCCGCCGCACCGCTGGCCTCCAGTGCCTCGAGCAGCCGCGCGGCGAGACGCCGGGATGGGAGCAGCAGCGGGTCGGTCACGGCGAGGACGTGCGAGGCCTCGACGTCCGCGGCGACGTCCTCGGCACGCTCGTGCGTGTCGTAGAAGATCATCCGCGTGACGTCGGCGCCCCGGCGCAGGAGCATCTGCGTCTGCCACGAAGCGTAGCGCTCCTCGATGGCGGGGTGGTCGTACCGCGGATAGAGGACGGCGATGGGCATGGCCGGGCGCATCATACGCGGAACAGGCCGGCCTTCAATCGCTGTTGTGGCGCGCGAACATGTTGAAGACAAACCCCTTCCTCCACGTCGACGCGGAGCGGATCTACGACCCTCTGACCGACCGCGCGCTGGTGCCGGGGGAAGTGGCCTACGAGCGGTTTCGAGCCTTCGAGGCGACCGGAGCGGCGGACGAAATGCTCCTCCGCGATGGGTGGGTGGTGAGCAACGGCAACGACCTGTCGCGCCGCCATCATCTGAAAATCGTATCGCTCGAGACGCTGACGACGTGCAACCAGAAGTGCTACTTCTGCCCCGTCTCGATCGCGCCGCGCGAGGACTTCGCCATGCCGGACGCCCTCTTCGGCCGGATCGTCGACGAGTTGACGACCTTCAAAGCGACGCTCGAGAGCGTGTTCCTGCAGAGTTACAACGAGCCGACGGTCGACCGCCGCTTCCTCGACCAGGTGCGGACGCTGACGGACAACGGCCTTCCGGTCGCCGTCCTGAGCAACGGCTCGGGTTTCACTCCCGCGAAGACCGACGCGATTCTGGAGATGGGATCGCTACGCTACCTCTGCATCAACCTCTCGACCCTCGACCGCGAGCGCTATCAGAACGATCGCGGCGCCGACCATCTCCCGCTCGTGCTGCGCAACCTCGACTACATGATGAACACGCCCGTCGCGCAGCAGATGAACATCGTCGTCCTCGGCACCGGCGACGCCGCGCACGATGCCGATTTCGCCGCGATCCGCGAGCGCTTCGCCGGCAGCCGTTTCTCCGTCGAGCAGCACGTGGTCATGGATCGCGCGGGATGGCTCGATGTGGGACTGAAAACCTCCGATCGCATGCGGCCCCTCGCGGGATGCGACAACGTCGGCTCGCGTCCGCTGCAGCACCTCCACATCACTCCCCACGGCAAGTGCGTGCTGTGCTGCGAGGACTACGACGAGAAGTACGTCGTCGGCGACCTCACGCGGAACACGATCGCCGAGGTGCTGGCGGGAGATGAGATCGCGAAGCTGCGGCGGTGGGTGTATGGCGTCGAGGAAGCGCCGGAAGACTTCATGTGCCGCGCCTGCGTGTTCGCGCGACGGCGGGGATGACAGCCCTCGAGCGATCCCTTGGCGCTGAGAAATGCGGGCTACCGCCGCACCCCCCTTCGCCGATGCGGCCCGGCGAGCACCGTCCCGATGCGGATCGCGTGATTGTACGAGTCCGCGATCAGCAACTCGCCCGCGTCCGTGAGCGCGAGCCCTTCCGGGTACGCGAAGCGCGCGTGGATGCCAGTGCCGCTCACGTTGCCCGGCGTTCCCGGGAGTCCGGCGACGAGCGTCATCGTGCCCGCAGTGGTGACGCGGTAGATCGCATGGTTGTAGTCCGACACGTAGAGATTTCCGAGGGCGTCGGACGCGATGCCGCTCGGCGCGATCAACCCCGCGGTCGGCGCGACGATCGTCGATACCATGCCCGTGGCTCGGGTGATCTTGCGGACCGCGTTGTTGCCGAGCTCGGTCACGTACACATTGCGCGCGGCGTCGACGGCGACTCCGGAAGGTGAGCGGAAACGGCTCGACGCGGCGGAGCCGTCGAACCAGCCGGCGATTCCGCTCCCCGCGAACGTCGACACGGTTCCCGCGGAGTCGATGACGTAGATTCTGTGGCGCGAGAGGTCTGCCACGTAGACGTCGTTCACGCTGTCGACCGCGATGCCCCACGGTGCGCCGAGCTCGCCGCTGTTTCCGGCGAGGGTCGTCACGACGCCGGACGTCGTCACACGATAGACGCGCGCGGCGGCAACGTCGGTCACGTACAGGTGTCCATCAGGACCGATGGCGATTCCGCTGGCGACGTCGAGACCTGTGACGAGCGTCGTCGTCACTCCATCGGGCGCGATCTTCCGGATCGAGGTGCCTTCCGCGACGTATGCGTTCCCGGCGCTGTCGGATGCCACGTCGTACGGAAGCTGGAATCGCGCCGCGAGACCGCGGGCATTCACGGCACCGGGCGAGGGCATCGAGCCGGCGACGGTCGTCACCTGACCGGATCCGAGGTCGAGGCGGCGGATCGCATGATTCAGAGCGTCGGAGACGTACAGCGCGCCGTCGGGCGCGAATGCCACGCCCGAGGGAACACCGAACGCGTCCGCGGCGAGCGTCGTCACCGCGCGTGCCGGCGTGATGCGGCGGATCTTGCCGTTGTCGTGATCGGCGACGTAGATGTTGCCGGCCGTGTCGACGTCCAGGCCCCACGGTGCATTGAAATACGCGCTGGCTCCGGTGCCATCCCGATCGCCCTGGATCGAGCCGGCGAACGTCGTTACCATCCCATCGGGCGCGATCTTGCGGATGCGGTGATTGCCGGTATCCGTCACGACGAGGTCGCCGGATGAATCGAGCGCGACGTCGGACGGCCCGCGGAAGCGGGCGTTGCCGGCGATCCCGTCGCTCGATCCCTGGGCGAGCATCTTCCCGGCGAACGTGATGGCGATGCCGTCCGGCGATACGCGACGGATCACCTGGTTCTGCGTGTCGGCGACGTACGCGACTCCGCTGTTGTCGACCACGAGTCCGCGCGGATAGGCGAACTTTGCAGCGCTGCCCTGCGCATCCGCGGAACCGGCGACGCCGGGCTGGCCCGCGATGGTGGTCACCGTCCCGTCCGGCGTCATGCGGCGGATGACGTGGTTGTCCTTGTCGGAGATCCAGATCGCGCCGTCCACAGGATCGACCGCCACGCCCGCGGGGAAGCGGAAGCGCGCGGCAGGGCCGGGACCGTCGGCGAAGCCGGCGACGCCCGGCTGACCCGCGATGGTGATCACGCCTCCCGACTGCGTGACCTTGCGGATCACGTGATTGCCCGTGTCGGCGACCCAGAGGTTTCCGGTCGCGTCCGCCGCGACCGCGCGGGGGACCGAGAAACGGGCGCTGATGCCGAACGCATCGGCGAAGCCTCCGCCGCTCGTTGACCCCGCGAGTGTGCGGATCACGAGAGGCTGGGCGAAAAGAGGAGCGGCGGCCAGAGCGGCGAGAAGAAGAGTCAGTAGGCGCACGCAAGATGGACTATGCCGATCGCAGGCCTGAGCGAACGATAGGACGGATAAGACGGATAGGACGGATAGGACGGATAGGAAGTCGTGCTGCCTATCCGTCCTATCGGTCCTATCCGTCCTATAGTTCTCTTCTCCTCAGATCCAACAACCGGTACCCGTAAACCCCCTCCGCGTACCGTGCGCGGTACTTCACGCCGTTCTGGATCAGGTGGTCGACCTGCTCGTCCGTCACGCCGAGATCCGCGATCAGGCGATCGCGGTAGGCGGGGATGCGGTTGGTGAAGTAGTCCATCGTCGGCGCCGCTTTCGCCGAGACGTCCAGCTCCTCGGTCAGCGCGAACCCGTGACGGGAGGCCGCGTCGAGGAAACCCTTCAGCGAGTGCAGCGCGCCTTGCTCGTCGACCGGCTTGAGCGCGAGCTCATCGAGCACGATCACGCGCGGGGCGAGTGCCGCCGCGCGCGCGAACAGCGCCTCGGAGTCGATGTACTGCGACGACTCCTGAAAGAGGATCGCGTCGTACGTCCGGCCGGGATCGAAGGTCTCGAACGCGGCGCAGCGGACGGGCATCCCGAAGTACTTCTCGCGCACCATCGCGATCTGATGTTCGTCGGGTGTGATGCCTTCGACGTCGTAGCCCTTGGCGACGAGCGACGCCATCGTCGTGCCGAGGCCGATGCCGACCTCGAGGATGCGGCAGGGAGGGGGCGGAAGGCGTGAGAGCAGGAGCTCCGTCGAGCGCTCCTGCGCCGTCACCAGTCGGTCGCGCTCGTGCTCGAAGAGACCGTAGTGCAGATACGGAACGACTCCTTCCTCGTGCGCGAGGATGTGCATGAAGACGTTCAGGGGGAATGTAAATCCACGCCAGGGTGGCGGATCGGACGACACCGGTGCATTCTATGCGCAGACAGAATCGTGAAACGGTCTGCATCGGTCGTCTTTCTGCTGGCCGTGGTCATCGTCCTTTACCGGAAGGTGACGCGGCTGTGGTGGACGTACGACGATCCGTGGAACCTCCACGTGAGTCTCGTGCGGCGATGGACCGACGCCTTCACGATGCCGGACATCTGGCCGCAGAACTTCTTCACGCCTCTGCTGATCGCCTCGTACGAGACGATGCTGCGGTTCGCCGGGATGGATGCCGACCACTGGTATCGCATCCAGCTCATGCTCCTCGGCATCTGCGCGGTGGCGGTGTTCTTCGCCTTGCGGCTGTACGTCGACACGCTGCCGGCCGTCGGGGGCGCATTGGTGTTCGCTGCCGGTCCGCCGCTCTGCGCGTTCGCGACGCAGCTCATGATCGTCCACTACCTCGAGGCCATCCTCCTCGGCACGTTGTCGACGATCGCGTATGTGCTTGCGTTCCGGAAGCGCTCGGTCGCGCTGGAGTTGCTTTCCGCGCTGCTCTACTTCGGGGCGGTGCTGGCGAAGGTCATCGCCGCGCCGCTTCCGCTGCTGCTGCTGGCCCTGCCGGAGACGACGCTGCGCGTACGCGCGCGGCATCTCGTCTTTCATGGCGCGGCGCTGGTGATCTACTTCATCTGGCGTTACCAGGTGATCGGAACGATCTTCGGCGGCTACGGCTGGGCGATCGCGCCGGCCGAGGTGCCGCGCCTGTTCGCGGTTCTGCCGTGGAAAGTGATCGTCGCATTCGCCGGAGCGGGAGTGGGCGTGGGTCTGGTGTGCGTGGGCGTGCTGTCGATCGGCGTCGGGCTCGCGATCCGGACGCGGCAGGCGCTGCTCTTCGCGGGGGTGACGCTGCTGTTCGCGATCCTGCCGATCATTCCGGTGTCGAAGCAGATGCAGCCGTGGTACGCGGTGCTGCCGTGGCTCTGGCTCTGTTGCGTGTTCGCGCTAGGCGCCGCAACGCTCCGGGGCGCATCGCGCGTCCTGCTCCTCGGCGTCGCGGCGGTCGCGGTGGTGATTGCGAACCGGCAGGAGTGGACGCGAGAGTACGCGCGGGCGTTGCGGATGAGCGACGAGGCGCGTGCGTACATGACCCTCGACTCGTCGTCGCTGCTGCGGCGGCCGACCATCCCGCCGTCGTCGATGCCGGAGCTGCGCTGGCTGAAGGAAGAGCATCTGCAGCGCGCGCGGGGCGCGGGATGGTTCTACGATGACCTGTATCTCTGCGGTTCCGCGCTGGCGGGTAAACGGATCTACGAGTATCTGCCCGCGCGCCGCGAGGTCGCGGAAGTCACGGCGCGGATTCCCGATCTGGCGCGCGCGTACTGTGCGTCGATCCGCGAGAACGCGCCCATGCGCGTGGAGTTCCACCATCGCGGCGACGTGCTGCAGTGGCGTTTCGGGCCGCACCGCGACGGACGATGGAGCGTCGTCGTCGCGGGCGGGCTGATGGCGTACGACGTGCGGCCCGAAGACAGCTTCCGGTTGACGGGGGTGCCGGGACTCGCACTGCGGGTGCGCTACGAGTCGCCGGAAGGTTGGGTGACGTATTCGCCGGAGATCGCACTAGACTTCGCGCGGCAACCCGACCTCGTATGGCACCGCTGAGCCGGCACGGCCGGCAGCGCTGGTTGGCCCAGCCTTCGGCACGGTCGGTCCCTCTGAGGCTGACTTCTCGCGAAGGAAATCATTGGATCGGCACCGCCACGATGGGTCTCCAACGATTGAAACGGGCTCGAATCACCTCTTATGCGGAAGAGGAAGGATGATTCGACCCGAGTATCGTCGCGATCACCGGCGCCCCCTGCGCCGGCCGGGCAATCGAATAGACTCGCGCCTGGCATGCCATTGAAGTTGCGCTACGAACCGAACGCGCTCCGCGGCACGTACCTCTCCGCCGATCCGTTCCCGCACGTCGTGCTCGACGGTTTGTTCGACGACGCCGATCTCGATCTGGTGCTCGCGGACTTTCCTCGGCCGGACGAAACGCGTTGGCTCGAGTTCGACTCGCCGACGGAGAAGAAGCTCGGCTTCTACCACGAGCGCAGCACGATCTCGCCGCGCGTCCGCGCGTTCCTCGACGCGATGAACGGTTTCGAGATGCTCATGTTCCTCGAAGCGCTGAGCGGCATCGAGGGTCTGATCCCGGACCCGTACTTCGGCGGCGGCGGCATTCATCAGATCGAGACCGGCGGCTTTCTGAAGGTCCACGCGGATTTCAACGTGCACCCGAAGCTGAAGATCGATCGGCGGATGAACATGCTGATCTACCTGAACAAGGACTGGCGCGAGGAGTGGGGCGGCCATCTCGAGCTGTGGAATGCGTCGGCGACCGAATGCCGTGCGCGCATCGCGCCGCTGTTCAACCGCACGGTGATCTTCTCCACCACGGATACCTCGTTCCATGGCCATCCGCATCCGCTGCAGTCGCCCCCCGGGGTGACGCGCAAGTCGGTGTCTTTGTATTACTACACGGCCGGGAGGCCGGAGGGCGAGCGGTCGGCGGCGCATGACACGATCTTCGTTGGACGATAGGACGGATAGGACGGATAGGACGGATGGGACGGATAGGTAGAAACGAATCTACCTATCTGTCCTATTCGTCCTATCCGTCCTATCCGTCCTATCGCACCCTGTTCAGCCACACCCGCCGCTGCTCCAACGGCAGCTTTCGCAGACTCTCCACCTGCTCGCTCGTGAACTGGCTCGCGTCGTCAGTTGTGCGTCGGATCTACGCTTCGCCGGAAAGGCGACAGGAACCGTAGGCTCTCGATCCGGTTCGCCAGCTCCGATCCGATCTCCTGGGCCCGTGCGGCGACGTCACTCATCTCGAGGAGCTTCTGTTTCTCCTCCACGTCGAGGTTGAGCGACATGATCAGGGCGTTCGCCAGGGCGTCGAGGTCGACCGAGTCGATCTCCGGCACGGCGGTCTGATCGGGAAGATATTGCATGTATTGCCGCGAGAGATCGGCGAGCCACTCGCGCTGGGCGTACGCCTGAGCGGGATCCCGCGCGATCTCCGGCTCTACGACGACGCGCGCGGTTCGGTACGGGACCCGCGACACCTCGTCGAGGATCCGGAAGCGGATGTCGCCGCGGACGACGATGTTGAAGCGGCCGTCTTCGAGCGGTACGGCCTGCTCGATGGTCCCCAGCGTTCCGAAGCCATGCACGGCAGGGGCGCCGAAGTACTCCGCTTCCCATCCCGCGCGCAGCAGGACGATCCCGAACCGCTGATCGCTCTCGAGCACGTCCGTGACCATCTGCCGGTACCGCGGCTCGAAGACATGCAGCGGCAGGCGGGTTTGGGGAAAGAAGACGATGTTCGGCAGCGGGAAGAGCGGCAGCAGAAACTCGCCCTCGGGAAACGGCGGCATCATATTCAGAGGGCAGAGCGCAGAGGGCAGAGCGCAGAAGATCGGCGTTCTTCTCTGCGCTCTGCCCTCTCCGCTCCGCGCTCAGCTACTTTAGTGTGATGTCTCACAAATAGCTATACAGTCTTCAGCACGCTGGAGGCTCGCTTGCTTCACCGCCGCTCCTCAGCGATGTCCCGCATCGCCTGGGTCGCAGCGGCTCGCCATCGAGCCCCCATCGCGCCGAATACTGCATAGCTATCTGTGGGACACCACACTAGCAGAACCACGCGCCGGCAAGGCGTGACACTTCTTCCCGCGACGCGCGCGTGCGTCGCAGCAGTGCCGCGCCGATCCCTTTCGCGCGTACGGTCGAGAGGGCGGCATCGAGCAGGCGCGGACGCGACAGCAGCGCGGCCACGCGGCGGCTCCAGCGGATGCGCGGCGCGAAGAACCGCCGATGCGCCTCGCGATACTCGTTCTCGATCTCGCCACGGCGCGACGGATTCTCCAGCAGACGGACGATCCGCGGCGCCGCGAGCAGCGCGGACTGAATGGCCATGGCCATGCCGTTGCCGGTCAAAGGATCGATGACGCCGGAGGCGTCGCCGACCATGAGCACACCTCCTTCGACGGCGGATCGCGCGCGGAAGATCACCGGCTCCGAGCTGAGAAAGTGCTCCTGCGCCGGCTCGTGCCGCCCATACAGCTCCTCGATCCGCGGCTCCTCGGCGCGAAGCTGCTCGACGAATGCATCCCAGCGCCCCCTGTGTCCCGCGAGACGTCCCGCGTGGACGAGACCGCAGATGTTCGTGACGCCGCCTTCGACGGCGTTCACGCCGAGGTAGCCGCGCCGGAACGAGTAGAGATCGATGGCCTGGCTGGCGGTTGGCGGTTGGCGGCTGGCGGGGGAGGGGACGTAGTGTCGTTTGAAGCCGAAGTTGCGGTCTTTGACGTGGACGAAGGAGCGTTCGAGTTGTTGATCGAATCGGCCCCAGCGGCCCCACGCTCCGACGAGCACACGCGCGGTGATCTCGCTTCCGCCAACCGCCAACCGCCAACCGCCAACAGTTCGCGCCACCGCGGCGACCGTGACCCCATCACGCCGTTCGGCCCCGCGCTGCTCGGCCGCCCGCACCAGCAGGTCGTCGAAGAAGAGACGCGAGACCCCACGCGCGGCGTGCGGGAATTCGAATTCGTACGTGCGCGCGCCGATGACGCGACAGCGCTCGATGCGCGGCGCATTCGCGCGATCGATTGCATCGACCACGCCGAGGGGCTCGAGAATCGGGAGGGCGTCGTAGGAGAGAAATTCGCCGCACAGTTTGTCGCGGGGGAAGGGGTCTTTGTCGAACAGTGCGACGTGCACCCCACGATCCGCGAGCAGCGCGGCGAGCGTGGACCCGGCCGGGCCGGCGCCGATGATGGCTACGTCCATGTTCGCTTCATCGCCACAGCAGGATCGCCCACCGGAACGGCCACTTGCGCACCACCTTCGCTTTCGACGCCCGCACGCGCGACGCCACCTCGCGGGCTTCCTTCACCGTGTATCCCTGCAGCACCGACGCGGGCGCATCGAAACGCGTCACTCGGCCCACGGCGCGCACGACGCCGAGGAACCGCACGAACAGCAATGGCGCGTAGTGACGCCGCGTGTCCGTCACCGCGACCGTGCGCGCGATGCGCAGCGACTCCTCGAGAATCCCGACGTTCTCCTCGGGAGAGAAATGGTGGAAAAAGTGCGAAGACGTGACGAGATCCACCGCGCCGTCGCGGAACGGCAGACGCTTCGCGTCGCCGACGACCCGGTGCACGCGCGATCCGTCGCGCAGATAGAGAAGATGCTCGAGCTTGAAGTCGAGTCCGATGCGTAGCTTCACGTGCCTGACCGACTCCAGCAAATCCGACGTGCCGGTCCCCACGTCGACGATCGACCTCGGCGCAAAGCCGCGCACGAGAGCCCGATACACCTGGACTCCGCCGCAATACCTGTTGAAGCGCCGCAGATCGCGGAGCGAGCGCTCCATGTCCGCGCGCGGGACGTCGTGGTCGTCGAGGAACTCGTTGGTTTCGATGCGTTTCATGGTTAAGCCCGTTGCCCGTTGCCCGTTGCCCGTTGCCGGTTGCCCGTTGCCCGCTGCCCGGACATCTTCGCCTGTGACAGAGGGCCCGGGCAACGGGGTCACGGGTCACGGTCACGGGTCACGGGTCACGGGTCACGGGCAACGCCTCAACACCAGCGCCGAATTCTTCGATCCGAAGGCGATCGTGTTGCACACCGCCACGTCGATGCGCGCGCGGCGGCCGAGGTCGGGGACGTAGTCGAGGTCGCATTCGGGATCGGGCATGTCGAGATTGATCGTCGGCGGGATCACGTCGTCACGGAAGGCCATCAGCGTCGCCGCCACCCCGGCGGCACCGCATGCCCCTTGCGGATGGCCGATCATCGATTTCGTGGCCGAGCCCGCGAGCCGCGTCGCGTGTGCTCCGAAGGCCAGCTTCACCGCGCGGGTCTCGATCCGGTCGTTCAAGTCCGTCGACGTCCCGTGATAGTTCACGTAGTCGACCTCTTTTGCATCGGTGCCCGCATCTTTCATCGCGAGCATCATCGCCCGCGCGGGCTCCTCGCCCGATTCGTCCATGCGCACGCGGTGATACGCGTCGCACGTCGATCCATAGCCCGCCACCTCGGCGTAGATCCGGGCCCCGCGCGCGCGTGCCGTCGACGCCCGCTCCATCACAAACATCCACGAGCCCTCGCTGAGGACGAACCCGTCACGGTTCCGTGTGAACGGACGCGAGCCGCTCTGCGGCTGCTCGTTCCATGAATTCGTGACGATGCGCATGATGCAGAAGCCGGTCAGCACGCCCTCGGTGATGGTCGCGTCCGCGCCGCCCGTGACGACGTAGTCGCAGACGCCCAGCTTCAGGTTGCGGTAGGCGTAGCCGATCGCGTCCGTCGAGGACGTGCAGCCCGTCGAGATGAGATGGGAGAAGCCGTGGAGGTCGTAGGCCATCGAGATCTCGGAGGCGATCGTTCCGATCGTTCCCGAGGGGATCGAGTAGACCGAGGCCTGTTTCGTCGCCCCCTTGTACCAGAGCTCGTACATCCGTTCGCTGAACTCCACGGCGCCTCCGCCGGAGCCGAGCATCACCCCGATCGATTGCCGGCCCTCGAGGTCCATCGCCAGCGGATCGAATTTCGCGTCGCGCAGGGCCTGGTCGGTCGCGGCGATGGCCATCGGCACCACGCGCGACACATGACGGATGTTCTTCGGGTCGACCCATTGGGTCGGGTCGAAGTCCACTTCGCCGGCGATCCGGCAGGGAAGCGATCCGGGATCGAACCGGGTGATGGTGCGGATTCCGCTGCGCCCCTCGGCCGTCGCCGCGAAGTAGCTCTCGCGGTCCGTGCCGTTCGGGCTGAGCACACCAACTCCGGTAATGACGATGGGGTCGTGTTTCATGAGCGGGCAGATTCTCGCACGTCGGTTGGGGGGGGCGGTGGGGCGAATGGGACCAAAGGGA
>CAZLGP010000114.1:0-31748 GCA_964558905.1 uncultured Thermoanaerobaculia bacterium | reverse complement strand
AACGTGGCGAGCGCATCTCGGCCGAGGATCTTCTTCGCGAAATGCGAAGCCGTGAATGATCGAGCCGCTCTCTGTTGAATTCACTGCTCTTGCTTCGGAACACGTTCGTGAAGCGGAGCGGTGGTGGCGGCTGAATCGTCCCGCGGCTCCAAATGCCATTCGCGAGGAAATTCAGCGACTGCTTCCGCTCATCGCAATACAACCGCGACTGGGTTCACGTGCTACGAACGTCAAGCTACAAGGCGTTCGTCGCATTCATATCCCACGCATTCGGTATCACATGTATTTTCATGTCACTGGTGTTCCCGAATTCATCGAGATTGTAGCGTTCTGGCATTCAAGCCGAGGCTCCGGGCCGCCGATTTGAACCGCTCCCCGAACTTTGGTGCCCACCGACCGCGAAGGCTTCCTCACGATCTACAAATTACCGCGACCCGCGGTCGCGCGCTGAGGCTCGCGCCCCCGCTCGAGGTAGTAGATGTCGACGCCATCGTCCGGTCCATCGATGATGATCTCCTCGCCAACCTTGCGCACATTCGCACCCGGCGTGAAAACCTTCAGGTATCCCTCGCCCGCGTACTTCGGTTTCACGAGGATGCCCCGCTCGCCGCGCTGCACATCGACGCCGCCTTCGCGCGCGTCGGCCGGGCGCACGAGCAGTTCCGCGTCCACCCGTCGTGCGAATGACACGACGTCGACCGGCTCGCGCCCGAAGCTGTACACGCCGAGCGTGAGATTGCCGCGCACGAAAAACACAGCCGGCGGCGCGTTCGGAGGATGGACGAAACTGATCTCGCCGAGGTCGTCGGGACCGCGCGGAACCTCGGCGAGCTGATTCGCCTCGAGCTCGTCCGCGAGCGCCGTCAGTGCGTCCTCCACCGAGCGATGTTCGTTGACGGTGAACGCAATCCGGCCGCGGTCGACGTCCCACACGGCGCGCGTGCTCGTCGCGTCGAGTTGTTCGCGGAGTGCCGGCTCGCTGTCCGGCTGCGGACCGGACCACGCCTTGAAGCCGACCAGCAGCAGACCTCCGTCACGCGGATGGTCGAGCACCGGTGCGATCGCCTTCATCGAGTTTTCCCGCTGCATGATCGCCTCCTAAACCACGGCCCGGTGCCGCACGAATCCTTCGAGACTGCCGGTACCGCTGGCAATCAAACGCGTCTTGTAGTCGTTCGCGTCCGGCACGCTGAACGGCATCTTCACCGGAAGCTGCGCGACGTGCACGTTCGGCACGTCGCTCATGTCGAGTTGCAGACAGCCGTCCCAGACGGTGTTGCTCGAGAAATCGACCAGCCAGCAGATCTCGTGATAGCTCCAGTTCCACGTCACCCACGCCGCCGGATCGTTCGGGTCGCCCGACAGGGTGAGGAACTTCCTGGTCACCATGTTGAAGAATCGTCCCTCGGCGAGGTTGCACCCGAGGAGGTTGGACAGCGTCGTCACGGCATCGGCGGCGTCCGTGCAGTTCATGACGAACGGTCCGCCGCCGAGATGCGTGAGGTACGACGCGAGCTGGTAGTTGGCGAAGCCGAACATCGTCGCAGGTGTGTAGGACACATTCGGCACTCGATTCACCTCGAGTGTCATCGCAGCCGCGACGTCGTCCTTCGTCTTCCTGCCGATCGCCCAGATGCAAGCGCGGTCCAGCGCGGTCGCCCACGGCAGTTGCGACGCGTTCCCCGCCTGCACCCACGGCGCGGTCGGCAGATCGACGGTGACGTACATCGTGTGGTCGGTCGTGTCGAAGTCGATCCAGGCTCGCTTGGATTTGTACTGCCACCGCCACACGGTATTGCGCTTCGTGACGAATCCGTTCGCGCCGAGGTAGGACGCATTGAGGGTGAACGTCTCGAGCGCGGAGTTGCCGGACGCGTCGAACGCGACGTCCCGCTCGAGCACTTCGCCCACGGTGCCGAAGAGCGCATGGAGGATATTCTCGAGCAGCCACAAGAGGAAGCCTCCGCACCCGCTCTGCTGCGGAGGAACCGGGTTCGCGTCGATCGCGCGGATTCTCCGGACGTTCTCCGGAGGACCTCCGGAGAAACGCGCCTGAATCGTCACCGGTCCGCTGATGGCGCCGAGCGCGTAGGCGCACGGGTCGCGCTTGACGGGACTACGCTGCCACTCCGGTGCGACGACCGCGCCGGACGTCCCGTCCTTCGCGATGGTCATCGCATCGTTCGACGCGGAGCTCGGGTCGTGGTTGAACCGGACTTCTTCCACCTGCATGGCCGCACTCCTCGAACGAGTAGTGAGGCGAGCTGGCAAAGCGTTTCACTTGCTACACTCCGCGCATGAAATTCGGCATCGTCCTCCTCCCCGGCTCGAACTGCGATCACGACGCGATCCACATGACGAAGGACGTCCTCGGCGAGGACTCGGAGATGCTGTGGCACAAGGACACAGACCTCAAAGGCGCCGACTGCGTGATCATCCCCGGCGGCTTCGCGTACGGGGATTACCTCCGCGCCGGCGCGCTCGCGAAGTTCGCCCCGATCATGGAGCCCATCCGCCGTCACGCCGAGGCCGGAGGGCTCGTCCTCGGCATCTGCAACGGGTTCCAGGTTCTGACGGAAGTGGGTCTGCTGCCGGGTGCGCTGATGCGCAACCAGCATCTCCGCTTCCTCGGGCGCGACGTCCTCATCCGCACCGAGGAAACCGACACCCCGTTCACGAACGAGCTCACTCCCGGTCAGATCCTCCGCACCCCGATCGCCCACGGCGAAGGGAACTACTTCGCCGACGACGCCACGCTCGATGAGCTCGAGCGCAACCGCCAGGTGATCTTCCGCTACTGCGACGAAGAAGGCCGCCTCACGAGCGAAGCCAACCCGAACGGCTCGGCGCGCTCCATCGCCGGCATCTGCAACCGCGGCCGCAACGTCCTGGGGATGATGCCCCACCCCGAGCGCTGCGCGGAGTCGATCCTCGGAAGCGCCGAGGGCCTGCTGATCTTCAAGTCGATCGCGGCGTCGTTCGCACGGACATAGGCCGGCACGGCCGGCTGCGCTGTAGTTGGGACATTCGCGCGGGCGGGACGGCCGCTCATCAGCTGGCAAGGACGCCGGCGATCCACAGGAACGAGGCCCACTCACCCGGACCCGGCGGCTGACAGGCCGGCGCCACCTGCCACACCTTCCGTCACTCCTTGCCACGCACCTGCTCGAGCGCGGCCACGACATCCGCACCGTCCAGGAGCTCCTCGGTCACCGCGACGTCTCCACGACCATGATTTACACCCACGTCCTCCGCCACGGCGCCAGCGGCGTCCGCAGCCCACTGGACACGCCCTGAGTCGTATGAACCGCGGTCGCCATGGACGGCCATCGCCGTGCTACGCTGCGAAATGGCGGCTCGGGGCCGCGGCCGAAATCAAGTTAGACGACTTGGGATGAGCGTCTTCAGAAGTGGCCAGCGCGTACAGGTAAGCGCCTCACATCATTGGGCGAATGGCGCTTTTGGAACAATCGCTGAGCCGCCAGCGCCGGTGCGCGCACTCGGTGACGGCTGGAGCGGGAACGTGCGCATGGTGAAGACGCGCCAAGGCACGGTTTCATACTACTGGGTGGCGTTCGATGAGCCGCAGGTCGACGCAGATGGCGATGGTCCCTATGCGGGAGGTGAGATCGACGCGAGGTACCTCCACGCCGCAAGAGTCGTCTAGCTCTGCGCACCGGGCGTTGAACCGTGCCGCGTGAGTCCCGAGTGCGCTACCCTGTTCCGTGCGGTTCAACGCCGGTGAGCGCTGGCCCTTTAGCCGGACGTCCCATTTTCAGGCGCGGGGCGATCAATGCCTTTGGGTGGAATCAACGAGGTAAATCGGAGGTAAATCACGCAGAAGAAGGTCGTGCCGATGTTCCACGTGCCCGACGTGCGTCGAACGGTCGAGTGGTACCGGGACCTCGGGTTCGAGGTTCAGGAAACCTACGGCGACGGTGGTGACGGCCTGAGCCACGCGATCGTAGCGTTCGGTGCGGGTGAAGTGATGTTCAGCTCGGGCGGACAGCTCAGCTCCAAGCACCGCCGCGAAGTCGATCTCTACGTGTACACAGAGGAGATCGACGGGCTCCACGACCGCATCAAGGATCGCGTCGAGCTCGTTGAAGGCCCCCACAACATGTTTTACGGCATGCGCGAGGTCATCATCCGAGACTGAACGGCTTCTGGATCACGTTCGGTCAGGAAGTTCCATCCGACGTGCTGACGCCTTGGCCGGCGGTGGACTCCGAACTCCTTCAGCCCTACGCAGGCAGATACAAGACTGACGCCGGATCCGAAGTGGTCATTACGATTCAGGACGGGCGACTGCTGGCGTTTCCGGACGACTCGCCTGGCGTTTTCTTGATGCCCTCCGGCGAAGATACGTTTACGCCGACGATGATGGAACAGGCACGCGTGGTGTTCGAAGGTGGCAAAGCGCTGAAGTCGGCTCTGATGTTCCAGCAAGGTGGCAAGACGATGCGGTTCGTTCGCGTCCCATAACCGAAAGTTGTTGGCCGTACCGCCGTGCGTGCCATTCGCGGCAGCTTGATCCAACCGCAGAAACCGACATGCCGGCTAAAGCTCATAGACTCTAAACCGCATCCCCCCACACGAAAGCGCGCCGCGTTGCGGCTTCGTCCAACCATCGCGCCGCAGCCGACGCGGCCCCGCTCGCTGCCAACCTTCCAGTCGCCTCGCTCTGGTATCCTGCCAACTGGAGGGGCCGCGCGGCTGAGCGATGGTCGTTAGGCACTCCGCTGGAGAACGCATGTCTAGCCTCCAACCGCAACATGTCCCGCCCTCGCTCGAGGAACAGAGAGCCGATTTCGCGCGTGGGCGATTCCTGGCTATGCCCTTGGCTGGACTCATCGCGTGGACGATCATCGGCATTTCCGGCGCACTGCTTCCGCCGTTTCCGGCGGTCTTCGTGCTCTTCATTGCTACCGGGTCCATCGTTTACCTGGGTATGTTCATCTCCAGATTCACGGGCGAGCACTTCCTCAAGCGGTCTAAGGCCAAGAACGCCTTCGATGGGCTCTTCTTTCACACTGTCGCAATGGCGCTACTGGTCTTCGCCATCGCGATTCCGTTCTTTCAAGCCGATTACACGTCGCTCCCGCTGACGGTCGGGATACTCACAGGACTGATGTGGGTCCCGTTTTCCTGGATAGTCGAGCATTGGATCGGCATCTTTCATGCCGTTGCGCGCACGATCCTCGTCACCGCGGCCTGGTACCTCGTCCCGCATCTACGCTTTGTCTTGATTCCAGCAGTAATCGTGGCCATCTATGCCATGACGATCTACGTCCTTGAGCGACGCTGGCGTCAACTCTTGCGTGCCTAGCGTGCGGCTATCGCCGCTGAGCCGCGGGCCGTTGGACCGACGACGCTCAGAGAGCCAAGTGGACTGTCCCGCCCGATGGATCACGGCGAAGGGAAGGAGCGAGTGGTTCTGAGCTGCCGCGACATCTGCACGATCGTCGGCCGACGCTCCTGCTCGATGTACCCCAATCGCAGCCAGAAGCGGCGCGCTCGCTCGTTTTGCGTCTGCACGACCAGCCCCATCGCCGTCCCAGCCTGCGCCTCAATCCACTCGACGATTTGGCAATGGATCTGCGTTCCGAAGCCGCGGCCGCGCTCGTCCGGGTCGACGAGCAGTAGTCCGATCCACCACTCCGACGGCTTGGGGTAATCGCGCGCCAGCTGCGCGAACGCGATCAGCCTCTCGTCCTCGAAAACGCCGAACGTGAACGTGTCCTCCATCGTTTTGCCGGGAGCGATGGACGTCAGTTCTTGCAGGCCGCTGTCCGGAGCCGGCGCCGTCCCGTGAATCAGCTCCCAGAAATCGGCGCAGCGCTCAAGCATATGCTGGAGTTGCGGCGCGGCCTCGACACCGATTCTTTCGATCATTTCTCTATTTCAGGAACAAACAAATCGCGGCGATCGCAAACACGATATTCGCGCTCCACTCGCTCAGCAAATCCCGGCAGGTTCCCGGCCTCCGCCGAACGGTTCCGATCGGTTGATGAACGTTCGCCAACGGTCACCACCTCGACCGGCCGCGATCGGCGCCTCCGTCGAGAGAACGTCGAACATGGTAGAGTTCTGAACGTGAGTCGCGTTGTTCAGGTATTCCGTAGTTTCGAAGACGCTGATGAAGCGGACGACCGATTCTATGCCGACCTGACGCCTGAGCAGCGGATCGACATACTGCTCGAGTTGATCGAACGGCACCGGAGCTCACTTGGCGAAGCTGCAAAGCGATTTGAGAGAGTTCATCGAGTTGTTGAGCTCTCGCGGCGTTGAGTATCTTCTCGTTGGCGGGCACGCGGTCGCTTTCCATGGTTACCCGCGGTTTACCGGGGATATCGATTTTCTAGTTCGCGCTACTCCTGAGGTCGACGAACGTGTCATCCTGAGCCGCGGAGACGGCGAAGGACCCCCTGCGATAGGCGACGCCCGCGCTTGCGGCCGGGGGTCCTTCGCCGCGCTCCGCCGGCTCAGGATGACACCGCTTTCGGCCGCGCAGGCTCCTAGCCGGCAACCCGCATTCGCATACAATCCTCCCTCCCCTGGGAGGTCATGAGAATGGCGCACGAGATCGACGCACTCCTGCAGGAAAGCCGTGAGTTTCCGCCATCCGAGGAGTTCCGCCGAAACGCGAATGTGAACGATCCCGCGATCTGGGCGAAGGCCGCGAAGGATCGGGAGAAGTTCTGGGAGGGCTGGGCCGAGCAACTCGACTGGCACACGAAGTGGGATAGCGTCCTCGAATGGGACGCGCCCCATGCGAAGTGGTTCCGTGGCGGTACGCTCAACGCCTCGTTCAACTGCCTCGACCGCCATCTCGAGAAGCGCGGCGACAAAGTCGCGTTGATCTGGGAGGGCGAGCCAGGTGAGGTCCGCCGCATCACCTACAGCGCGCTCCACGCGGACGTCTCGAAATTCGCGAACGCGCTGAAGTCTCTCGGAGTCACCAAAGGCGATCGCGTCGCCATCTACCTGCCCCTCATCCCGGAGGCGGTGGTGGCCATGCTGGCCTGCGCGCGCATCGGCGCGGCCCACTCCGTCGTCTTCGGTGGCTTCTCCGCGGAGGCACTGAAGGATCGCATCCAGGACGGCACCGCCAAGGTCTGCATCACCGCCACGAGCGGCTATCGGCGCGGCACCGTCGTTCCTCTCAAGAAGACCACCGACGCCGCCGTTGCCGACTGCCCATCGATCGAACATGTGGTGGTCGTGCGCCGGCGCGCGGAAGACGAAGTGACGATGCACGAAGGTCGCGACGTCTGGTACCACGACCTCATGGCGACCGCCGACGCATGGTGCGAGCCGGAGTGGGTCGACTCGGAGCACATGCTCTACGTGCTCTACACCTCGGGCAGCACGGGCAAACCGAAAGGGATCATCCACACGACCGGCGGCTACCTCACCCAGTGTCTGGCCACGTGCAAGTGGGTCTTCGATCTAAAGGAGGACGACGTCTACTGGTGCACCGCGGACATCGGCTGGGTCACCGGCCACTCGTACGTCGTGTACGGGCCGCTCGCCGCGGGCGCGACGGTGATGATCTACGAGGGCGCTCCCGACTGGCCGAAAAAGGACCGCTTCTGGGAGATCGTCGAGAAGCACAAGGTCACGGTCTTCTACACCGCCCCCACGGCCATCCGCGCGTTCATGAAGTGGGGCGAGGAACCGCCCAAGGCGCACGACATGTCGTCGCTCCGACTCCTCGGCAGCGTGGGCGAGCCGATCAACCCCGAGGCGTGGATGTGGTACCACCGCAACATCGGCGGCGAGCGCTGCCCGGTCGTCGACACCTGGTGGCAGACCGAGACCGGGGCGATCCTCATCACGCCGCTGCCGGGCCTCGTGCCGACGAAGCCCGGTTCCGCCACGAAACCCTTCCCCGGCATCGAGGCGAAGATCCTCGACGAGCGCGGGAAGGAAGTGACGGTCGGCGGCGGCTACCTGGCCCTGACATCCCCATGGCCGGCAATGCTTCGCGGCATCTGGGGAGACCCGGAGCGGTTCGAAAAACAGTACTGGTCCAAGTGGCCCGGCATCTATTTCACGGGCGACGGCGCAAGGCGCGACGAGAGCGGCTACTTCTGGCTCCTCGGACGTGTCGACGACGTGATCAACGTCGCCGGACATCGCATCGGAACGATGGAAGTCGAATCCGCGCTCGTCGATCACTACTGCGTCGCCGAGGCAGCCGTGGTCGGCATCGCGCACGAGATCAAAGGGACCGGCATCGCCGCGTTCGTGATCGTGAAAGAGAGCGAGCGAGCACACGCTCTCGAGGATCCGGAGAAGTTCGAGTTGGAGCTGAAAGCACACGTAACCGAGAAGATCGGCGCGATCGCGCGACCGGAGAAGATCCTCGTCACTGCCGACCTCCCGAAGACCCGCTCCGGAAAGATCATGCGCCGCCTGCTGCGCGACATCGCCGAAGGCCGAGCCCTCGGTGACGTCACGACGCTCGCGGATCCCACGGTCGTGGCGACGCTGAAAGAGAAATACGAGGAAGAGAGCTGACGAGTCGTCGAGTCTTCGAGTCTTCGAATCGACGACTCCCGACCTGACGACTTGAAGACTCGACGACTCGAAGACTTGAAGACTCGACGACTGAATGGCAAAAGTTGCACTCATTACCGGAGGAAGTCGCGGCATCGGTCGCGTGACGGCGATGCACCTCCTCGCGGGCGGATGGTCGGTGGCGTTCACGTACGCCAGGTCGAAGGACGCTGCCCTGGCGTTCGAGACGGAGTCGAAGGGGCGCGCCGCCGCTTTCGAGGCGGACGTGCGGGATCATGAAGCGAACCGCCGTGTGGCCGAGGCGGTCCGGGCGAAGTTCGGAACGATCGACGCGCTCGTCAACAATGCCGGCGTCCGGCACGATGCGCTCCTCTACAACATGACCCCCGAACAGTGGGACGAGGTGCTCGACACGAACGTGCGCGGGACATGGTCGATGACCAAGGCCGTCCTGCCGGTGATGATGCAGCAGCGCCGCGGCGCGATCGTGAACGTGGCATCGCTGTCGGGTCTCCACGGCGTCGTCGGGCAGACCAACTACTCGGCGGCGAAGGGAGCCATGATCGCCATGACCCGCTCGCTGGCCCGCGAGGTCGCGCGGGGCGGCATCCGCGTCAACTGCGTCGCGCCGGGTCTCGTCGACACGGACATGATCGGCGCACTCGACGAGGACGTGAAGCGCGAGATGATCCGCCAGATCCCCATGCGCCGAATCATCGGCGCCGGCGAGGTGGCCGCCGCGATCGCCTTCCTTCTCTCCGACGACGCCAGCGGAATTACGGGACAGGTGCTGGCGATTGATGGGGGCGCCAGCGCTTAGGGCCCAGGTTGGCGTCTGACGGCCGGTGGAGAATCCCGCCAACCGCCAACCGCCAACCGCCAACCGGAATGGACTTCTCCGTCGTCATCCCCACGTACAACCGCCCGGGCATGCTCCTCCGCGTGCTCGACGCGCTCGATCGCCAGGTCGATGCATCACCGTTCGAGGTGATCGTCGTCGACGACGGCTCGACGGACGACACCGCACGCGTGATGGCACACCGCAAGGGAATCACGTTCCGCACCCAGTCGAACGCCGGTCCCGGACACGCGCGCAATCACGGCGTCTCCCTCGCAAAAGGAAAGTTCGTCATCTTCATCGGCGACGACACCGTGCCCGAGCCGCGTTTCCTCGCCGAGCACGCCCGCGTCCATCGCGACGCGAACGACGATCCCTGGATCGCCTGCCTCGGCTACACCGGCTGGCCGCGCGACGAGCGCGTCACCGCGTTCATGAACTACATCAATGACTACGGCCTGCAATTCGGCTACAAGCTCATCGAGGACGGCGCCATCGTTCCGTTTAACTTCTTTTATACGTCGAACATCTCCATCGACCGCGAGATCCTGGCCGCGCATCCGTTCGACACGACGTTTCCGTCGGCGGCGTGGGAGGACATCGAGCTCGCCTACCGGTTGAACGAGAAAGGCCTCCGGATCCGTTACAACGCGCACGCCGTGACGCGCCACTACCACCCGATGAGCGTCGACTCATTCGCCCGGCGGCAATATACGGTGGGAAAATCGGGCGCGATCTTCTACCAGAAGCATCCCGAGCTCGGCCATTTTCTCGGAGTGCACGAGCTCGAGACGCGCAGGCTGGCCGACGAGCACCAGCTGGCAAAGCTGCGACGCAAGGCCCGCCTGGGCGAGCGGTTTCGACTTCTCGCCCGGCCCAGCGTGTTCGAGACGCTGATGAGAGAGCACTACCTGCGCGGCCTCCGGGACGGACTCCGGCGTGATGAGTGACTTCGGAGTCCTGAGTCCTGAGTCCTGAGTCCTGAGTCCTGAGTCCTGAGTCCTGAGTCCTGAGTCCTGAGTCCTGAGTCCTGAGTCCTGAGTCCTGGAGTGATGAGTCCTTTAGTGATGAGTCCGAGTCATGAGCGGAGGGCGAGGTTGACGCTTCATCGTTCATCGTTCATCGTTCATCACTCATCGTTCAGCACTCAGCACTCAGCACTCAGCACTCATCGATTGAATGTTCATCACCTTTGAAGGCCCAGAGGGGTCGGGAAAGTCGACGCAGATCCAGCGTGTGGCCGCGTGGTATCGCGGGCTGGGGCGCGAGTGCATCGTTACGAAGGAGCCGGGGGGCACGCCGATCGGCGATCGCGTGCGGGCGATCCTGCTCGACTCGGCGGCGGCGGGGATGGACGCGATGACGGAGCTGCTCCTTTACGCGGCCTCGCGAAGACAACACGTCGCCGAGGTGATCCGGCCCGCGGTGGAGCGGGGCGCGGTCGTCTTCTGCGACCGTTACACCGACGCCACGCTCGCCTATCAAGGCTACGGCCGAGGGCTCGACCTTGGGCGTCTGCAGACGCTGAATCAGTGGGCGACGGACGGACTCGGGCCCGACGTCACCCTGCTCTACGACATCGACGAGGCGACGGGACTCGCTCGAGCGCATGCCCGGAACGCGGAGATGGCCGTCGACGAGGGCCGCTTCGAGGCCGAGGATCTCCGCTTCCACCGGCGCGTGCGGGAGGGATATCTTGCCCTCGAGAAAGCGGAGCCGAAGCGGTTCGCGATCGTCGACGCGCACGGCACGATCGACGAGGTGTTCACGCGCTCGATCGAAACGCTGCGCTCGCGCGCACCACGACTCTTCTCATGACGACGACCACCTCACTTCTGCTCGATACCGCCCGGCGCGGCGAGCTCCATCACGCGATCATCCTGCACGGACCGTCGCCGGCGCTGCTGCGCGACCTATCCGTGCGCCTGGCGAAGACGCTCAACTGTCCCGAGGGGTCGACCAGTGACGCCTGCACATCGTGTCAGCGCATCGACCGGCGGACGCACCCGGACGTGCACTTCGTCGAGGCCGCGGCTGACAAGAAGCTCATCTCCATCGAGCAGATCCGGGCCATCGTCGGCGAAGCTGCGCTGCGCCCGTACGAGGGGCGCAACAAAGTCTTCATCATCGACCCCGCGGACGGCCTGAGCGTCTCGGGCTCGAACTCGCTCCTCAAGACGCTCGAGGAGCCCACGCGCGACACCTCGTTCCTCCTGCTGACGCGCTCGCCCGACCTGCTGCTGCCGACGATCAAGTCACGCTCACAACACATCTACGTCGGCGACACCCAGCGCGTGCTCGCCGGACCGCGCGAGGCAATCCGAATCCGTCAGGTTGCGCTGATGGACAACGGCGAGGACCTCGCTGCGACCATCCTCGATCTCCTCCACCGCTACGCCACCCTCGGCGAAGGCGCAGCGCTGCTCGCGCTGGCCGCCATCGTCTCCGATCACGACGACGTGAAGGACGCGATCGCTCTTCTCGGGTCGATTCTCTGCGACGTGGTCGCCCTCGATCCCGCCGAATCGCTCGATCCGACAAAACTCCTCGAGATCCGCGAGCACATCCCTCGGGAGCGTCTCCTCGCGGCAGCGGACGCGGCGATGGCCGCGATCCGGTGGCTGAACGTGAATGCGGACGTGCGCCTGCTGGCAGAGAGCGTGGTCGCCGCGCTGGTGGGGTGAACGAGTACCCCTTCAATCTTGAAGGAGTCTGCGCGGTAGAAATGTCAGGCGCGCTGCGCCGCCCCGAAGCCGCGAGGTTGAATGCATGGGAAGTGTGCCGTGAGGCGGAGCAACCAGCGCTGCCGGCCGTGCCGGCTGGAACCGGTTACAACGAACGACCCCGCCGTTTCCGGCGGGGTCTGGGGAACTTACTGGATGGGGTCGGGCGCGACGCTCGGGGGTGTGCTTGATGGGTCGGTAAGATTCAAGGAAGCGTTCAAGAGGCAGTGTTTCATGGCAGGCTGTTACAGCAGAAAGCGGCTCTCGCCTGCCCATCCAGTAAAACTTAGTTCACTCGTTCGCGGGGCATTATCGCACGACTTTTTCGACTTTGTGAAACTTTTCTCAATGTAACGCGTCTGTGACAAGCCGCTGAGATGTCGGAAGATACGCCACTTTTGGTGATCGATCGAAAGTGTAAACCCAAACGACCGTTCGGTCCAGGAAAGTCCCGACGACACGGCAAAATGAACGACCGTTCACCTCATCGTGACGCCGGCTCGACCAGTCCCAGGTGTGCCTCCAGCGACTTCGCCAGGGAGATGTGGCCCCCCAGCGTCTCGGCCGGCGTCCCGTTGACGAGCACCCGCACGCGCCGCGCATCGGGGAAGTTCGCCGTCAGCGTGTGGACGAGCGAATAGAGGGACATCAGCTCCTGATGACTGCCGGTTCCCCACCCCTCGCTCAGCGTGGGCCCGCCGAGGTCGACAATCACCGTCCCTTCAGGCAGGAGGTAGGTCGCACGGACGAGGGTATCCGAGGGGAAGACGCGGCCGAGCTGCGAATTCGCGGCCGGGCCTTTCATCAGCTCACGCACCACGACCGGGATCGCGGCCGCGGCACTCTCCGGCAGGGCGATGCTCCGGGGCTCGGACGCGAGAAGCATCCGCGACGACTCGAAGTAGAGACGCACCTGGCGCATGCTCACCCGATTCGCGGCATTGAGGTTCGCCGGCGTCTCGCTCTTCTTCTTGCACGCGCCGGCCACCACGAGGAGCGCGAGCGCTCCCACCGCTAGTGCCCTTTCAAACTTGTTTCTGTGGGGCACTAGACGCTCACTCCCGCTCCGTCCTGGTCGCGGGATTCGCCGGGGCGGGCGTCGTGGTCGTAGCCGCCGGCACGGTCGTCGTCGCCGCGGGCGCCGCCGCAGGCGCGGCGGGTTGAATCAGCCCGATGCGCGTCTCGTAGTTGGTCTTGTAGCGCTGCACCGCGCGCGTCAGCGCCTCCACCATGAGGGTCTGAAATCCTTCCGATTGCAGCTTCGCCTCTTCCTCGGCGTTGGTGATGAATCCCACCTCGACGAGGGCGGCCGGCATCGTTGCCCCGATCAGCACCTTGAACGGCGCCTGCTTCACACCGCGGTTGGCAACGCCGGTGGCGGCGTTCAGCTCCTCCTGGATCGCCGAGGCGAGCAGGCTGGACTCGTCGATGTAGGCCTGCTGCGCGAGATCCCAGAGGATCAGCTTGAGGTCGCTGGCGGGATCGTTCGCGGCCGATGCGTTCTCCGTCTCCGCCGCCTTCCTCGCCAGTTCATCCGAGGCCTCGAGCGAGAGGTAATAGGTCTCCGAGCCTTTCGCGTCCTTGACCACCGCCGCGTTCATGTGCACGGACAGAAACAGGTCTGCCTTGTACTGATTTGCGATGGCCGTGCGCTGGTCGAGCGAGACGAGGCTGTCGTCATCGCGGGTCATGACGACGCGCGCACCGGTTTTCGAGGCCAGTGAGGCCGCGAGCTTCCGCGCGACAGCGAGAGTCACGTCCTTCTCGAGCAGCCCACCCGGCCCCACGGCGCCGACTTCCTTCCCGCCGTGGCCCGGATCGATCACGATCGTGCGGATGCCCGGGAGCTCCGTCGGCGGCCTGAATCCCGGTAGCGGCAGCGGCGCGCCGGGAATGGGAGCCGCGGCCTTGCGCAGATCCAGCACGACGCGGGGCGGGTTCTCGAGCTGGTAGGCATCGCCCACCACGTCCGGCGCCGTGAGCTGGATCCGCAGATCGCTCCCGACGAACATGATCCTCGCGATGTACGGGTCTTCGAAGCTCTGCTCCGCAAACGGCGCGCGTACCGGCGCCTTGAAGCGGACTACGTACGCGTTCGGCTCCTTCAGGATCCCGAGCTCGGCGGGTGCGCTGAGCGTGAGGACGATCTTCGAGATTCCCTCCACGTTCGCCACCGACACCTGCACGCCGACCGCGTCCCTCACCAGCGGTCGCGCGGAGAGCACGCGAGTGCTCGCGTCCCACGTCACGTCCAGCGACGCCGTCTTCGCGAGCAGTCCCTGGAAGAACTGCCACGGCACGAACGGCTTCCCCTCCACCGCGATCGGAGCCACCGGCATCTCGATGAGATCATCGCGGATGACGCCGTAGCGCGAGTCGGAACCGAAGGCCGCGACGTTGTTGCCGATCGCCACCTTGAAGCCGTTCGCGTCGGGAGTCAGCGTCCCGCCCAGCGCGGTCACGACCTGTTCCGCCGAGACGTAGGTCTGGCCCCCCTGCTCGATGTACGTGACAGGGTGATCGCCCGCGGGCATGCGCAGGGTGCCCTGTCCGGACACCTGAGCGAGAACGATCGAGGCGAGAGTGAGAACTGCGAGCGCACCGAGAGCGAGGAGACGTTTCATGGCGAAGGCGCCGGGATTATCGCACGTGGTACGCTCCCGGACATGCGTCGCCTTCTCATTCCGATCGCAGTGGTCGCGCTCGCCGCCTGCGGGGGCACCGAAGGTGGCGACGAGATCTACCGCATGAGCCGCGATCCGGTCAGCGTCCGGGGGTGGATCCTCGACGTGAAGGGCGCCACGCGCGGAGAGACGATCGAGATGGAGCTCGCCCGCCGCGCCGCACTCTTCCAGTCGTCCTCCGTCTGGGTGGAGGACGTCCAGTACGCCTCCGGCGGCATTGCCGAGAATGGCGCTTTCGTCGTCCTCGACGTTCCGCCGCAGAACGCGATCATCGGCTTCAACGCACCGGGCGCCGAGACGGCCAGGGTGCTGCTGCAGAACATCCCCCCCAACGCCGACATCTTCATCCCCGACGTCATCCTCGAAGAAGGCGGTGCGACGGTGCTGGATCCGAAGAAGATCGTCGTGCGCGTGGCCGGCAACGTCTCGAAGCGCACCCCCACCGGCAAGACCGCGGTCGTGGCGGGCTACACGGTCCCGATCATCGAGGCTCCGGTGGCGGAGATGATCGACCGCCGCGAGTATCCGCAGGTGCCCGGGTTCCGGCCGGTGGCGACGGTCCGGTAGCCGGCGCGTATCGCTCCGCTTCCTCCACACTCCCCATCGCTCGCCACGCATCGGCGATCGCCTCGAGGGCTCGCTCGTGCGACGGGTCGATCTGGAGCGTGCGGCGGAAAGCATCGATGGCTCCCAGCGTGTCGCCGCATTCACGGCTCGCTTCGCCCAGACGGAACCAGGCCGCGGCCATGTTCGGACGCGCGGCGAGGGCACGCTCGTACATCGCAATCGCCTCCTTCATCCGCCCCCGGCCCGCGAGGAACACCCCGGCGTTGAACGCCGCCTCGGGACGCTGCAGCGCGGACAGGATACGGATGGCCTCCCTTGTATCGCCCGTGAGCCCCGCGCGCGCAATCGCCTGCCACTCCAGTGCGAGCTCCTGCTTCGGATCCCGCGCGAGGATGAATCTCGTGGTTTCGTCGAGCTCCTTCCACCTCCGGTGCCGGAGCAGTGCGGACGCGAGATCGAGATACGGCTCGATCTCTTCGGGCTTGCGCTCCTGCAGGAGCTGCATCAGCCGGATCACCGAAGGCACGTTTGCGCCACCCGTCGCGCGGACGAACGCGATCACGTCGTACAGCTCGTCCGCCGATTCGACACGCGTGAGCGCTGGCTCGCGTTCGTCGCGAGGCGCAAGCAGCTCCGGCCCGCCCGGGGATCGGCGGATGAAATGATCCGTCATGACCGTGTGCACGACGTCCTGGGGCCGCCGCTTCGGCATGTGGCACGACGTGCAGTCTTCGGTCGCACGGTGCGGGGACTGGTGACACGACAAGCACGCCTTCCGGTAATGGGCGGGATCGCTCACCTTCCGATGCGGATCGTGGCAGGTGAGACAACTGAGCCGCCCTTCGCTCGCCGTGAAACAGCGGCTCTGTTCGAGCCGATACGGATGATGGTTGATCTCGAACCGCTCGGCGCGGGGCAGGTCCTCTTCGTCGATGTCGATGCGATGCATGTATTCATCGAGCGGCTGACCGGGACGATACGAATACATGCCGCGGCCGAACTTCCGCATCCCGGAGATGATCACCGTCGGTTGCATGTGGCACTCGTAGCAGATGTCGTTCCGCAGGCGCGTTCCCAGTCGCACCGGATTGATGATCGAGTCGCGCGTCTTCGTCTCCGCATGCTTCGCACCCGGTCCGTGGCATCGCTGGCATCCGATCCCCTCGGGGAGTTGCGCCGGGAACGACTGCGAGCGCCAGTACGACAGCTTCTCCTCGGGGATCGCGGCGTAGGCGTTGTGGCAGAACATGCACTCGTGCCGCACGCGACGCACGACGCCGTCGTGATCCGGGCGGTCGTAACCGGGCGCCATGCGCCACTCGCGCGTCGCCGTGTACCAGGAGACGGGAAGTTGAAAGAGCTCGCCTCCGGGCGTCGCATACAGATACGTCCGCGCGTGATTCCCCGAGCCGAGGATCCAGTCGACCTTCTGCTCGAAGACGTCGATCGGCGCGCCGTCGGGCGCGAGTCGCCATCGGCGGAACAAGATCTCGTCGCCTCGGCGGCGCATCTCGAAATACTGCCGCGAGCGCTCGTGGAAAAAGGGCGGCGCATCGAAGTCTTCGATGAACGCCGCCGCGCGCGGGCGGTAGAACGATTTCGCCATCCCGACGTGCTGGTACGTCTTCGCCCGATCGGCGTGGCAGTTCGCACACACCGCATCGTCGGCATATCCGTTCATCACGGCGGCGACGACGAGTCCGAGGAGCATCCCGCGAGTCTAGTGCCCCTTCAATCTTGTTTCCATCGAAGCAGCACCTAGTGTCCCTTCAAACTGGAAGGGGCACTAGAAGGTCACTCGCTCGTAGACCAGCGCCAGAGGGAGCTCGAGATCCACGCCTGTCAGTCGGAGACCGTCCTCGAGGGTCTCGGCTGTTCTCGAGAGCCATTCTCCATCCGACAGGTAGCGATGCTCCACCGCGACGCGCGTCTGTTCGATGAGAACGTAGTCGCGCAAGGTGGCTATGGATTGATAGAGCTCGAACTTCTGTCCGCGGTCGTAGTCGACGGTCGATTTCGAGAGAACCTCCACCAGTACGACAGGATTGCCGATGGTATCCATGCCCTGCACGCGGACGATGTCGGGCACTCCGCAGACGATGGATGCATCTGGATAGGTATACAACCCGGACGGTGTTCTGATCCGCATGTTGCCCGTAAACGCTTCGCAGGGCGAGCCGCGAAGTGCGGCATGAAAGAGGGCAGTCACGTTCAGACAGATCGTGTCGTGCCGCCGCGAACCGCCCGACATGACGAAGATCTCGCCGTCAAAGTATTCGTGCCGTGCCGGAGACATGAGCTCGGCCAGAAAATACTCCTCGATCGGGTAGTGCCGCTGCGACTGTCTCATCCAATCCCATTCTACGCCGTCACGATCTCGCAGAACTTCTTGAGGTCGATGTTGCCGCCCGAGACCACCGCGACGACAGGCCCATCCTTCTCCTTCAGCGCCGCCGCGACGCCCAACGCGCCCGCGCCCTCGGCGATCACGCGCATCTTCGAGGCGACGAGCTTCATGGCCTGCTTCACCTCGTCGAGCGTGACGACGACCGAGCCGTCGACGGTGTCCTTCATGCGCTCCCACATCCGGGGGAAGATGCTCTTGCCGCCGGCGCCGTCGACGAACGACGCTTCCCACTGCTCGAACACCCGCGGCGCGCCGGCGGCGAAGGACACCGATCCGGGCGCGGCGGTCTGCGGCTCCGCGCCGAAGACGCGGACGTTCGGGGCAAGCGCGCGCATCGCGCTTCCGATGCCGGTCACGAGCCCGCCACCGCCGATCGCGGCGATGACCGTCTTCACGTGGGGCAGGTCGTCGAGGATCTCCATTCCGCACGTGGCGTTGCCGGCGATGAAGTTGTGGTCGTCGAACGGGTGAACGAATGTCCCTTCGATGCCGGGAAACGCGCGGTCTTCCATGGCGTTCCAGCAGGCATCGAACGGCGCCTTCACCAGGTGCGCGCCGAGGTTGCGCATCCGCTCGACCTTCGTCTCCGGAGCCTTGTCGATCACCAGGACCGTACAGCGAACGCCCGCCGCGCGCGCGGCGTACGCGACGCCCTGTCCCGCGTTTCCCGCGCTGATCGTCCACACGCCCTTGCTCCGCTCCTCGGGTGTCAGCAACGCGACGGCGTTCGCGGCACCCCGCAGCTTGAATGCGTTGATCGGCTGCAGATTCTCGAGCTTCAGCCAGATCTCCGGCGCACCTTCGACGCCGTGCAGGAGACGGATCAGCGGAGTCCGGGTGATGACGCCGCGGATGCGGTCGCGCGCGGTACAGATGTCGGCGAGGGAAATCGGACGGACGGGAGGCGGCGCGATCGGCATGGCAGGGGATTGTAGTGCTGAGTGCTGGGTGCTGCGTGCTGGGTGCTGCGTGCTGGGTGCTGCGTGCTGGGTGCTGCGTGCTGCGTGCTGCGTGCTGGGTGCTGGGTGCTGGGTGCTGCGTGCTGCGTGCTGCGTGCTGGGTGCGCTGGGTGCTGGGTGCTGCGTGCTGGGTGCTGCGTGCTGCGTGCTCCAGTCCTGAGTCCTGAGTCCTGAGTCCTGAGTAGGGCGGCGGGACTCAGCACTCAGCACTCAGCACTCAGCACCCAGCACTGATCTCCTCCGCGTCCGGGCACGTTTCGTGCGCCGCAAAACGCGCTATGGAAGAACACGTTTTCAGCAAACTAGAGAAGAACGTCAACGATCCGGAACGGTGGGTATCGGTGGTCTTCGGCAGTGCGCTCGCGGCGTACGGATTGAAGATGCGCTCGATCGGCGGACTCGTCCTCGGGACCATCGGCGGCGCGCTGGTGTTTCGGGGAGCGACCGGCTACTGCCCCATGTTCGGCGGGCTCGGTATCTCCTCGGTCGACGAGAACAACGGCTCGCACGTCAGCGTCCCGTATGGCAAAGGCGTGCGCGTCGAGAAGGCCGTCACGATCCACGCTCCACCCGAACAGATCTATGCATTCTGGCGCAATTTCGAGAACCTCCCGCGGTTCATGCACAACCTCGAATCCGTCTCCGTGCACGAGGGCGGACGCTCGCATTGGGTCGCCAAAGGGCCGGCCGGTACCAAGGTCGGCTGGGAAGCGGAGATCATCAACGAGATCCCCAACGAGCTGATCGGCTGGCGGTCGATCGACGGCAGCAAAGTCGACAACGCCGGCTCGGTGCACTTCACGCGCGCCGGCGATCGCGGCACCGAGGTCAAGGTCGTGTTGCGCTACGACCCGCCTGCCGGAGTCCTCGGCGCCACGGTGTCGAAGATCCTGGGTGAGGATCCCGCGGTGAACGTGCAGGAAGATCTCCGCCGCCTAAAGATGCTCATCGAGACCGGTGAGATCGCGACGATCGAAGGACAGCCGTCCGGGAGGAAGTGAGCCGTGAAGGCAGTCTCACCGTCTCACCGTCTCACCGTCTCACCGTCTCACCGTCTGTCTTAAAGTCTCAAAGTCTCAAGGTCTCAAAGACCACCCGCCCGAGATCTTGCCGGGTGGGCGGTGGCCTCTTTGAGACTTTGAGACTTTGAGACCTTGAGACCAGACGGTGAGACCGTGCGACTGTGAAAGTGTGGACTCCGCGTTCAGGCTGCTCGCCTGACCGTCTCGACAGGCGCAACCACACGCCTCTTCCAGCCCGCCGTCTGCACGAGAGCGACGCCGCCGAGAATCACGACCATCGCCACGACCGACACCCAGGTCAGCGGCTCGTCGAGGATCAGCCATCCGAGGAAGACGGCCACGACCGGATTCACGTAGGCGTAGAGCGACGTGTGCGTGGTGCGCATGTGCGCGAGCGCGAAGACGTACGCGCTGTACGCGACGATCGAGCCGAAGACCGTGAGGTACACGAGCGCCCCGAGCGTCCGCGGGGTGACCACGAAGCGCGACGCTTCGCCGATGGAGAGGCCGACGATCGAAACGATCGCGCCGCCGAAGAACATCTGCAACGCGGCCGACGACAGGAGCGGTACATGCTGCAACTTGTACTTCGCATGCGCCGAGCCGTACTGCCAGGCCGCACCGCCGATCTGGATCGCGAGCGCCCCCAGGAGGAAGGCCAGGCTCCACCCACTGGCCATGCCCCCGCCCGGCGTGACGAGCGTGGCCACGCCGACAAAGCCGATCAGCATCCCGATGCCCCCGCGGAGGTCGAGGCGTTCGCCGCCGGTACGGAAGGCCTCGATGATCACCATCCAGAAGGGCGCCGTCGCAACGAGCAGCGCGGCGAGACCGCTGGGCACCCACTGCTCGGCCCAGACGACGGCGAGGTTGCCGATCCCCACGAGGAGGAATCCGACGAGCGCGAGGTTCGCCAGCGTGCGGAAGTCACCCGGGACGCGCTCGCCTCGCAGCCGTGCGATGAGAAGCATGATCAGCCCGGCAGCGGTGAAGCGCGAGCCGGTCAGCAGAAGCGGTGGGATCGTCTCCAGGGCAATGCGAATGAATAGATACGTCGTCCCCCATACGGTGCAGACGATCGCAAAGGCGCCGTAGGCGACGGCTTTGTCGTGCTTCACTTCGTGCTCCCCAGATCGATCCCCCCGACCTTCTCGCAATGCGTTTCCATGACGATGGTCGTACGCGTCGACAGCGACAAGGGCGCTTCCTTCAACTGATCCACGAGCCTGTTCAGGCCGCCGATCGACTCCGCACGAACCTTCAGCAGATAGCAGTCTTCGCCGGCGACGGTGTGTACCTCGAGGACTTCGTCGCGTTGCATGAGCTCGCGGAACCGCTTCCACGCCGGACCGGACAGGTGTCCGCCGCGCGCGGAAATGAAGGCGGTGACGCCGCGCCCGATGGCCGTCGGGTCGATGACCGCGGTCGTCCCGCGGATCACGCCCTGGCGCTCGAGCTTGTCCAGTCGATCCGCGACGGCGGGTCGGGAAAGCCCAATTTGCTCGGCAATCTGCGCCGCCGGCGTGCGTGCATCCTTCAGAAGAAGATGGACGATCCGAAGGTCGAGCTCATCCAATTCGACGGCCATTGCGGCAGTATGGTGTCGAATCGATGGCAAAGCAAGTCACAGGCCTGCGAATCGTCAGAGGGTGGTCAGTAGCCAGTAGTCAGTAGCCAGTAGCCAGTAGCCAGTGCGTTTCCGCGAGCGGTACCCGAAACCGGCTACTGGCTACTGGCTACTGGCCACTGGCTACTGGCCACTGGCTACCGGCTACTGCCAACCGCCAATCACATCGTCGACGCCAGCGGGAGTCCCAGCGGCGCGTAGCGGCGGGGCAGGATCGGCACGCCGTGGATGTGCAGGCGCGGATAGCGGAAGTCGTTCCGGCGGGTGGCGCTCTCGAGGAGGTCCCTCTGAAGGTACTCGATCTTCACGGCCCGCGAGGGGTCATCGATCAGGCGCCGCAGCGATTCGCGGTTGAAGACGATGGTCTTCAGCTTCATGCCGTCCGTGCGCACCGAGTACCGGATGGTCTGCTTCTCAGGTGAGCACGCACGCACGATGTCCGCCGGCAGGACGCTCACGATCTCTTCAGCGATGCGGCTCTCGTCGTTCATTCGGCTCTCCGGTCTCATGCTGTAATAGACGCTGAAACCGGACGAAAGTTTTGTCCGCGGATGCCAAATCCCGGTGAACGCCCCGTCAAGACTCGTCACACTCACTCCCCTCGGGTCCCAAGCGTCGGCCAGGGGCGACGAAACGTTGCTCGACGTCGCCCGTCGTGCCGGCGCCCCTCTCGCCAACTCCTGCGGCGGCGTCGGCGTCTGCGCGCGCTGCAAAGTGCGCGTCCTCGCCGGAGCGGAGAACCTCAGTGCGCCGACGTCGATCGAGCTTCGCTTCTCGAAGGGGTTCCTGGAAGGAGAGCGCATGGCCTGTCAGGCCGTGGTGGGCGGCGATTGCGAGATCACGACGACGTACTGGTGAGGTGCTGGGTGCTGGGTGCTGACCCGGAACTTTATCGAGCCAGGCGGACCGCCGGCGTCCCGCCGGCTGACGTGCGGGCGTCCCGCCCGCACGGTGCGCACGCGAGACGCCTGCGCGTCAGCCGCCGGGCGGCGGTCCAGTTCCTCCGGTCGGCGCCCGAATCCGGCGAGGACCTGCGAGATCCGAACACTCTCTTCCGGGAGGCGGTACTGAGTGCTGGGGCTGAGCGCTGAGGAGTGGTGCCGGGTGAACAGCACCCAGCACTCAGCACCGCGAAATCAATCGTCGCTGTCGCTGATCGCCTCCGTTGCCGCGGCGCCCCAGGTCTCATTGCCCGGCATCTCGAAATAAAGCGGCTTCCGCGTGCGCGGATGGTTGCCGATCTCGTTCATCGTCTCGGCGTCGAAGATGCGGCCGTTCACCACCGTGTACCGCACCGAGTGCGTGTTCCGGATGTCCTCGAGCGGATTGCGATCGAGGACGATCAGGTCGGCGAGCTTGCCCGGCTCGAGCGAGCCGATGTCCTTGTCCATCACCAGGTAGCGCGCTCCGTCGATCGTGGCCGCCCGGAGGACCTCCATCGGAGTCATCCCGCCCTGGGCCAGCATCCACATCTCCCAGTGCGCGGCGAGACCCTCGCGCTGGCCGTGCGCACCGATATGCACGGTCACGCCGGCATCTTGCAGCATCTTCGCCACGCGTGCATTGTCGAAATGGTTGTACTCCTCGTCGGGAATCATCGTGCGACGGCGAGCGCGTGCGTCGAGGATGCGCCGCGGCACGAACTTCGTCAGGCGCGGGTCGTCGTAGACGTCGGTCTTCTGATACCAGTAGTTCTCGCCGAAGCTGCCGCCGTAGCCGACGACCAGCGTCGGCGTGTAGCCGGTCTTCGTCTTCCCCCACAGCTGGATCACGTCGTCGTAGATGCGCGCGACGGGGATCGAGTGCTCGATGCCTGTATGACCATCGACGACCATGCTCATGTTGTGCTGGAACAGCGAGCCACCCTCCGGGTGGACCATCATCCCCGTCTGCCGGGCGGCCTCGATGACCTGCTGGCGTTGATCGCGCCGGGGCTGGTTGTAGCTCTTCACCGTGAAGGCCCCGGCCGCCTTCATGCGACGCAGGTGCGCCAGCGCGTCATCGAGCGACTCGATGTCGGCGCGATACGGCGACTTCGCGCCATACAGGATCGTCCCGGTCGAGTAGATGCGCGGCGCTACGATCACTCCCGCCTTCGCCATCTCGCTCGCCGAGAAGATCTCGGCCGTGTCGTTGGACGGATCGTGGATCGTCGTCACGCCGAATCCGAGCGATGCGTAGTGGACCCAGTTCTGCTGCGGGAGGATCTGATCCGAGCCCATCGAGCCGTGCCAGTGCACGTCGATGAGTCCGGGCATGACCGTCTTGCCCGCGACGTCGAGGACTCTCGCGTCCGCGGGGACGGCGACGTTCGCGCCGACCGCCGTGATGCGGTTGCCGTCCAGCACGACCGTCCCGTTCTCGATCACCTCATCGCCCTTCATGGTGATGATGCGAGCGCCGGTGAGGGCGAGCTTGCCGCTCGGAACGTCGTACGGTCGCGAGAACCCGATGTGGATGCCGCTCTCGGGCGCGTCCGGCAGCTTCTCCGGAGCCCCCGCGAGAAACGCGAACGCGTCCTTCAGATCGCGCGAGAACAGCTCCGGCCCGAGCGACCACCACAGGCGCTGCGAATCGCCCGACCAGTGCAGGTACTCGCCCGCGTCCTTCGTCACCGTCGCCGCCGGCATGGCCTTCATCCCCGGGCTGATCTCGATGCTCTTGCCGGTACGCACGAATGGCATTACGTGTACGTCGAACTTCTCGACCCACGCCAGCCACTTCTCGTCCGGCGAGATCGCGAACTCCGTGGCAAACGCCGAGATCGCGTGCTGCCGCTCGTCGCTGCCGTCGATGGCGATCGAGCGCACGGCCCGTTTCCCTTCATCCTCGAACGTGGCGAAGAAGATGCGGCTGTTGTCCGCGCCGAACATCGGCAGCAGGCCGCGCTTGCTCACGCGCACCGGAGCTCCGCCGGCCGTCGGAATGACGAAGATCGCCGACTCGGCCGCATAGAGGTTGGAACGGAGGTAGCCGTCGCGGGTCGTTCGGTAGACGATCTTCGACCCGTCCGGTGAGAACGACGGCTCGATGTAGTGGCCGGGCTTTGAGGTGACGGCGCGACCCTCGCCGCCGGTCGCCGGTGCCACGCGAATGGAGCCGAGCTTCTCGTCGCTCCAGGTGACGTACACGATCGACTTCCCGTCGCGCGACCAGGACGGGTAAAACTCGAAGTGGTCGGTCTGCCTCGTCAGACGGTGGGGAGTCCCGTTCGGCAGGTCCTTCACGTAGAGGTAGCCGAGGGTCTGATAGAGCACCTGTCTGCCATTCGGCGACGCGCGCACCCAGCGCAGCATCTTCACGTCGAAGCTCTTCGGCGCCACCTCGACCGGGAAGCGCACCGCTTCCTGCACGCGGCGCGTCGACTTCACGTGGAACGGGATGTTTGTCACCTGCTTCGAGGCCACGTCGATGCGATGGATCCTCCCACCGGCCCAGAAGACGATCGACCTGTTGTCGGGCGTCCAGGCCATCGACGGATACACACCGTGCACGGCCCAGGTCTCCTGCATGTCCCGATCGAGTCCGTCGTAGAGAGGCGTCTCGCGACCCGACTCGAGGTCTTTGACAAAGAGCGTCGACTTGTAGCGGATGCGCCGCACGAAGGCGAGTGACTTGCCGTCCGGCGACGGCGTCGGACGGATCGATCCGCCCGGCCCGGTGACGTAGCGCTCGACGTCGCCGGTCTCGCGGTCCAGACGCTGGATGACGTAGATCTGTCCGTTCGGATCCTTGCTGTACTCGAAGATCGCGCCGGGCGTGACGTCGTCGCTGAAATAGACGTATTTCCCGTCGGGCGAGAAGACCGGCTCGCCTGTGTCCTTCTGATCCGTGCGCTTCTTCGTCATCTGCAGACCGTCGCCGCCGGTGCGGTGATAGATCCACATCTCGCCCGCGCCGAGGGAGCGCTCGGAGGTGAAGTGCTTGCGGCCGACGAGGTACTCGCTGTCGGGCGACCAGGCCGGCTGATTGAGGAGGCGGAAGGTCTCTTTCGAGACCTGCTTCGGCTCGGAGCCGTCGCGGTTCATGACCCAGAGGTTGTCGCCGCCGCTGCGGTCGGAGGTGAACGCGATCCACCTGCCGTTCGGCGAATAGCGCGGCTGCATGTCCCAGGCGATGCCGGTGGTGATCGCTTTCGCCTCGCCGCCGGTCATCGGGATCGTGTAGATGTCGCCGAGGAGGTCGAAAACGATCTCATTGCCGTCGGGCGAGACGTCGACGCTCATCCACGTGCCCTTGGTGACGTCGATAGGGACGTCGTAGGACGGCCCCGGCGGGTTCATCACGTCCCACTTCTTCTCTTCCTTCTTCTCCGGTTCGGTCGCGGGGGCGACGGCATCCGCCGGGAGCGGCGCCGGCTGCGGCTGTGGAGGCGCGTCTCTCTTCTGCGACTCCTGCTTCTGCAACTCCTGCGACACCGGCCGCGGCTCCTGCTCGGCCTTCTCCGGATCTTTCGGATCGGCCTTCTTGTCGGTGGGCGGAGCGGGAGGAGGGGTCTGGGCCATCGTGGCCATCGTGGCCGGAGCGATCAACGTGATCGCGACGAGTAGCGCGAGGACTTTCTTCATTGTTTTCCTTTCGGAGTCTCAAGGTCTCAAAGTCTCAAAGTCTCAAAGTCTCAAAGAGCGCGCGAACACCCTCTTTGAGACTCTGAGACCTTGCGACTTTGCGACTCCATTCTTTGCGCCGACCTGATGAACATGGTGTCGCCGTCCTCTTTGAGACTTTGAGACTTCTTTGCGACTTTGAGACTTTGCGACTTTGAGACTTCATCGTCGCGAGGGAATGAACATGGCGTCACCATAGGAGTAGAAACGATACCGCTCCCGGATCGCGAGAGCATACGCGTCACGGATCGTTTGCATCCCCGCAAACGCCGAGACGAGCATCAGCAGTGTCGATTCGGGGAGGTGGAAGTTCGTGAGCAGCCGGTCCACCGCTTTGAATTCGAAACCGGGAGAAATGAAAATCGACGTCTCCGCGTGGCCGGGCACGAAACGTCCCTTCCCCGCGCGGATGGCGCTCTCGAGCGTGCGCACGCTCGTCGTCCCCACCGCGACGATCGGCCGCCTCTCCCCCAGGGCCGCATTCAACGCATCCGCCGCCTCGGCCGTGATGTCGTAGCGCTCCGCATCCATCCGGTGATCGGCGAGGTCGTCGACCTTTACCGGCTTGAACGTGCCGATGCCGACGTGCAGCGTCACGCGCACGATCGGGATCCCGCGCGCGGCGATGCGCTCCAGGATGTCATGCGTGAAGTGCAGGCCCGCCGTGGGAGCCGCGACCGCACCCCGTGCTTCCGCGTAGACGGTCTGATATGCCTCGCGGTCGCTCTCGCGCGGCTCGGGTCGCCGGATGTACGGCGGCAGCGGAGGAATCCCCAGACGCTCGATCTCGCGGAGATCGCCGAGGAAGCGAATGACGACCGTCCCTTCCTCCTTTTCGACGATCTCCGCGCGCAGCTCCTCGGAGAACGTCACCACATCGCCCGGCCTGACGCGTTTCGCGGGACGGCACCACGTCTCCCACGTCGTGGGATCGCGCTCCCGAGTGAGCAGAAACTCGATGGGATTCCGCATCTGCCCTATCGGACGCGCGTAGAGGCGGGCCGGAATGACGCGCGTGTCGTTGATGACCAGAACGTCGCGCGCGCCCAGACGATCCGGAAGACTCGCGAATGTGTCGTGCTCGAAGCAATCCGGCGGCGTGACGACCAGCATGCGAGAGCGCCCGCGCTCGCGCGGCTCCTGGGCGATGAGGTCTTCGGGGAGCTCGTAGGAAAAATCCGTGCGCTTCACGCGGCGCGGATCATACCCGCCTCAATCCGGGTCCTCATAGAATGCACCAATGCACCGCGCTCGTGTCATCACCTGTTCCGACGCCGCATCGACGGGCGAGCGCGAAGACCGCTCCGGCCCCGCGGTGCGCGAGCTGTTGACGAAGCATGGCTACGAAGTCGACGCGGTGGTCGTCGTCGCCGACACGATCGAGTTCATCGCCACGGCCATCGTCGATGCGACCAACGACGGCAGCCGCCTCGTCGTCACCACCGGCGGCACCGGCATCGCGGAGCGCGACGTGACGCCCGAGGCAACGCTGCGCGTCTGCGAGAAAGTCATCCCCGGCTTCGGCGAGCTGATGCGCGCGACTTCGCTTCAGAAAACGCCGATGGCCTCGCTCTCCCGCGCCCAGGCCGCGACGCGCGGAACGGCACTGATCCTGAATTTGCCCGGAAGCGCGAGCGGCGCCGTCGAGAATCTCACCGCCGTGCTGCATTTGATCCCGCATGCGTTGGAGCTGCTGGAAGGAAAGACCAAACACGAACGATGAACGATGAACGATGAACAGGGCGGTGGTGCTCATCGTTCATCGTTCATCCTTCATCGTTCATCGTTCGTCAGGAGCACGAATGAGCGTACTGCCGGGATTGGAAGTTCTCATCGACGAGGAGCCCTGGCGCATCCAGGGGAAGCGCATCGGTCTGGTCACGAATCAGAGCGCGGTCACGCGGGATCTGTCGCACGCGGTGAAGCTGCTCCTCGCGGGGCGCGGGTGGAAGCTGGCGGCGCTCTTCGGGCCGGAGCACGGGATCTGGGGCGAGGCCCAGGACATGGCCCACGTCGATCACTCGACCGACCCGCTGACGGGCCTTCCGGTCTACTCGCTCTACGGCAAGAACGAGTCCGATCTCGCGCCGCGACGCGAGGTGCTGCGCGGGCTCGACGCGCTGGTGATCGATCTCCAGGACATCGGCTCCCGCTACTACACCTTCATCTACACGATGGCCATCTGCATGCGCGAGGCGGCGCCGCTGGGCGTGCAGGTGATCGTCCTCGACCGCCCCAATCCCATCGACGGAGTGCATCTCGAAGGCAACATCCGCGAAGACCAGTACTCGAGCTTCGTCGGCATGTTCCCTCTGCCTGCGCGCCATGGCATGACCGCCGGCGAGCTCGCGCGCTGGTTCAAGCGGTACTACGCCGACGTGCACAAGATCGAGTGCGATCTCGTCGTCGTCCCGATGAAGGGATGGCGTCGCGGAATGTGGTGGGGCGACACGGAGCTCCCGTGGGTGATTCCGTCGCCGAACATGCCGACCGTGTACACCGCGGCCGTCTATCCGGGCATGTGCCTCGTGGAAGGAACGAACCTCAGCGAGGGACGCGGCACGACCCATCCGTTCGAGTTCTTCGGCGCACCCTGGCTCGACTCCTTCAGGCTCGCCGAGCAACTCAACCGCCTCGGCCTTCCGGGCGTTCGCTTCCGCCCGCACTTCTTCACCCCGACCTTTCACAAGCACGCGGGCAAAGTGTGCGGCGGCGTCGAGCTGCACGTCACGAACCGCGGCACGTTCGAGCCCTACCGCACCGGCCTGTGGTGCGTGAAAGTGGCCCGGGACATGAACCCGGACGAGTTCAAGTGGCGGACGGAGACCTACGAGTTCGTGTCCGATCGTCTGGCCATCGACCTCCTCGCCGGCAGCTCGAAGTACCGCGAGCTCGTCGAAGCCGGAGGCAACGTGGACGAGTGGGTCGCGCAGTGGGAAGAGCCGTTGCGCGAGTTCGCGAGGTTTCGCGATGAGTTCCTGTTGTATCGCGAATGATGGGACCTATGGGACGAATGGGACCTATGGGACGAATGGGACCTATGGGTGGACCGATGTTTCCATTCGTCCCATTCGTCGCATTCGTCCCATAGGTCCTATTCGTCCCATGCTCGAGATCCTCTACGAAGACGACTGCCTCATCTTCATCAACAAGCCCGCCGGCATCGTCGTGCAGCAGCGCATGCACGAGCCCGACGAGCCCTTCCTTCACGATCTGGTCGCGAGGCAGGCGGGGCCCGTATATCTGATGCAGCGGCTCGACCGCGGGACCAGCGGAGTGATGTTCTTCTCGAAACGGAGCGACCTCAACGTGCGGCTGACGCGCCAGTTCGAGCGCAAGCGGATTCGCAAGCGCTACCTCGCCCTCGCGGAGGGCAAGCTCGCGGAGAAGCAGACCATCGACGCGCCGCTCGCCCGCGTCGGAGCGATCAAATTCGCCGTCCGCGATGGTGGCAAACGCTCCATCACCCACATCGAGCCGATCGAATCGCACCGCACGGGCTCGCTCGTCGCCATTCATCTCGAGACCGGCCGGACGCATCAGATCCGGGTGCATCTGTCCGCCATCGGTCATCCGCTGGCAGGCGACTGGCTCTATGGAGAGAGGAACGCGGTCCGGCCGATGCTGCACGCGGCGGAGCTCGAGTTGACGCATCCTTTGACAAATGAGCCACTTCGCGTGGCCGCCCCGGTTCCGGACGACTTCCGCGACGAGGCGCTCCAGCGCGGAATCCGTCATTGGCAGAGGACACGGACGACCCTTGATGAGAGCAATGACGAGTCCACGTAACTCGTTGAAATCACTTAGAATAAAGACCACTTGCAGGCAGTTACTAAAGGCACAGGAGACAAATCAAATGAAACTCGCGACGCGCATCGCCCTCGTCCTGCTGTTCGTCCCGATCGTGGCCTCGGCACAGTTCCGTGACCTCGACGCGGCGATGTCGAGCCTCGACCGCGGCTTCGGCAGCGGCGACGTCGACGCGATCGTTGCGGGCATCGGCTCCGACGAGCAGGTCATGCTCCAGTTCCCCGGCCTCGCCGACAAGAGCGGCTTCTTCGGCCGCGATCAGGCGGCCTATCTTCTGGACGGACTCTTCAACAAGGTCAAACCGACCGGCTTCGAGCGCGTCAGCGTTCGCGGTCAGCGTGCCGAGGGACAGCATCACATCAAGGCGCGCTGGACGATCGGAGACGGCGAGCGCGACCTCTACATCACGCTGCAGCAGAAGGGCGACCGCTACTCCGTCGTCTCGATCCGCTCCGGCGGCTAAGGAGCCTGCGCGGCAGAAACCGGTGTCATCCTGAGCCGGGAGAATGGCGTGGCGCCATGGGAGAGGTGATGAAGTTCCGGTCCCGTTTGTTGATTGAGTGCATCTGACTCATGTGCGTGCGTAACTTATTGATTCTAATAAGCCGAAAATGTACTTCATTAGAAGCCGCTTCACAGCGCGCGCGCTGCATGTGAGGGAATGACATGGAGCCCGCCCGACGCCGGAGGCGTCACAGAGGGTAGCCGGTGGCAAGCCGCGAAAGCGGTGCCGCCACCGGTTCAGGATGGTGGGAGGATTTGCACCCCGGCAGGGGTTCCAGAGTGGTCTTGCGCCCCTGCCGGGGCGCGATGGGCTCACGCGCATCATTCCGGTGGCTGCGCCGCTTTCGCGGCTTGCCACCGGCTACCCTCTGTCGTCCCTCCGGGACCTGTTTGTCATTAGCAGCCGGCGGAGCGCAGCGCAGGATGACAGTTCATCGCCGCGGCTTGTGCGGCCATGCAGAGTTAAGTAAGTTAAGTAGAGATTTTAGGTCTGACCCTACTTAACTCTGCGAAGATCCCTCCCATGAGGTATGCATGGATCGCCGTCGCTCTCGCGGCGGCGATTCGTCTTTATGCCGGGCCGCACATCTGGGTGGCGGTGTCGATCGGGGCGCTGGCCCTCATCGCCGGAACGCTGGCTTCTCGCGGGCTGAGCGCTCCCGGCTCACCCGCCGAGACGGCGGCGCTCCAGGCGACACTCACGGCGGCGCTGTTCCTCACGCTCGTGGCCGTCGTCGACCTCGCCTCGCTCTGGCGCCTGCAGGCGGTCGAGCGCAACTTTCCCGAGCGCTCGGCAGAACACCTCGCACACGACGTGAGGAGCATTCGAGCCCGGATCGCCACCCTCGAGGCGGAGCTCGACGCCACGGCGGCGCGCATCCAGCAGCGCATCGCCGGCGTCCCGGCGAGCGATCGGGCGCGACTGTTCGTCATTCTTCAATCCGAGGTGACGAAGCCGGGACGCGGGGCTCGGATCGTCGACGCGGCGGGCGAGCCGGTCGCGTGGTGGGGCGAGGACTATCGGGTCCCCGGCGACCGCAGGTACCAGTTCGACGTCACGAGCCTCTATGTGACGCGCTCGCGTGCGGCCCCACGCCTTTCCGTCCAGAGCTTCGCGCGCATCGAGAACGTTCCCGGCCGGCGAGAGACGATGCATCCCGACGACGAATGGGTCGTGTCGATCTATTTTCACGGCGGATTCCCACGGCAGGAGAGTGATACGCAGCGCTTCCGCGTCACCGAGGAGCCTGCCTCGAGCGAACGACAAGAGTCGGAGAGCGAGGATGCACCCGAGCTCTATGTCGACATCAAAGCGCGAGCGCAGAGCGAAGTCGTCGGGCGGATGCGGAGTGAAGGCACGAACGCCGCGGCGATGGTTCTCGTGATCGGCGCGCTCGCGCTTCTCTCGCTCGTCCACCATCCCCTCCTCCGCACGATCTGCATCGTCGTCGCACGCGTGGCCCTCCTCCCTCTC